>JASJDA010000140.1 GCA_030065755.1 Prochloraceae cyanobacterium | reverse complement strand
ACGACTCCATAAATGGTGGAAGTGGGGGTGACATCTTAGAAGGTGGCTCTGGTAACGATACTCTTTCGGGTCAAAGTGGTGCGGATAAGTTTGTTTTTAATTCATCTTCACAAGGAATTGACACGATCGAAGATTTTAATATTTCTGAGGGAGACCGAATTAAGATCGGTGGAGGATTTGGAGCCACTGCAATTAGCCAGTTCAATTTTAATTCAGGCACGGGAAATTTATCTTTTAACGGACAGAACTTTGCTAATCTCAAAAATGTAACTGATTTCAACTTATCGCGAGATCTTATTTTAGACGGATTGGCGATCGCTCCAATAATTAGCAATACCGCAGCCGGACAAACAGTTAACGATAATGCTACTGTTGCGATCTTTTCTGATGTGGTTATTGGGGATGCTAGCGAAAATAACATAACGGTAACCGTTACTCTCGACAACACAGCTAAAGGAGTTTTGACCAACCTCGGTGGTTTTACTCGACAAAATAACGGTTCTTATCAATTCGTAGGATCCGGATCGGCAGTTACCAAAGCCATTCAAGGTTTAGTTTTCGCTCCTACTGAGAATCGAGTTGCTCCTGGTTTAACCGAAACTACTACCTTTACTATTGCTGCTAACAATAACACGACACCAGTCAGTGACAGCACTACTACAGTCGTTTCCACTTCCGTAAACAACGCTCCTACTAATATTCAACTAAGTAGCAATTCTGTCAGTGAAAATGCTACCGGAGCGGCGATCGGCAGCCTTTCTACTAATGACCCAGATACTCAAGAAAGTTTTACCTACAAAATTATCAACAACCCTAATAACTTGTTTGCGATCGACGACAATATCCTCAAGCTTCGAGAGGGAGTTAGTCTAAACTACGAAAGCGGTAATACTTCTTACCAGGTTAGTATCCAAACTAACGATTCTAGGGGTTTAAATATTTCTAAGCTCTTTACTATTGCAGTAACTAATGTTGTTATCGAGCAGCCTACTTCTGGCAATGACACTATCGATGGTACTAGTAACGGCGAAACAATATTAGGGCTTCAAGGCAACGATATAGTCATAGGTTACAGCGGTAACGATACTCTAAATGGCGGTATTGGTAATGATACTCTCAATGGGGGAGTTGGTAACGATGTTTATGTTGTTGATAGTGCCGGCGATCGAGTTATAGAAGCTGCCAATGCTGGCTTCGATACGGTTATTTCCACTGTTAATTACACCCTGGGAAGTAATCTCGAAAGGTTAAGCTTGGGTGGAGCAGCTATTTATGGATTGGGCAACAACCTCAATAATATTGTCAACGGAAACACCCTCAATAACAAACTAATTGGTAATGGCGGAAACGATACTCTTAACGGCGGTGCGGGCAATGATACTCTCAATGGCGGTGTTAGCAATGACTTGATGAATGGGGGAGTGGGTAACGATGTTTATGTTGTTGATAGTGCCGGCGATCGAGTTATAGAAGCTGCCAATGCTGGCTTCGATACGGTTATTTCCACTGTTAACTATAGCCTAGCTGGAAATGTAGAAAATTTAACTCTCTCTGGTAATGCTCGAAATGGAGTTGGCAACAACCTTAATAATCGGCTTGTGGGTAATGCTGCTAACAACATACTTAACGGCGCTGCTGGTAACGATATATTAATAGGAAGAGGAGGTCGCGATTTTCTCACAGGTGGTACTGGTGCCGATCGCTTTATGTTCAATTCTGTTTCCGAAGGAATTGATATTATCTCTGATTTCAACAAAGCTCAAGGAGATAAAATTCTCATTAATCGTAATAGTTTTGGTGCTACCAGTACCAATCAGTTTAGTTTTAACTTAGCTACTGGTGGTTTGTTGTTTAAGGGAAAACAATTTGCCGTGCTGCAAAACATTAATAGCGCCGGTAATTTTATTACTTCCCAAGATATTCTCATTGTTTAACCACAGGATGAAGTATGAAGAATGAAAATTCATCCTTCACTTTAACAGTTGTCAGTTGTGAGTGGGAGCGAAAGTCCCTTACCGATATTTCAGTTATCAGTTGTCAGTTACCAATTATCAAAGATCGATTGATTCAAAAATGAATTCACAACTGTTCACTGATAACTGTTCACCGATCGCTGAAATAAGGGGAGTAGTATTTTTACCTAGGACATTTCGATCGCCTCTGGTATTTCCCTAAATTCAAGTGTCTCAACAAAAGGTAAAATAAGTTAGATACTAGAGTCAAATTATAAAAAATGCCTAATCTTCCTAATCTTTTCGATTCCGGTCTTATCTGTATGACTGTGGGGACTTTTTTAATAATATTATTAGCTCCAGCTCTGTCTAATGCTCCTAATAATATGTTTGCGATCGTATTTATGACTATAAGCGTATTAATTCTAGCAGCTGGATTAGTATTAATTATCCTACATGAAGAAACTCAAACGTAATTTTATGGCTGAGAGTCATCTTTGTTGCCTTCTATGGCCAATGGAGGTTTAGAAGAAGAGCCATAGCGCTTAAACAAAACTTCTTGCTGTGGCATGGGAATAGGAATTCTAGCACGATCGAATGCCACTTTAACTCGGCGACGAAACTCTCTAGAAACTGGCCATTGTTGTAAAGGTTTAGTTTTAATCCAGACTCGAATCATTACACCGCGATCGCCAAAATTTTCTACTCCTAGCACCTGGGGAGGTTCTAAAATTAGACGCTTCCAGTTCGAGTCTTTACTCATTTGCTCGGCTACTTGTCTAATTAATTTTAGTGCTTTGTCTACGTCAGTTTGGTAAGCTACGGGGATATATAGGTCTGCCTGAGCCCACTTACTAGAAAGGTTGGCAACTACCTTAATTTCACTATTAGGAATACTAATCAATCTTCCCTCTGTGTCTCGTAATTGGGTAATACGTAAATTAATATTTTCTACTATGCCTTGATATCCTCCTACATTAATCATGTCGCCAACAGCGTATTGGTCTTCTAGGATAATCAAAAAACCGTTGATGGTGTCTTTGATAAAATTTTGAGACGCAAAAGAGACTGCAATACCAATGATGCCAGCCCCAGCAAGGATCGGGCCAATATCGAGACCAATAATAGTCAAAGTAACTAATACTGCTATTCCAGCACAACTAAAAGTAATAATACTCTTCGCAACCACAGATATAGTTACTATGCGCAATTGCAAGCGCTGATTGTTTTGGTAAGCAAGCAAAGTATTATTAGCAATTGTAGAGTTTAGTTTGTCGATCGCAGCATAACTCAAACGAATAATTACGTATGTTGCCAAAATAACGGCTGCTATTAGCAAAGGAATCCCAAATGCCCAAATAAACCAAAATTGTGTGCTTTTCGTATAGGGAAATAGGCCCAAAATAAATAAAGTTCCACCTACCCAAATAGCAACTCGAGCTAGATTTAACAGTATATTTTTAACTGCTTGTAAATTTGCTTTTTGTTGTTTAATTAACTCAGTTTTAATTACTTCTGAAAGATCGCCAACCTCCGATTTTTTTTCCTCATTAGATTGCTTTCTTTTATTTTTTGGGTTAGCAATTCCCAAACTCAGTAAAATCATCGCCCCAGCAGTCAAACCAGCAATTTTTGCTTGTTCTATTAAATACTCCGGTTTTCTCTGCTGCTTAGCTTGTTTCAAGCCTCTTTCTAAAGAAGCCATCTGGTCGCGAATTTCTTGTGGTGTTAGCATTGCTACCACCATAGGTTTTGTATCATTACCAATTGTAACGAAAATAATATTTTTGTCGTTTTTAGTAACTTTTAATTCGTCGCTTTCCGTTTGAAAATAAATTCTAGCGATCTCATCTAGTCGGTCTTGAATAATATTGATTCGTTGAGGTAAGGCTGACTTACGACCAATAACTCTTAATACACAGCGCCCGTCAAGTCGCACGCAACCGTGTCCTATTGTATTATTTTGCTGGGTGCTGTTTTGTTGTGAAAATGGGTTTAAATTCTGTGTTGGTGAAACTTGAGCGCTTATATTAGAACTTAAAGCGATCGTTATTAATATTGAACAGGTAAAAATTAGAGACCAAAAACTTATTCTTCGCATTCGATCGTTAAAATTTAGATTATTTTGAGTTAGATCTTGAAACAAAATAAATACAGGTTAAATTAACCTTAACGCCCGATCGAGATTGTCACGATCGATTGCAGTAACTACATCTAAGAAGGCTCTCGCCAATTACCGATCGTAGCTACTTATAGACTCTACCCTAGCTAAAATTATTTTACTTGTGCAAAGATAGTTAAAAAAATATCAATATTGCCACTAACCCCGAGCGTCATAGTGAGATAATACGACACTGCGATCGAAATGCACCAAATAAGACCCTCAAAACAAACAAACACCAAATATAAATAAATTCTCTAGAGCGGTCTTATGGCAAAACCAACTAGCGCTAACCTAGAGTAGGGACTACCGAATAACTGGCAACCATAGAGTAGTCCGTAAGAAAAACCCGCTTATAACCTTCGATCTAAGCGTCGGTAATATTCACATTTTTGCACAAGAGTGAAATCAAATGATTGCAACTAAAAATAAGCCCAAGCACGAAATTAAAGACATAGCACTCGCCTCCATTGGCAAACAAAGGATAGAATGGGCTGGGCGAGAAATGCCAGTGCTGCGGCAAATTAAAGAGCGTTTTGGATCGGAAAAACCCCTAGCAGGTATTCGCTTAGTTGCTTGCTGTCACGTTACTACAGAAACAGCAAATTTAGCGATCGCCCTCAAAGCAGGTGGTGCAGATGCGCTGTTAATTGCTAGCAACCCTCTATCTACTCAAGATGACGTTGCTGCTTGCTTGGTCGCAGACTACGATATACCGGTGTTTGCTATCAAAGGGGAAGATAACGAAACTTATCACCGCCACGTACAAATAGCCCTAGATCACAAACCTAATATCATTATCGACGACGGTAGTGACGTTACCGCAACTTTAATTCAAGAAAGACAAGATCAAATAGCCGATATTATTGGCACTACAGAAGAAACTACCACTGGCATTGTTCGCCTGCAAGCAATGTTTAAAGATGGAGTTCTCACTTTCCCAGCAGTTAACGTTAATGATGCTGATACTAAGCACTTCTTCGATAACCGCTACGGTACCGGACAATCTACTCTAGATGGTATTATCCGCGCTACCAACATTTTGTTAGCTGGTAAAACCTTAGTGGTAGCTGGTTACGGTTGGTGCGGTAAAGGTACTGCTATGCGCGCTAGGGGATTGGGTGCCAACGTAATTGTTACTGAAATTGACCCCACTAAGGCGATCGAAGCAGTTATGGATGGCTTCCGAGTAATGCCAATGGCTCAAGCAGCATCCCAAGGTGATTTATTCATTACCGTCACCGGAAACAAACACGTCATTCGCAAAGAACATTTCGAGTCGATGAAAGACGGAGCAATTGTTTGCAACTCCGGTCACTTCGATATCGAAATTGACCTCAAATCTTTGGGTGAAATGGCAACTGAAGTGCGGGAAGTGCGCAATTTCACTCAAGAATATTGCCTGTCTAACGGTAAATCTGTGGTTGTGCTAGGAGAAGGTCGTTTAATTAACCTAGCTGCGGCTGAAGGACACCCCAGCGCGGTAATGGATATGAGTTTTGCTAACCAAGCTTTAGCTTGCGAGTATTTAGTTAAGAATAAAGGCAAACTCGAACCAGGTTTACACTCTATTCCAGAAGAGGTAGACAAAGAAATTGCTCGTCTCAAGTTACAGGCGATGAATATTGCGATCGATACTCTCACCTCCGAACAGGTAGAGTATATGAACTCCTGGACATCTGGAACTTAATCGGTTAGGGTGGGCAATGCCCGCCCTTATTTCTTAACTACAATTAATGGCTAAACTGTCTGTAGAACTCAAACGGTATTTTTTCGAGGAAGAACGACAACCAAAAGTAAAATTAGCCAATATCCTTTCTCTAGCTGGTGAAAGGACTTTTGGTTTTTTATTAATCGTTCTTTCCCTTCCTTCTGCTTTACCAGTTCCCGCCCCAGGTTATTCTATTCCTTTTGCGATCGTTATTTTTCTTTTAGCCATTCAATTAATTGCGGGTAGCAAAAGCCTCTGGTTGCCACAAGGCATTAGCAACAGTGCCATAGAATTAGAAATGGCTCAAAGTGTAGTTAAAGCAGGAATTCCCTGGTTGCGCAGAATTGAGGCAATTACTCGTCCTCGGCTTCTTTTTGTTTGTACCACTTTGCCAGGTAGGGCGATCATTGGTAGCGCGATCGTCCTGATGTCTATCTCGATGATGATTCCCATTCCCCTCACAAATACCTTACCTGCGATGGGGATTTTTATTACAGCTTTTGGCTTATTAGAAGATGACGGTTTAATTTGCTTAGTCGGTTTATTTTTTTGCGTTTTAGGAGCAACTCTTACTACCTCAATCCTAATTTTTGGTGTTGCTGCTGTAAAAGAAATTATTAAGTATATTTTTGAGACGTTTCTATCTAGATGAACGCTCGCATCCCTAAATACTTGAGAAGTGCTAATAAAATACAAAAATTGCTCCACAAGCAGGTAAAAATTGCCCAGAAAAAAACGATCGCTAAATAGTTGACAGTGTTTGGGAAAAATGCCCTAATAATTATAATTAATAACGAAAAGATTGGGGGTAGTGAAAAGTACTTATAACTTGAAAACTAGTTGCTATAAAGCAGCAACTAGTTTGTTGGGAATTGTTTTATGTCTTGCTAGTGTCAGAGCAGAAGCAAGTGAGATTTCTGAGTTAGAAAGTGCCCAACTAAGCTCTTTAAATACGATTTTAGCTGAAGGAGAAATACAAGATTTAGAATCTATTACGATCGTAGATTTGTTACGAAATATTTCTGCCGATGACTGGGCATACTCAGCACTAGAAAATTTAGCGAATAACTATAATTGTCTCCCTGAGTCGAGCGATCGAACCTACCAAAATAAACCCTCAATAACTCGCTACGAATTTGCAGCGGCTTTAAATAAGTGTCTCGAGAAAATAAATGCAGGCGCTCGCAATTTACTTGCTGAAGAAAGACAAAGTATATCTAGGTTGGTAAGGGATTTTCAAGGTGAATTAGCATTCGTAAGAAAGAACGTAGATGAGATAAAAGATAGAATTGTTTTTCTTGAAGAAAGTCAATTTTCTCCGACAACTTTTCTAGAAGGATCGGTTCTTATTCAATTAGGAGATACCTTTGGCAATCGAGCAAGAGAACCTGGCAATCTAAAAGCAACAGATACAACTCAAACCTTTTTAGGTTATAGAGTCGAATTAGATTTAGAGACTAGCTTTACTGGTCGAGACCTTTTAGCAGTTACTTGGCAATCGCGAGAATTACCTACTTTTGACTCGGAAGAACTCAACAATACCCAAATGACTCGTTTGCGTACCCGTGGCGATACTGAGGGTAAATTTATAATTGATGAGGTTTTCTATAGTTTTCCC
Source organism: Prochloraceae cyanobacterium (assembly GCA_030065755.1). Taxonomy (GTDB): domain Bacteria; phylum Cyanobacteriota; class Cyanobacteriia; order Cyanobacteriales; family JASJDA01; genus JASJDA01. The sequence goes on along the minus strand of JASJDA010000140.1, from coordinate 8,903 downwards.
ATTTTCAACGATCGAGGTAGGGCGATCTTAGGGATAAAAGGTATCGGATTGAACGATTTAGGTAACAGTCTCAATCCAGCTGCTGGTTCCCTCTCTCGTTTTGGTCGTCGCAACCCATTCACCCTACGCGGTGGTGGTAACGCTGGAGGTGGTTTGAGGTTGGATCTCGACCCTGAAGGAATTTTTCAATTAAGTCTGGGTTACTTGGGAGAAGATGCCGAGGATCCAAGAGAAAATAGAGGTTTGTTTAATGGTTCTTTTTCGATATTAACTCAGTTGCTTATTGAACCGAATGATAATTTTGAGTTTGCTTTTGACTATGTTTACAAATATCAAACTAGCCGTGACGTTAATGTAACCAGTTCTACGGGTAGTTTCGTGGGTAGAAGACCATTTGAGAGAAACGATACAGCATCAAATAATTTCGGATTTTCTTTTGAATGGGAAATTAACCCTCAATTAGACTTAGGTGGATGGTGGGGAATTGCTTTAGCCGAGCAAAAGTCGGGAGGTGACAACAATGCAACTTTACATAATTGGGCTTTAGGCTTGTCTTTTTTAGACCTTTTCGCAGAAGGTAACAGAGGAGGGATTATTGTCGGGATGCCCTCCAAACTCACCTATAATTCCATTAGCGATCGCGTCGATCGAGATACCTCGATTCATTGGGAAGTCTTATACAGTCATAGAGTTAATAAATATATTACTATTATTCCTGGGTTTTATGCCGTAACCAATCCCAATCACGACGATCGCAACGATACTATCTGGGTAACAGTAGTTCGTACTGAATTCGAGTTTTAAAAGAAACAAATTTTTTAAATTGGCTTAAGCCAGCTTTACTACTCGATCGACTCATCTAAATTGGGTGTAAGGCAAGACTAGGAAAGATATTATGTCAACTTCAACTAATACTGTAAGTCATCAAATAGTGGTTGTTGGTGGAGGAACAGCAGGGATAACGACCACAGCTCAATTGCTAAATAAAGATCCGTCTTTAGATATAGCGATCGTCGAACCATCTGACAAACACTACTACCAACCTGGTTGGACGTTAGTGGGGGGTGGAGTGTTTACAATTGAGCAAACCGAGAGGGAAGAAAAAGACTGCATTCCTAAAAAAGCAACCTGGATTAAAGATTATGTAGTCAAGCTAGATCCAGATAACAAAGCCGTATTAACAAAACAAGGAACGCGAGTTGAGTACGAATACTTAATTCTCTGTCCTGGCATTCAGATTGACTGGCATTTAATTAAAGGACTTCCCGAAGCACTTGGTAAAGACGGAGTTACTAGCAACTATTCTAAAGATTATGCTCCCTACACTTGGGAGGTCATTAACAACTTCAAAGGCGGTACTGCTATATTTACCTTTCCCGCAACTCCTATAAAATGCGGAGGAGCGCCGCAAAAAATCATGTACCTAGCCGATGACACTTTTAAAAGCAAAAGCGAAGTAGGAGTCAACACCAAAGTAATATATTCCAACGCTACGGCAAAAATGTTTCCCGTACCAGCGTACTGCGAAACTCTGGAAAAAGTGGTCGATCGTCGCCATATTGAAGTGAAATATCACCACAACCTCAAGGAAATCAAATCTGAAACTAAAGAGGCTATTTTTGAGGTAACAACCGACGAAGGAGTGAGTGAAGTTAGCCTCAAGTATGACATGATTCACGTTACACCGCCCATGAGCGCTCCAGACTTCGTTAAAGAAAGTCCCCTAGCAATTCAAGAAGGTCCCAGTAAAGGTTGGGCTGATGTCAATAAGAATACTCTACAACATAACGTTTATCCCAATGTTTTTAGCATAGGAGATGCTTCTTCTCTACCGACATCCAAGACAGCAGCAGCCATTCGCAAACAAGCGCCAGTTTTAGTCGAGAATTTACTCGCACTCATCTCAGCTAATTCTCAAAAAGGCCAATACGACGGCTACACTTGCTGTCCTCTAATTACAGGCTACGGTACCACTGTTATGGCCGAGTTTGATTATAACAAACAACCTACTTCTACTTTCCCTTTTGACCCAACCAAAGAGCGCTACAGTATGTGGTTAGTGAAAAAGTACTTTTTCCCTTGGCTCTATTGGAATATAATGTTGAAAGGAAAAGTTTTTTAGGTAGATTGTTGCAGATTCAATCGATGCCAATATCTTCGTTCCACAATTGGGGATTTTTAACAATAAAATCTGACATTAACTTAATGCAACGGGTATCTTGAAGTACCTTAATAGCAACTCCTTTACTGCGAAGATATTCTTCTTCGCCCATAAAAGTAACGTTTTCGCCAATAACTACTTCTGGTATACCATAAAGCAAAATAGCTCCGCTGCACATAGGGCAGGGCGATAGGGTGGTATAAAGAGTACATTGGCGATAAACGGATGCTGGTTGACGACCTGCATTTTCTAGTGCGTCCATCTCTCCATGAAGGACTGCGCTTCGCTTCTGCACTCGTCTATTATGTCCTCGACCTATAATTCGATCGCGATAGACAATTACAGATCCAATAGGTATACCCCCTTCTTGTCGTCCAATTTCTGCTTCTTCAATGGCTGCTAATATAAATGGCTCCATAATGAGTAATTTGCTTGTTAAATTTTTCTCTAAGATTTTAAAATCGATCGTTTTCAACTGTCGATTTTTTCTATTTTTTCCCACATTATAGATAGCTAGACAAGTATTAATTGATTCTCTATAACTGATAACTGTTAAAAGCGATCGCCATTGAGAGTTATTTTAAACTATCCCAAGTGGTTTAATTAGAGCAAGCTGCAAAGCCGATCTCTCCCTCGATCGGGTTTCTATGAGTCGAGATGGGTCAAGGATGAGGAAGGGTAGGTAGATGGCGATCGCGATCGTTTTATTTATAAGAAGAAAAGGATGCTATCCTAGCTATAAACTAGATCGTGTCGAATTAAACTTGATTCATGGAAAAAGATATGACGGAATTAAATTTAAGCAGATGTTCAAGAGATCGAGTGACTGAACGACTTAATACATTCGAGCAACCAGAGAACTTAAAGACATTAAATTTAAGCCATACTAATTTAGAAGAAGTTCCAGGATCGATAACTCATTTTACCAATCTCACCGACCTAAATTTAAGCAATAATGAATTAACAACCATACCCAAATCTCTCACTAATCTTACCAAGCTCACCGACCTAAATTTAAGCGGAAATCAATTAAACGACGTTCCAGGATCCATTACAGATCTTGCTAAGCTCACCCACCTAGATTTAAGTAGGAATGAATTAATAACCGTTCCTAAATCTCTCGCTAATCTTACCAAGCTCCACAAACTAGATTTAAGCGGAAATCAATTTAAAAAACTCCCAGAATCTATCGAGAAACTTACCAAACTCACCGAGCTAAATTTAAGCAATAATGAATTAATAACCGTTCCTAAATCTCTCGCTAATCTTACCAAGCTCGAAAAACTAGATTTAAGCAATAATGAATTGATAACTATCCCTAAATCTCTCGCTAATCTTACCAAACTCACCGAGCTAAATTTAAGCAATAATGAATTGATAACTATCCCTAAATCCGTCAAGAATCATCAGAACAGAGAAGTAATTTACGACCAAGATAAAGTAATAAGCGTCTCTTCCTGGATAGATTTACCTCGTTATCTATTACAAGAAAGAAAAAAATATGTGAATAAAAAATGGGAGCATAGAAAAAAATATTTAAACTTAGGGACATTATTATTAATCATTTTAGGTATAGTAAACATTATGATTATATTAGATAATAACAATACAAATGATGCAAATGATTGGACAAATTTTAGCCTAATAAGTTCAGCTATTATTCCTCCGGTTTGGTTGTGGTTTGAATATTGTTTCTTGTGGTTAAACGCTGAATAAAAACCTAGTTTAAATGATTTTATACATGGTCAAGAATTAGGTCGTAATATTTGGCTAGCATATGTAGCACTTATACTAGCGCTCTACTATAATCTTCCAAAGAACTAAAGCGGTTAATAAGAAAGCTGCCATTTTATCAAAAGGGTTTGAAGGCGATGAAACATATACAGAGCTTAGTTTAATGAAGTTATCACCCCGATCGCTCGTCATTTCAGATTCAGCAATAATCTTTATTAGAGGTTGAGAAACATAAATCAATTTCAACTCTTAATAAAGGTCATATTTTTTTTAATTGGTCTAAAATCTGCTCTAAAATGTCGTTTGGACTAGCAGAGATCGATACAGTAAAAGCATCATTTGGTTCTTCTAAAGCTTCAAACTGACTGCGCAACATATCTTCTTTCATGAAATGTTTCTGACGCTGTTTAATTCTAGAAAGAACTTCGTCGTAGTCTCCTTTGAGATATATCCAAATAATATCTCGACGATCGCCTTGCAAAAGTTCTCTATAAGCTTGTTTTAGAGCCGAACAAGCAATAATTCCACTATTTCCTTCACTTATTAGTCGAGCGATTAAATCCCTCAGCGCTAACAACCAAGGAAGGCGATCGCGATCGTTCAAGGGAATTCCCCGACTCATCTTGTGTATATTTTCTGGCGGGTGAAAGTCGTCTCCATCATAAAAGGGAAAACCTAAACTTTGGCTTAGTAAACTGCCAATAGTGGTTTTCCCAGTTCCCGTCACTCCCATCACTATACATATCATCTTGCTTTTATCAAGATTAAATCATAAAACTTCAAAAAAATCTAAGTCCAGGCACGGAAAAAAGTATTTTCCCTCCATACATTAGCAGTACGCTGCTCGAGCGCGAACATTTCCTGCTCATTTAAAGGCTGGAAAGCTTCCGCAACCCTCACATTAGATTCCAACTGGGCTATATTTTCTGCCGCAATAATACAGCAATGAACGCCATCGAGAGAGAGAGAGTATCTCATCGCCTGATGCATCCCATCTAACACGCCATTTTTAAATAAGCGACCGTACGCTGGCACTTTCATGGCAATAACGCCTACATTTTTCTTTTTTGCCACTGGTAGAACTGTAGGAGCAAAAGGGCGAGGATGATGGGCGTCAGCAGCATTGAGAGCAACCAGGGTGGTATGGAAAGGATAGCGACGCAAACCTTCAGCAATTACATCGGGTTCGTGGTGTCCGGTGATGCCAGAAAAGCGAACCAGTCCTTGTTGCTGAGCTTCTTCTAAAGCTTTTATGGCTCCTCTCGAGCTAAAAATCCGCTCTAAATCTTCTCTAAATGAGACGTGATGTAACTGCCAGAGGTCGATATAGTCGGTTTTCAAACGCTTTAGAGATCGTTCTAAATCTCTCCAGGCTCCATCTCTATCTCTAGCAGCAGTTTTAGTAGCTAAAAAAACTCGATCTCGATAGGCTGGGAGTACTTTCCCCAAATTTTCTTCACTCGGTCCGTAACTAGATGCGGTATCGAAATAACGAATTCCTAAAGCGATCGCCCTCTCAACTAATGCGATCGCTTTTTGTTGGTTTCCGTTCCAAGATAAGGGGGTTTTTCCTGCTCCTCCTAAACCTAAAATAGGAACGCTCACCCCTGTATTGCCGAGAATTTTTTCTGGCATAGATGTTCGATCGGGTAGAGCAGATAGAGATTGAGAAACTGTGACCTCTGGCTGCTTTTTGAGAGCAATAGAGCCAACTAACCCAACAGCAGCAGCAATTCCGAGGATAAATTTGCGTCGAGTCATTTTTGCGATCGCGATTTCACCTTTTATACCTTCCTTCTAATTGTAGTAAAGACTCTCTACCACAAGAGAGGTCACTTGGCTACGACAAAATTAACTAATTTTCCAGGAACGACAATTACTTTTTTAATCTCCTTCCCTTCCAAATAGCGCTTGCCAATTTCGGACTCTTTAGCATACTGTTCTAAAGCTTGTTTATCCGCACTCGCAGGAACTTGAATGGTACCGCGAGTTTTGCCCATAATTTGAATTACTAAGGTGATTTCATCCACCACCAAAGCTGAAGAATCGACTTGAGGCCATTGTTGAGTATGTATGGAGTTATTATTACTCAGTTGATGCCACAATTCCTCAGCAATGTGAGGTGCAAAAGGTGCCATCAACCTGATTAGAGTCTCAATCCCTTCTGCATAAACTGGCGAATTTTTACACTTAGCATCTCCTAGGGAATTTCTCAACTTCATCAACTCGGAAACAGCCGTATTAAACTGATATTCTCCCTCCAAGTCCTCCGAGACTTCTTTAATTGCCGTATGAATTGCCCGTCGCAATTCTTTTTCTTCTTTGCTTAACTTATCTTTACTTTTCTTTTTAGCAGAAACAGAACTCTCGGCAAATTCTTGTACCGTACTCCAAACCTTATTTAAAAAGCGAAATTGCCCTTCTACGTCGGCTTCATCCCATTCCAAATCTTTTTCTGGGGGCGCTTTAAACAAGATAAACATTCTTGCTGTATCTACGCCGTATGTAGCGATAACTTCTTCTGGGGCTACTCCATTACCCTTAGATTTAGACATGGTAGCATAGCAGACTTTTAATGGTTCCCCTGTCTGTGGATCCTGAGGATTTTCAGGATCTACCGTTGGGGTAGGAATCCATTTATCTTTACCAGCTTTATTGGGATTAAAATAGGTTTTGCCCTGCACCATACCTTGAGTTAGAAGACGCTGGAAAGGTTCGTCAAAATTAAGCAAACCCCTATCTCGTAAAACTTTAGTAAAGAAGCGGGAATAGAGTAGGTGCAAAATCGCATGTTCGATACCACCTACATACTGATCTACTGGCATCCAGTCATTTACTTTATCTAACTCGAAGATCGCGCAATCGTTATTGGCATCGGTATAGCGAAGGAAGTACCAAGAAGAATCAATAAAAGTATCCATGGTGTCGGTTTCCCGCTTAGCAGGTTCCCCACAACTAGGACAGGGTACGTTCACCCACTCTTCTAATTGGGCCAAAGCAGATAATCCTCGTTCGCTAACTTTGATATTCTCTGGTAATGTTACTGGTAAATCTGCTTCTGGTACTGGGACTATACCGCAACTAGGACAGTGAATTACTGGAATAGGCGCACCCCAATATCTTTGTCGAGAAATCAACCAATCTCGCAAGCGATATTGTACCCGTGCCTTACCGTAGCCTTTTTCTTCGGCGTATTCAATAATTTTGGTTTTGCCTATCTGCGATCGCGTACCGTCAAACTGACCAGAATTTACCATAATTCCTGGTTCGGTGTAAGCAGCATCTAGGGTTTTAGTGCCGTCTTCCCCTTCTGGGACAACTACTACTTTAATAGCAAGATTATTTTCGATCGCAAATTTAAAGTCACGCGTATCGTGAGCGGGAACTCCCATCACCGCACCAGTACCGTATTCGTAAAGTACGTAATCAGCAATTAGGATGGGAATTTCTTCACCATTAAAAGGATTAATTGCTTTACCACCTGTAAGAATACCCCGTTTAGCTTTATCTTCGGCGGTTCTTTCTAATTCGCTTTCACTAGCTACTTCCTCGATAAAAGCTTCTACTGCTTCTTTTCTATCTGAAGTAGTAACTTGAGGAGTTAAAGGATGTTCTGGTGCGAGTACCACATAGCTAACTCCATAGACTGTATCGGGACGAGTAGTAAACACTCCTACTTTCTCATCCATCCCGACGATCGGAAATTCTAAATATGCCCCAACAGATTTACCTATCCAGTTGGCTTGCATTAATTTAACTCTTTCTGGCCAACCGCTCAATTTATCCAAGTCGTTTAGTAATTGTTCGGCATAGTCAGTAATTTTGAAAAACCATTGCTTTAGTAATTTTCGCTCAACTATAGCCCCCGATCGCCAGGAACGACCTTCACTATCTACCTGTTCGTTTGCTAGTACAGTTTGGTCAACTGGATCCCAGTTGACGGCGGCTTCTTTTTGATAAGCTAGTCCAGCCTGGAAAAACTGCAAGAAAATCCACTGCGTCCACTTATAATAGTCTGGGGAACAGGTAGCAACTTCTCTACTCCAGTCCAAACAAAGTCCTAGTTGCTGGAGTTGAGACCTCATATTGGCGATATTTTTATAAGTCCATTGTGCCGGAGGAACCCCTCTATCGATCGCGGCATTTTCAGCAGGTAAACCAAAAGCATCCCAACCCATAGGATGAAGAACGCGATATCCCTGCATTTGCTTCAAGCGAGCGATCACATCGCTAATAACGTAGTTACGGACGTGACCCATATGTAGGTTGCCCGATGGATATGGAAACATGGACAGGGCGTAAAATTTAGGCTTGTCTGTATCTTCTGACGTTCTGTCTGCGCCAATTTCTGCCCATGTTTTTTGCCATTTTGGCTCTATTTCTGCTGAGTTGTATCGGGACTGCACAAATGTATCTCCACGCTCCGTCTTACTTATTTGTTATTTTGACAGATTATTAGGGGCTGCAACGCTATAGTTAAGAATGCTCTATTTATAGCTAAAGTTATCCTAAACATTTAAACTTATAATTTCGGTTTAAACTTGTTATCCTACCATTGTGCGAGCAAACTAAAAAAAATTATTCTCGTACCTGAAATTTTTTTTTATCTAAGCCTATTTTTTATTTAAGCCCGATCTCCAAATTCCTCAATTCACCTTCACACAAGGGATTGAATCCTGATAAATAAAAATATATCGATCGATAAAAAGTATTTATTACGACGCACCATAAATAGGGCTCTATCGCTTGCTGTACCTTTATTTCATCTCTTCTATATTGTCTGTTCGACATGGGTTTGACACTATTTTGTCTCTACTTTGTCATTTTCAGCCTTTAACATTTATTTACAGATGGATACAAAAGTTAACTCTAAGTTAACTTATCGCTCACTACTAAATTTATATATTTGTCATGTTTAGTACCCAATTTCCTTGGCTCACAACCATAGTAATTTTTCCTCTATTAGCTGCTTTAGCTATTCCTCTAATCCCCACAAAGGAAGGAAAAA
>JASJDA010000139.1 GCA_030065755.1 Prochloraceae cyanobacterium | reverse complement strand
ATTTCTCAAAAGTAACTAGAGAGATAAGAAATAGTTTTTATTAATAAAAAAAGCTCAAATCCCTCTGTTCCCTATTCCCTATTCCCTATTCCCTATTCCCTGTTCCCTAAGTCTCTCGTTATTTTCGAGAATTGGTATTAAATTTCGCTGCGTAGAAGAAGCCATGACCAGAAAAGTTCTTCAAGCACCGAAAACAGCAAATATCTTAAGTTTGTCTCAATTGATGGCATCTAACAATGATAGTTGTGTCGTAATTGTTGAGAATAAACAGTCAGAAAATAATACTGAATTAACAAATAAGTCTGAATCTCAACTATCGATTCCTGTCGGCATTGTTACCGAAAGAGATATCGTCCAATTTCAAATCTTAAACCTAGATTTAATCAACACAACTGCAGAAACTGTGATGAGCAGTCCTCTAGTCTGCATGAAAATAAAAGACTCTTTGATGGAAGTACGCCAACAAATGGAAAAACTGCGAGTGCGAAGACTAGTTATTGTTGGAAAACGAGGAGAGTTACAAGGAATTATCAATCAGTCTAATATGTTGAAAGTTCTCGATCCAAGAGAACTATTTGAAGTGATCGAAACTTTGCAATCTCAACTAGACGAACAAACACAACAATTACAAGAAGAAAAAGAACTCGCTCAAGTAACTTTACAGTCCATTGGCGATGGAGTAATTACCACCGATACTGTCGGTCAAATCGCAAATTTGAATCAGATAGCAGAAAGCCTAACTGGCTGGAAAGCTGAACTAGCTATAGGAAAGCCAATATCAGAAGTATTTTGCATTATTAATGAATCTACAGGAGAACCAATTCCCAGTCCAGTCGAAAAAGTTTTACAAGAGAATAGAGTTGTTAATTTAGATAATTACACCCTACTAATTGCTCGTGACGGGACTGAATATTCAATTATGGACTCAGCAGCACCAATTCACGATCGCCAGGGGAACTTAATTGGTACGGTGCTAGTTTTTCACGATATTACTGAATTTCGCAGTTTATCCCGTCAATTATCTTGGCAAGCAATTCACGATCCTCTGACGAAATTATTTAATCGAAGGGAATTCGAGCAGCGCTTGAAAGAAGCGATCGTAACCGCCAAAAAAACTCAGACAGAAAATACACTGTGCTACTTAGACTTAGACCAGTTTAAGGTGGTCAACGATACTTGCGGTCACATTGCTGGAGACGAGCTACTCATTCAATTAAGCACTTTAGTGACATCCTCTCCGACCTGCGCTAACGCTTGAACGGAGCTTCCAAACCTCGCAATTTGGCTTTCCTGCTGCTGCGAGTGCCAACTAGACTGATATTGCTATCAATCCCCGTCGCTTCCTCTTCACAGGCGTTTTCCTTGTCCCTCAGTCCGAGGGCTGCAATGCCGCGTTGTCGAATAACTTCTGCTGCGGCATGGTCGCGATGTGTTTCGTACCCGCAAGTAACACATTTATGCAAACGCTCTCGAAGTTCTTTTTTACCTGTGTGAGTGCCACAACTAGGGCAAGTTTGAGAAGTCCCTCTGGCATCAACCTTGGCAAAATAAACTCCTTGCTTGAAACAGACATTCTCTAGTATGGAGAGAAAAGCTCCAAAAGCGGATGCGACCCAGCTCGAATCGAATTCGAGCTGGAACGCGCACCAAGCAGCCGCATCTAAGGTATGTTTTCTTAACATCCCTCGATTCATTGCTACAAGATTGAGATCTTCTACAAAAATCATGCCAGAATCTTTACAGATTTTATGAGCAGTTTGATAATGGAAATTCTTGCGGGGATCGTAAATTAAGCTGTGAATTCTAGCCACTTTCAACCTAGCTTTATCTCTATTTCTAGACCTTTTTTGTTTTCTAGATAATTTACGTTGGAGCAATTCAAGCTTCCTTTGTAATTCTTGGAAAAACTTTGGTCTAGGGATATACTCTCGGTCTGAAGTAGTTAGAAATGACTCCAACCCTAAATCTATGCCTTTTGCATGACCCCAAGGCATAGGCTGAGGAATATCTATGTCCGATTGAATACAAACAACTGCGTACCATTTTCCTGCTTTTGTTAGCACTCTTACCTGTTTGACAAGAAATCCCTCTGGTATAGGTCGATGTAAATTAATCGGCATTCTACCTATCTTGGGAATTTGGATTTGCCAATCAGTGATAGGATTACTTTTGAATTGTGGAAACAGCATCGAACGCATTGAGCCATACTTTTTATATCTAGGAAATCCATAACCTCTTTGTCTAAAGAAGTCTATTGCTTCATGTAATCTCCTGACTGTAGTTTGTAATATCTGAGATTGAGCTGCTTTAAGATACGGATCGTATTTCTTTAGTTTAGGTAATGCATTCTGCTGATTGTAGTAACCAGGAAATGGTTGGTTTACGGGAATTATGTACTCTTGTTTTATAGAGCATCGATCTATCAAACACTTTTTGCTGTTATACCAATCTTTTACCTCTCGCAGACAACGATTATATAGTCGTCGGCAAGTTTCCAGCCACAAGAGCATAGTTTTTTCTTGGTCAGCGTCGGGATAAATTTGATAACAGTAGTTTAGTGTTAGAGTCATAATCTAATTCTAACACTAAATTAGTAGTCTATAAACTCATATTTGGACTCGCTCTCATCTCCTAATTGCGCTCCGCTTATTAGGAGACTTCCCGCTCGCAGGTTAAAACAAAGAATTCGTTCTAGCGATATTTTAGCCCGTTTAGGCGGCGATGAATTTGGACTGATACTTTATAATTGTCCCCTCGAAGAAGCTGAGAAAATCGCAAATAATCTCTTGGAAATTGTTCGAGAGTTTCGTTTTACTTGGGAAAACAAAACTTTTAATATTGGGGAGATGGGGAGTAGCAAGTAGGATGAAAACAACAAACAGCCAACAGCCAACAGCCAACAACTAACAACTATTTAAATTTAACCAAAACTGTAGCGGGTTGAGGAGCGATACCTTGATAAACTGCGATCGCACTTTTTCCAGATTTAGCAACGTGAAAGCGTCCAAATGTCCCCAGACTTACTACATCTTGCGATCGCAATTTTTCTCCTCTTCGATCTAATTCTTCAATTAAAAATAATACAGAATTAAAAGGGTGTCCTAAGATATCTTTTCCTCTTGCTTCTGTTAGTAATTCCCCCGATTCGTCGTACATAGTTACTCTCATATTGGCAAGAGCTTGTAAAAATTCTCGATCCGATCGTGCTGGAATTGGTTTCCCCACAACTCCCCATTTCGCACCTACATTTATGGCTGTTAGTATCTCTGGTGTCAAGGAAACGTCTGGAGATAATATTAAGTCTGGAACTTCTATAAAAGGATATATTGCTTCTATATTGCGCGCTACATCTGTAATTGTTTTAGCGTCATTAATGTCTTCACTCTTAATTTTTACTAGAAAATCGATTTCGTAAATTAATCTCGCCCCGGAATTTATCGGAATAATAGAACCATCTGGTAAAAGCATTTTTTCTAATAAAACCCCGACAAGAGGGCTATTTACACCCATTTGTTCTTGCGCTTTTTTATTAGTTAGTGCTACTTTGTAGCCGATTTTATTGCCGAGATTTGTCTCTAAAAGTTCGATCGCTTCGGCTTGTTGGCATTGTGCGTGCTCGATACGATCGAGTTTTTGAGTGTCACTTAATTCTCTGGAAAGAACTTGCCCCCGCTTATAATTACGAACGTAATTAGTAGCAAAATCATTTGGATCGCAGTTTGTGAATTTTGCTAGCACATTTTCTCTACTAATAGATAAAATTAAACTTACAGATAATAAAAAAATAAAATGTTTTTTGCTAACTTTTTTAAACAATAACTCAACCTCTTTTTAAATTTATATCAATACCACTGTCAAACAACTACTTTATTAACTAATTTTTTTCGTACCGAAACAATATCTTTGACTTTTTTTAACAAAGCAGGGCAAACGCATCTAAATTCGTATCAAAAATTACGTAATTGCTCAATCACCGCTCTAGCAGCGATCGAGAAGAGGATATGTAGCAATCATTTAGGAATTTGGTATTAGCCCCAACCCCTCTAGCATCAATTATGATTATGCAGTTTGTCGAAGGATTAACCGATCGACAAACTGCTGATTCAGTCTGTAGTCGTATTGATTGGAAATATGCTTTAGGTTTAGAATTGACTAATGCTGGGTTTGACTTTTCTGTATTAAGTGAGTTTCGTTCTCGTTTGATAGTACGTTCACTTAAGTCGTAGTCCGATCGGAAACTTTTTTCGTCTTTACTTGCTTCTTTACTTGAAGTCTTTGCAGTTATTTTTGATGTAGTGCGAGCGACCACAAACTGATTGCTTTCGCCAACAGAGTCGAAGTCTCATGAATAGAATTAATCGTCGTCAGTTTATACAATATTGTTCCATCTCTTTTGCGACTCATTTACTTACTTCTTGTAATAACAACACTCCAAATCAATCCGAGGGTACTAATGACACTCTCGAGGAAGTAGTCTTTGGCACTAACTGGTATGCACAAGCAGAACATGGGGGTTTCTATCAGGCGGTAGCGACAGGAATTTATCAAAAAAGTGGACTCGATGTTACTATCAAAATGGGTGGTCCTCAAGTCAATGGAACTCAACTTTTAATGGGTGGGGTAGTAGACTTTTTTATGGGGTTTGGTGCTGACGCTATCAAAGCAGTAGAAGCAGGAATTCCTAAAATTACTGTTGCTGCTATCTTTCAAAAAGATCCCCAGGTGCTAATTGCCCATCCTGGTGTCGGGGTTAAATCTATCGAAGACCTTAAAGGAAAATCTATTTACATTTCCGCTGCTGCCAATACTACTTTTTGGCCCTTTCTGAAGGCTAAATATGGCTTTAGCGACGCTCAAAAACGTCCTTATAACTTTAACGTTGCTCCCTTCATCACTGATAAAGAATCGGCACAGCAAGGTTATCTTTCTTCAGAACCCCTCAAAGTTGAGCAAAAGGGAGGATTTAAACCTGTCGTTTTTTTATTAGCAGATTACGGTTACAATCCTTATGCTAATACTATTGAAACTCGTCAACAATTAGTGAATGAAAAACCAGATTTGGTTCGGCGGTTTGTGGATGCTTCAATAAAAGGATGGTACAGTTATTTAGAAAATCCCGAACCAGGAAATAAACTAATTAAAAAAGACAATCCAGAGATGACTGACGAACAACTGACATATAGTCTAGAAAAAATACGAGAATATGGACTCCTTACCTCTGGCGATACGGTTATTGGTGACATGACAGAGTCACGCTGGCGGTCATTTTTTGAGGAGCAAGTAAAAGCTGGAGTATTTAAAGCAAACACCGATTACAAAAAAGCATTTACTTTAAAATTTATCAATAAAAATCAGAAGTGAAAATAAATAATAACAAAAATAATACCAGAGATAATTTGGCTTTGACTCTCAAAAATCTTAGCAAAGTTTATGCTAACGGGACAGTGGCTTTGCAAAATATAAATTTGACTGTTGGTGAGGGAGACTTTGTCAGTTTAGTTGGAGCTTCTGGATGCGGTAAAAGTACTTTGCTACGCACTATAGCTGGACTGGAAAAGATTAGTTCGGGAGAAATTAAATGGGGTAAAAAGTACTTAGCACAGAAATTAGCTTTTGTTTTTCAAGAGCCAGTATTGATGCCGTGGGCTAAAGTGGTCGATAATGTTGGTTTGCCTTTAAAATTATCTGGAGTGCCTCAAAGTCAAGGCCGCCTCAGATGTGCTGAAGCAATTCATCTAGTCGGGTTAAATGGGTTTGAAAAGGTCTATCCTCGACAACTTTCTGGGGGTATGAAAATGCGGGTGTCCCTCGCGAGAGCATTGGTAACTCAACCGAGTATTATGCTCATGGACGAACCCTTTGGCGCTTTAGATGAAATAACTCGCAGTAAGCTTAATCGGGATTTACTAACACTTTGGCAGCAACAGGGCTGGACGGTGCTGTTTGTTACCCACAATATCTCCGAAGCAGTATATCTGTCTAATCGGGTCGTGGTGATAGGAGCACCTCCAGGTCGTGTAGTGGCAGATATTCCTATTGAAGCACCACTACCTCGTAGTGAATATTTTCGCACTTCTCACTTATGTAATGAATATTGCCGAGAAATTTGGGCTCATTTGCAAGAAGCAATAAACCCGACTCCCTTTGAACCCAAAAGAACTCTCAAACCTTAATTTTTTATTGTGGCTTAGTGAAAAAAATATTTTCTGCTGATGTTATTGCCCCTATAATAATAGGTATTTTCGCTTTACTAATCTGGGAAATTTTGGTTCGGTTAATGAATTTACCACCTTATATTTTACCAGGACCATTATTAGTATTTCAAACCTTGATTGAGGAATGGCATAACCTTTTTCCTTCCTTGCTAATTACTTTGCAAATTACCCTAATGGCTTTGATGACGGCGACATTCTCTGGATTATTAGTTGCCATTTTGTTCGCTCAAAGTAAGTGGATTGAACGCAGTTTCTTTCCCTATGCAGTAATTTTACAGACTACCCCAATTGTCGCCATCGCACCTCTAATTATTCTCTGGTTCAAAAATAACATTTTTGCCGCTTTAGTTGTTTGTGCCTCGATTGTTGCTTTCTTCCCTATTGTTTCTAACACTACTTTAGGACTTAATAGCGTCGAGGCTAATCTTAACAATCTTTTCCAACTCTATAAAGCTTCTCCCTGGCAAAAACTAATCTATTTGCGTTTACCCAGCGCTTTACCTTATTTTTTAGGCGGTTTAAGAATTAGTGGTGGTTTAGCCTTAATTGGTGCGGTAGTAGCAGAATTTGTTGCCGGTACTGGAGGAAGCCAATCTGGTATTGCTTATCAAATTCTCATGTCTAGTTATAATCTAGAAATTCCTAGGATGTTCGCTGCGTTGTTTCTAACTACTCTTTCTGGAGTTATTATCTTTGTCAGTTTAACTATTCTCTCGGATCTATTACTGAAAAACTGGCATGAAAGTGCAATTAAAAAATACAATTAAATAATCAGGGCTATTTCATTCTAAAGATCTCCTTGAGACGATCTCAATCGTACTGACATTCTCGCGATCGCTTTTGCCATATTATCAAAACCTGCATCCCGATACAAATTGGATCGGTCTCGTCGAACTCACGTTGATATAGGATTATATAGAAAATTATTGTTAATAATAATAAAAATTCCTATATATTTAGCTATTTTTGAGAATTGGTATGAATATTCAAAGTGCTAAGTAGCGTTCTAGAATTTTGGATTGTTCTCTCAACTGTTTCATATCTCCAAACCACTTAACTTTTCCAGTATCGAGTATGTAAACTCGATGGGAAAAATCCAGGGCAAAAGTAATATTTTGACCGGTAATTAAAAGGGTTTGACCTCGACTGACCGATCGCTCAATTACCTCTCCTATGCGCTGCAATAACAATGGTGCCAGTCCCTCAGTAGGTTCGTCCATCAATAGCAGTTGAGGACTTCCCATCAGGGTGCGGGCAATAGTTAGCATTTGTTGCTGTCCGCCAGAGAGATTGCGCGCCAGTCGATCGCGAAGATTTACCAGTTCGGGAAAATCTGTGTAAGCTTCTTTCAAAGTATAGCCCGATCGTTGAGATTTAATTCCTACTTCCAGATTTTCCTCAACAGTCAGATCTGGAAATACGCGGCGATTTTCTGGTACCAAACCAATACCTCGGCGAGCAATTTCCCAGCTTGGCAAACCGACAATTTCTTCTCTGTTGAATAAAATGCTACCTCGTCTGGGTGGTTGAATGCCCATTATACTGAGTAGTGCTGTTGTTTTTCCCGCACCTTGCCTGCCGACAAGCACGACTACTTCTCCAGAATAAGCTTCCAAGCTGACTCCTTGAAGGATATGGCTGTCACCGTAGTAGGTATGGATATCATCGACTTTGAGTAAAGGATTTTTCAAGTAGAAATTGTTCCCAAGTAAGCGTGGCGAACATCTGGGTTGGTGCGGATCTCATCCGATCGACCCATAGCCAGAATTTTACCCTGACACATCACAATTATATTCTCGGCTAGGTTAAAAACTACTTCCATATCGTGCTCGGTAATTAAAAAAGTGCATCCAGTTTTCTGTTGTAAGTGGCGAATTAGTTGCACCATATTGCCGGTCTCTTCTCGACTCATGCCAGCAGTGGGCTCGTCTAGAAGTATCAAGCGCGGTTTACAGGCAAGTACAATCGCTATTTCCACTAGGGCCCGATCGCCGTGACTGAGGATCTGAACTGCCGTTGAAGCTAGATGTTGAATGCCAACCAGTGCCAGGATTTTATCGACGGCTATATTGAGGGGGCGATCGCTTTCTACACAATGCCACCAATCGAATTGTGCCCCAATCCTGCTAATGAGTGCAGCACGCACGTTTTGTCGCGCGGTCAGCCCTGGGAAAACGCTAGTAATTTGGAAACTGCGACCAATACCCGCTTTGACAATTTTATGGGGCGCTAAACCTGTAATTTCCTTTCCCTTCAGCTTAACACTGCCAGATGTGGGGAGGATTTGTCCGCTGATGAGCTGATAAAGAGTAGTTTTGCCAGCACCGTTAGGCCCGATAACGGCGGTAATAGTACCAGTTGAGAGGGTAAAACTAACGTTATTGACAGCACGAATCCCGCTAAAGTCTTTAACCAGATTGGTAACTTGAAGTATTATTTCTGCTGCCATAACCCTTGCCTCACTTGCCTCTCTCCTTTAGCTGCTTGTTAAACATGGCGATCGTTTTGTCAATATATGCTATCAGACCGCCTCGGAAACCTATAATCAGAGGAATCAACAACAAACCTAGAAAGAAATTCCACAAATCCAGTTGACGCTCGGCTAAACTAGGAGGAAAAATCGGCCAACTCGCCAACCATTGCCAGAAATACCGTTGATTCGACTGAATGACGTGTTCCAATAAAAGGAAGACAGTCGCACCAATAAGAGGACCAGCAAAGCTGCGAGCGCCCCCCAAAATTGTCATTAACACTGGCACGGCACTAAACGTCCAATGAGCCATTTCGGGATTTGCTACTCGTTGAAAAGGTGCCCAGAGCGCGCCAGCCAACCCAGCAAAAAGACCTGCAATAGTAAAGGCTGTCCAGCGCAGGCGACGAAGATCTATTCCTATAAATATTAAGCGATCTGCATTTTCTCGACTCGCTTGGAGCAATTCTCCAAAAGGACTGCGGACGATGCGCCAGAGGCAGTAGGCAGCTACGAGAAAAACTACCAGACAAAGATAGTAGTAATTAGCAAAACCATCAATTTTGACAACTAACCCAGGGATGCCTAAATCAGTAGGGCTTACGGCGGTGATTCCATCACTACCCCCAGTTACTTCCCGCCACTGGAAAACAATGGTAAACACCATCATGCCAAAAGCAAGGGTGAGCATGGCAAAGTAAATTTCATCTAAGCGCACGCTAAAATAGCCCAGTACTGCCGCCACTACTAACGCCCCTATTACACCTGCAGGTACAGCCAAAATAAAAGGGATAGAGATTTTAATTAAATAAGCACAAACATAAGCGCCAGTGGCGAAATAGGCAGCATGACCAAAACTGAGCAAACCAGTATAACCAAATAGCAGATTGAAGCTGAGGGCAAACAACCCCATCAATAAAATCTCGGTTAGCAACACCAGATTAAACGGTGAAAACAGTAGGGGTAACAAGAATAGTATCGCCAGACCTATTATCGAGGCGATCGACTCGATCCGATTTCTCATAACAACAATTTGCTAATTTCTATTTCTCATACCAAATTCTTCAATTATGGGGTACGCTAAACCAGGCTATATATTTTTCTCCCACACTCCCCACACTTCCCCATCTCCCTTTCATCGCCGCACCTTGCCAAAAAAACCTTGGGGTCGAAACAACAGAGCGATCGCCATTAAAATAAACGGAAATGCTACCTGAGCCCTCTGCGCGATCGAAATCCCAAAAGAATTCAACTGTCCGATAATCAACGCCCCTATTAGAGAACCAGGCAAATTTCCCAATCCCCCAATTACTGCCACGATAAAGCTCTCAATAATTACATTGTCTCCCATTGCCGGACTAATGGTGCGTAGGGGAGCTGCCAGCACTCCTCCTACTCCCCCCAACCAAGTCCCTAACACAAACACCATCGTAAATAGACGAGGTACATTAATCCCCAATGCCCCAGCCATAATTCTATCTTGAGCTGCCGCCCGCATTAGCTTACCCCAGCGAGTCCATTTCAACAAAGCCCACAGCCCAATTGCTACTATTGGTGCGATCGAGATAATTAGCAGATTGTAAGCTGGATAGGTGCGACCTAATAGCTGTACTGTTCCCCCAAATTGAGTCTGAGGAATAGTCAGAGGCGCACTACCCCATAAAAGGCGAACTATGTCCTCAATTAGCAGCACAAAGGCAAAAGTCAGTAGCAGTTGGAAACTAACGTCTTGCCCGTAAATACGACGCAAACAGAAGATTTCAATAGCACCACCAACAAGAGCAACAATTAAGGGCGCTACTAGCAGCGCTACCCAGAAGTTTAGCTGCCCTTGTACTACGATCCAATATGTTAGGTAAGCACCCAGCATATATAAACTACCGTGAGCGAAGTTAAGTACTCCCATAACGCCAAAAATAAGGGTCAAACCAGCGGCGATCGAAAACAGCAACATTCCGTTGGCTAAGCCGTTAAGAAATAAGACAACAAAGGTAGCAACTGACATGAGTTTACTATCGTAATTCGCAGGAGGTTACTGCAACTATAAAACGAAAGCGGTTTAAAACAATGCAGTTGTCACGCTTGCTTTTGCGCGAGGCAGGATACTCGCGCAGCCTCCCGATGCGTTGCGAGTTTAATTTTGAGGAGAAATTAAAGAAAGGATCGATTCAAACTCCTTACGAATATCTGCTATTTGTTTCGTGGAAGCATCTTTATTGGCGATCGCTTCTTCTTGCTCTCGGCGATCTCGTGAAATTTGCTTTTCTATTTCTCCATATATTTGTGTTTCAAATTCTCGTCTGTTTTGAAGAATTTGAGTTTCTAGTTCTTTAGCTACTGCTTGAAATTTACTAGTAATGTCTCGTCGCGCATCAGCCATTTCTTGTTCCATTTTTGCTTCTTCTTCCATTGTTTCGAGTTGATTGAATAATGTCCAAGCAGTTAAAATCGGGGCTAATAATATAGCAAAATTACCGATTTCTTTAGCAATACCAACTGCGCCCCAAGGTTGAAAATTGTGACCGAAAAATTTACCGACACCATAAACAATGTGATGTAAATTGCTTCCAGCTACATCTGTAGCACTATAAAAACCTTGTGCTGCTGCTTGTTTTGTTCCAGTTTCTGCCAATTTTTGGATACTATTGGTTATTGTTTCGGCAATGTTTTTAATATTATTGACTTGTGCTTTTAAACGTTCTAAATCTTTGAATTCTACATTTCTTGCGGATACATTTTCTTTATTCTCCAGACAAGCAATAAAACTTTGTACTAAATCTCCTTTTAGCACTTGTTCAATTTCAGATTGAATATTTTCTAATGCTTTAACAAAGATATTTTGAATCTGTTCTCCTGCTTTTTCGTAATGTTGTCTAACATTATTTTCAACTCTTTTATTTATTGCCTCAAAATCTTTGCTTCCTACAGCATTAGCAAGAGTTATTCCTTCTCTATTAATTGCTGAAGACATTTTTAAAGCAACAGTATTGATTTTAGTTGCGAGACGATCGCGCTGATTTTTTAATTTGCGAGAGAATTGATTGAGAATTTCAAAAAATGCTGCATCTTCTTGAGAGTTGCGGATAAAATGTATTTGCGCTTCTTCGACATGACTTAATGCTATTCTGAGTGGAGTGTCAAAACGTGCTAAACTTCCCCGACGTTTGACAAAGTTATTTAATTCATTGGTAAAGGTATTAAAACGACTAATTTCTAAAAGAAAGTCATCGTCTTCATCAACTCCGTCGCAATAATCTTTAGCATCGATTCGGCTATTAAAGCAGCGTCGAAATTAGATCGATCTTGACTCATTTTTGATGACCTCTCTATAGATTTTGTAAATTTATTATTCAGCAGCTTTGAAGCTTTCATAGGGAGTGGTTTGAATGGAAATATCTTCTTGCAGAATTTGTTTTATTTGCTCTTCAGATATTTTAAAATCTAGTTCGGACTTAGTATAAATTTTCATGTGGTGTCCGAACTCTCTTTCGACTTTAGCAATAATTTCTTTGACATTTTTGACATTTAAAGGTTCGTATTTTTCCAAAGACCAATCGATAATTCGCTTAGCATAACCGCAGTTAAGATAATTTATTGTGTCCTGTAATTTACCTTTTGCTGTTTCTAATTGTGTGGCGATCGCATCCAATCCTTCAACCAATTCATCGAAGTAATTATGGATATTATTTGCAAAATCAGAACAGTGTTTGCGAAAATCTGTATTGGCTTGTTTTAGTACCTTTTCTTTTTGTTCTTTTAGTTGCTTGGATAAAGACTTGGAAATTTGTTTTACTGCTTTGCGACGTTTTTCATTTCTAGACTCAAAAAGACCACCAAAGAAACTCATTAAACCGCCAACTATTCCCATAAATATTCCCAAAGGTGGAATAACAAAACCTATAGCAAAACCTGCTAGTGTTAATACACCTCCACCTATGCGCATAAAATTTCTAAAACTAGTTGTATCTTGTTGTTCAAAGCTAAACCTACCAGCCTTTAATTGAGAAATTAGCTGTAATTCTTTTCCTACTTCTTCGAGAATTTCTTGTGCCTCCGTCTCAAATTTACGTGCAGATTCTTGAAAAGCACTTTCTAAACGAGATTCAAATTTAATATCATTAAGTTTTCGCTTCCAAGCATAGTTTAATAAGCTTTCGTTTTCATCCCAATAGTATTCGGCAAAAGGTTGAATGTTCTTAGAAGCATCTCGAAAGATATCTTCTATTTCTTGTTCTAAATAGTCCAAAATATCTTCTTTAGCTTGTTCGATTTCTCTGTTGACTTTGTGACGTTTATTTTTCAGAGTATTTGACAAACTTTGATAAGTCGTTAATTGTTCAGTTATCCAGTTATCAAAATTTTGAATATTGCCAACTGTAGAACCGAGAAAAGTCTGCGATCGCCTGATAGATCCGTGTTTAATTATTGATTCGCGAATTGAATCGAGAAAATCTTGAATTCTACTAGCTTTATATAGCTTGTTTTTGTGCTTTTTGTGTTCTGGTTCGCTAGAAAGTTGTGCGGCTAAAAGCATTACTGGAACCACATCAAAATAGTCATTAGGATAATATTCTTTAGCGTAGCGACGAATGCGATCGAGATGTCCTTGAATCCCGCTTTTACCTTCTTTAGCAAATAACTTATCTGGCTGTTTTAAAAAATGCTCTAATCTTCGAGAGTCTCGCAAGTTTTTCTTGATATTCAGCAGAATAATTAGCGGTTTTGTTTTCTCTTTTAATAACTTCAAAAATTGAAATTCTGTTTCTTGAATGCTGTCGCTAGTAACTACATAACAAATAACATCAGATTCTTCAATAATACTCTCAGCTATTTCTCGATCGCTTTTACCTCCAGGTGCGCTAATACCAGGAGTGTCAACAATGCGAATATTCTTCCACTGATAAACTCGATTTAAGCGAGTCGTGCGCTGTTTACCAACTCCAATAGCTTCCCAACCATCTTGAGTAATAACAGCGTGAAGGGTGCTTTTACCTGCTTTAGTTTTACCCATAAAAGACACGGTAAAATACTTAATTGCTCGTTTTTTAGCATTAAGCGAATCTTCAACTTGCTCGATATCTTTAACAATTTGAACGTCCAGATCTTTTCTGCTACTTTCTAATTGTTTAGCAACTTCTTTCGCGGTGTTATTTTTACCTTTTTTGCTGCTTCTACGATCTATTTTTTCGATCGCTTGTTGTAAATTATTTGCCAAATCGCTCAAAGTCGATCGCGCTTTATTTAAAGCTAATTCTACATACTCATAATCTTCTTCAGCAATTGTCGAACATTTTTCGATCGCTTCTTGATATTCTGGTCCTGATAATAAAATTTCTTTTTCTAATCTCTCGATTGTATTTCCAATAGTTTCAGGTGCAAAGTTTGCAGCTTTTTCAACTAAGGAGCGAGAAAAAGTAAATTTCTTAGCATTATTAAGTAGATTTGCTGAAAAAGATAAGTCTGGCGAATGATATTGATTACTATTAGAAACAGTAGTTTCTATTTGTTTAATTTCTACTTGTTTAATTATCTCATCAATTTTATTTGGCGACCAATTCCAAATTTTTCCGATATTATTAATCGTT
Source organism: Prochloraceae cyanobacterium (assembly GCA_030065755.1). GTDB lineage: Bacteria > Cyanobacteriota > Cyanobacteriia > Cyanobacteriales > JASJDA01 > JASJDA01. The sequence goes on along the minus strand of JASJDA010000139.1, from coordinate 12,364 downwards.
TCTCGCTCGGATGCAGCAAAAAAACCGTCAGAATGAGCTAAAATAATCATCTGACGCATAGTTTCTTCTCGATCGGCTGTATCTATTCGATCGGCTAAATCTTTAATACAGAGACGATTATCGTCGCAAGCGATCGTTTTGTTCATCTCATCTCTGGTTAACTGTTCGATTTCATATTTCTGTGCTAACTTTTCGAGATATTTTAATTCTTCAGAATGAAGCTGACCGTCTGCACATACAATATTAACTAGCAGCAAAAATTGATAGTCTGGACGGATTTCGACTATGTTGGATTCAGGCATATTTATTATTTTTGATTAATGCTCGATCGACTCGCTCTTTATCTTTCTAATAAAAGTATTCCCAACAAGTAGATTAAATTAACTAGGTAAAGTAGAGTAGTTTACGCCATTTGACAACCTGTTAGTGAGAGCGGTCTCGTCACTGACTCGCCCTTAATTACTTCGATCGGTTCTAATACTCGAAAATCGTAATCCTTACTAGCAACTGTTTTGCCCCAGGTAACATCGACGATCGCTTGGCGATCTTGGGCTCGTAATCTCAGTTTTCCCATCGGTGCTTCGTATTCGCGACCCTCTAAAGCTTTGATTACAGCTTCAGTATCAGTCGTTCCGGCATCATTAGCAGCAGCAGCCAGTAAATGCAAGCCGACATAAGCATTCTGGGCGTTGTAACTGGGGTAATTATTGTAACGCTGGCGAAACTTCTCCACAAAGCTGCGATTTATCTGTGTATCTGGTGTTTGCCACCAGTAGCGCGTCCCCACCCATTGTCCTGTGGGCATCTGCTCCCCTAACGCTGTCAAAACTTCCATCGCTGCGCCTAATTCCATATAAACTGGAAATTGAGCGAATAAGCCTAAGTCGTTTGCCTGACGAATAAAATTCACCAAATCGTTGCCCCAAAGACTGCACCAAATGGCATCAGCACCGGAATTCTGTAAATTAGTGATAAAACTGTTGTAATCTTGGGCTCCTAGCTTAGAAAAAGCTGTTTTTTTGAGAAACTCGACTCCTTCTTTTCTTTCTTGAAGGGCTTTTTGAAAGAATTCCCAGCTTTGGCGACCAAAGGCATAATCTGGTCCTATGGTCGTCCATTTTTTATAAGCTTCTTTTGCCGCAATTTCAGCTCCTGCGGTCGAGTTTTGGGGTCCGTTTACGCTGCAACGAAACACGTATTTATTGCACAAATGTCCTGTTACTTTGGGACTGGCTGCATGAGTTACCATCAATACTCGTTTTAACTCAGGAATAGTCGGTACCAGCGCTTCTGCATTCCCAGAGCTATCAATTCCTAATAAAAAATCTACATTTTCCTGCAATACCAACCTTCGAGCCGTTTGTACTGGTTCGCCTTCGTGTTCAAAGATGACCTCAACTGGTCGCTTATTAATCCCGCCAGCAGCGTTAATTTCTTCTTTAGCGAGATTAATACCATCACGGGCAAATTCCCCATAGGTAGCAAAGCCCCCAGTTAAAAGATACATCGCCCCAACCCTTACTGCTTGGCTATCTTTTGTACTTGTAAGGTTACAAGCGGTGAGAAAACCTACTGCTGACCAACTTAGTTGCTTGATGAAGGAGCGTCGGGAATAGTGGTAATTAGACATCAAATCAGCTCTACTGCCAAAGGTGACGAAATAAGCACTTTCTTAGTTAAGAGCAAACTTACCCATGAAGCTCTCCCCACTTTGGAGAAGTGGGGGTGTCAATGCTAAACTGAGACTGATTTAGGTGTCCACAGATCGCACAAACAGGCCCAGCTTCTAGGCGACTTACCAGAACATTTGCTGGTAGAGTCCTTACGGTCATTTCTGCGCGTAAGCTTAAGAATACCTCTAGCGGCTATATTTTGACTGGCATTTAAGTCGGCATTGTAGCGGCGAGAGTTAGAGAATTTAGCTAAAGCATAGTTATTGGCATCTCGCTTAACTAGTCCCGAACCATCGTAAGCCAGCTTCGAGGTATATGCCGCAATAACAGTAACAGTTTTCCCACCCAATTCTGACCATTTCTCTTCAGTTAAATTAACAATGGCAGACTTAAGCCAACCGTGAAATCTCTGTTTGAGGGTCGAACGTTTTTTGCCACCCTTTGGCTTCCAACCAAAAAGCTTCTCAAATACGATCGCCTCGCTATTATATCGGAAAGCTATTTGTACAATTCGCTTAGAAACTAGATGAGAAATTTGCTTGTTGATATTGCGACATTTACGATAGATAACTCGGCAAAAACCACGATGAAGATTTCCGCCCTTACCCATCGTCTTTTTCGCTTTGAGAGAAACAGATTTTAGTCGTTTGTCCCGACGGTCTATGTCTCTTCCAGGATGAATAAATTCACGATGGATTACAGTGCCGTCGAAACTCACGACTGTAATTGTAGCTGTTGTATTTATGCCTAAATCGACAGCAGTAACATTAGAGTTCCCTTCGATATTATCTGGCTTACACTCAAACGGTACTGAAAGGTGACAACTATTCTTGTTGAAGATCAGAGAGGGTGAAACCATTTTATTATTCGGTACTTCATGCCTATCTCTCAATCCCACTATTTGTACTGTTGTCCAAACCCATTCTTTGCCGTTAAAGCACTTAATTTGGACGGAGTTGAAGTTATCGATGCGATAGCATTGACCCTTGTATAAAGTTGGATAACAACCCGCATTGGCATTTAATTTGGGCGGTAAAACAGTTCTTTTATGGCGAGAGTTGCCGCACTGCCAATCTCGATAACGAGTCATGAAACTACTTACCTGACCTACTGCAAAGGCAATGGCGGCTCGGCGATAGTAACTGGGAAATTTAGGAAAGACTCGATTGATTTGCGAGTATTTAATCGAGGGATTTTTAGCAGTGCGGTGCATTAACCGCTCGACAGCAGGAATTACTTCTTGGCTAGATTTACTAGCTAATTTGGGCCAATGGGTGAAAACAATACCCACCAAATATCGTGAATAGCGGCGATAAATCTCAACCGTTCGTGCGAACAACACTTTCTGTTTGGCATTCGGATTGAGTTGCCACTTGTCTGTACGAATAATTTTGGGGGATTTTTTTGTTATCATAATCATAGTTTATACTATGCTTCTTAATATGACAAGTCGGCTGAGGTCACACGCCCACACAGTTTCCTGTATCAAAATTCATATAGTGTTTGTGACAAAATATCGTCACCCTGTTATCACAGAAGATATAGAAGCAGATATAAAAGAACTATGTCGGGGAATCTGCAATAAAAATGATTGCATCTTGGAAGAAGCTAAAGCCGATTTAGGAACTAATGACCACATCCACTTATTAATCGATCTAGCACCAAAAACTTGTATATCTACTCTGTGCAATACCATGAAAACGGTCACAAGTCGCGAGATTAAACGTAGATATGCCCAACAATTAAAGCCTTACTACTGGAAACCCGTGTTCTGGAAGCGTGGATTTAGTGCTGTATCAGCAGGTGGTGCATCATTAGATGTACTCAAAAAATATGTTGAAGAACAGGGTTATGATGATTGAACACAGTAATATGGTTCTCGCAGACGCTTCTTGACCCCCGCCTGTACTGAGGGGGGAATGCATCGCGATTATGTTCAAAATTTAATTTTACCAAAAAGTTGGGTTTAAAGCCCTCCCCACAAGCATTATTCGGGGCTAACTTTTCACTACTCCCCACTCCCTACTCCCCACTCCCCCCGAAGGGGCACAGCCAATTTGTGTTTTCGATCGCTTTGACCTGAATTTTTACATTTTTTTCCATACCAAATCATACTTTTTCTCACTTACAACCTCAATAAATAGAGGAATAATAAGAGGCAAAAGGAGAGCAAACCAGCTTCAAAACAGACCAAATATAAAACAAATAATCAAAAAGATAAAGGATAAAAAAATGAAAAAACAAGTAACTAATTCACTAATTTTGATATTAGTTACCATTACTTTATGGAGCGGTGCATTTATTTCATCAGCAAAATTAATCGATTTTCTTTTTTGGCTCCATGACTTCTCCAAAAGTTCCCACTCTCCATTCAGTAAGGTCTGCACCTTATACTGAAATTGAATCTTTAGCCAGATCGCCTCTGGCAATGTTCTCGCTTTTCAAGCGTATTTAATTTATAACAACTATTTCAGTAATCAAATGAATTCACAACTGTTCGCTGATAACTGATTACTGATTTAATGTGATGGCGATCGCTGCAGAGTCAACTTTTATCTTATATATACTTTTTTCCACTTTTTTCTATACTTTTCCATACTTTTTCATACTGCATTCCTCAAGAAATAGATGAATAATTAGAGATAAGAGGAGATTAAATCAAGAGCCTTAATAAGAGCACAGATTTATTAAATGTTAATTTGGTCGATGACAGGAGAAAAGAAAATGGCAATTAAATGGCAAACTTTACTATTACAAGTTCTAATTTGGTTCGCATTGGAAATTGCCTTAAATTGCTTAGGTTTTGACGATGTAGCCGATTATACCGAATTCATATTAGAAACTAAAAAAACACATTTACATCACATTCATAACGTCAATTCTATTTTGGGAATTCAATTCGTTTTCGACGGAGCTTTCTGTCTTCTCCCCTCGGCAGTGCCGCAGTTAGATATTCTCTAGTATTATGTGTTCTTTGTTTGTGACTCTCTCCCTCATCTCCCCACACTCCACCATCTCCCCTTAATTGGGATACAGATATCGATCGTCACAGAGATGGCGATCGTTGCGATCTACAGTATTATTGTTATCTAAATAATCTTTTATCTTCGAGCAACCATTTTTAATTAAATTTTCTAAATTTAAATCCCATAAAATAACTGTACGATCGTCACTGGCAGAAGCTAATATTTGACCGTCAGGAGAGAAACTAACACTTCTAACCGCACCATTATGTCCTTTCAAAGTTTTGAGCAATTTGCCATTAAAACGATTCCAGATTTTGACTGTTCCGTCACTACTACCAGAGGCTAAAATTTGCCCGTCGCGATCGAAACTGAGGCTATTGACTTTGCTAATGTGTCATAGTTTTGTCTGCAGACACTGAAGCTAGCATCTTACCGTCAGGACTGAAATTTACGCTCCAAACTCGATCGCCGTGTCCTGAGAGGGTTTTGAGCAGTATTGCCTCTTTCTCTACAATACGAAAAGGTGGCGATCGCTTTACCATTGCGCTGCCAAATTCTCACCGTTCGATCGTCTCCTGCAGATGCTATTAGTTTCCCATCGGGACTGAAACTAACAGCGATAACGCTGCGATCGTGCCCTTCGAGACGGTTGTATTCTCTGACCCCATATACTGCTTCTTGCAAGGTCGCGATCGTCCGCATTTGGATGTCGGGTTTGATGGGCTCAGATCTGTAGTAATACCATTTCTCAAAAGTAACTAGAGAGATAAGAAATAGTTTTTATTAATAAAAAAAGCTCAAATCCCTCTGTTCCCTATTCCCTATTCCCTATTCCCTATTCCCTATTCCCTGTTCCCTAAGTCTCTCGTTATTTTCGAGAATTGGTATAAGATTGCAATGAAAGATGACACAGATGATTAAAACCATCTGTTGAGCTGATTCAGGTTATTCAATATTGTAATTTTACATTCTATGACCTTGTCTTCTAACCACAAAAATATCTATACATACCTACCTTTTAAAGAGAAATGCGATCGCTACTTGAATGTCGATCGAACAAATTTGTAGGAGGTCTTGTATAGCTACATAATTCGATCGCGATGTTTGTTTATTATTTTTTAGTACGGATATTTTTATTCTAGTTTTGCTATCATCGCCATTTCCCAAAAGTCTCTTTCTTTCCTAGTAATTTCTAAAAAAACTGATTCGGTTTGGGTTTGTACTGTTTGAGAAGCACTTGACATAGCTTCATCAGCAAGTTGTTCTAAAAGCTTTACATATTCGGTAAAATTTTGATTGCCCCAACGATCGGCAAATTCTGCATAGGTTTCTGGCATATCCCCTGGTAGCTGCCAACCCTGATTGTAAGCTAGTTCGATCGCCCACAAAGCAGTTATTTGCACTGCATAAGGCATGTCAGCTAATATTTCCAGATATTTACAGTATTGACTGCAAGCATCTTGGAGGTTCGTTTCTAAGGTTAGCTGTCGCTCTCTTGCTTTGACTTTAAACCAATTTAGTTCGTCTTTAAGAGCGCCCAAGCCACCTAAAATGACATCAAAATGATGAGTGGGGGCATTGGTTAAAACTCGTGCTACAAACCGAGTAAATTCAACGACAAATAGATAGTCTTGTACCAACCAGGTGTTAAATTGCTTCTGCTGAATCGTTCCCGACTTACATTGTTCCAAAAATGGGTGAACTGTGGCAGCTAGCCAAGCCTGAGAATGCTTTTCTAAAAGTTGCGAACAGGTAATAGTCATTTGTTCTAGCTACATTAATACTAGCTTCAACAATTTTAGTAATGAAATTAATTTACAAATAGAACAGAGAAGCATTGAACTTGGTGAATTTTCGTAAATCCATCTTAATTTACTTGACAAATTATTGACCTTATATTTTCTTTTTTTGTCTTTAATAACAATTTAAAGACGGAGAAAAACTTGGTGTTTAGAGTTTAATTTCTAACAGTTTTACGTAATAGTTTCGGTAGAATAAATTTTCCCAGAGCGCCATTGGTGTAACTTTTCAGCCCAATTATAAATTTGAAGAATATACTCAGAAACTTTGATACGAGACTCGGATTCGGGTAATGAATAAAACCATTCAATGATTTGATCGCTATTCGATATTACTTTTTTAACCTCATTAAAGTCGGATTCCCTACAAGACAATGGAGACTCAGATAGTATAATTAGAGCTATTTGTATGTCTATTTCCCAAGTATCAATTTTGGTCTGGCTATTAGCTTTTGAGAGAGAATGATAAACTTTTTTTTCTAAGTCTAAATAAATTTCTCTGTATTCACAATTGAGAATAAACTGTGTTTGCTCGGGGTCATAAATTGCTTCTAAGTCTTCTGAAGAACAACTAGAATCCCCTGTGAACGAGAGATCAGGAGATGGATAATTTGCTTGTGGATCTTTTTTTATCGGTTTCAATAATGTTGTTTTTTGCATAGTTGACCAATCCTGATTTTTGTCTATATATTTTTTCCCAATCTGTGTCTCGATTTTGTTACCTTTGGTTGCTTTAATTAAGAGATAAGATTTATAATTATCTAAATCTACTTACTTACTCTCCCTCAGGTATAGAATTAAATTTTTTTCGGACACGTATTAATATTTACTAAGTTTTATATAAAAATCATTGATATAGGTCAGGGTATAAAATGAGGCAGTAGTGCTAGTTATTGTGATTTAGATCGTGTTCATTTCCTAACAAGCACAGCGCAGTTAGGGGAATTCCCGATCGTGGTTAAATCAGTTATCAGCTCTACCTCATGGATTTAAACCACAAGAGAAACATCCTAGCTGTAGAGATAGGGGACTTTCGAGCCCACTCACAACTGATTACTGATAACTGGTCACTGATAACTGTTAAAAAGACTTGGAATCTGGACGGGATTGAGTTATTTTCCAACTCAATAAAATTACCGGAATAATTCCCACTAAAACAATAGCAAGAGCTGGTGCAGAAGCATCAATGAGTCTTTCGTCAGAAGCGTATTGATACACTCGCACTGCGAGTGTATTAAAATTCAAAGGACGAATAGCAAAACTAGCGGGAAGTTCTTTCATTACATCCACAAAAACCAGCATCCCAGCACTCAACATTCCCCCCCACATTAGAGGTGCGTGAACTTTGAGCATAGTACTTGTAGAGTTGTGACCGAGACTGCGGGATGCATCGTCGAGACTGGGCTTGATTTTACCTAGACTTGATTCTACTGCACCAAAAGCAACAGAAAGGAAGCGAACTACAAAAGCAAAAACTAAGGCTGCGATCGGAATATTAAACCTAGCAACGGCAATAAGTATTGCCATCGCAATTACCGAACCTGGTACAGCATAGCCTATTGAAGCAATACTTACTGATAAACGCATTCCCAAGTTGGGATTTAATCGCTGTCCGTAAGCCATTATTAAAGATATTGCCACAGTTATCAGCGCCGTTACAACCGCCAGAGTGAAACTGTTAAATGCCAAGCTAAAAAAATCATTTTGTAAAGTTTGTTTGGCATTAGCGATCGTCATCTGTAGCAAATATCCTGCTGGTAAAAAGAACCCCAGGATAACTGGAACGAGACAAGCAAAAAAAGCAAGGGTACCTCGCCACCAGCCCAGTTGATACTTTGCTACTTGCTGGTAAGTGCCGCCAGTTTGATAATATTTAGCTTGGCGACGGGATAAACGTTCTAGCCAGATTAGGAACAGTACGAATAAGGTCAAAACAACAGCTAATTGAGCCGCCGCAGCGGCTGCGTTCATAAACCGCCAAGTACGGTATATTCCCAAAGTGAAAGTTGTCACTCCAAAATACTCTACTGTACCCACGTCGTTAAGGGTTTCCATTATTGCTAGAGCCAAACCTGCCAAAATGGAGGGTCTAGCTAAAGGTAGAGCAATAATAAAAAAACTTCGCCAAGGGCTACAACCAAGAGAGCGACTAGCTTCTAAAGTACGAGCCGACTGTTCTAGGAAAGCCACCCGCGCCAGTAGATAAACGTAGGGATAAAGCACTAGGGCTAACATGACGATCGCCCCTCCCAGACCTCGAATGTTGGGAAACCAGTAATCTGTTGCGCTACTCCAGCCAAATATCTGTCGCAACCACGTTTGCACTGGACCGTAAAAGTCCAGCATATTAGTATAAGTATAAGCTAGGAGATATGCAGGGGCAGCCAAAGGCAATACTAGCATCCATTCAAATAGGCGACTGCCCCGAAAGCTACACGCACTAACTAACCAAGCGGTTCCCACTCCAATTACTAAGACTCCGAAACCTACTCCGAGCATTAAGGACAGGGAGTTAAAGATATAATCTGGTAAAACTGTAGTAGCTAAATGACTCCAGACCTCTCTGGTATCGAAAAAGATGCTGCTAAAAATCAAAATAATTGGAGAGGATATAATCAGAGCGATCGCTATCACCAATATGGTCCAATTTGCCCCTCTCAAATCGCCAATAAGTCTAACTGGTCTAAATTTAGAGAAATTTATCAATATTGCCTCCTAGCTTTAAAAACGATCGCTCTTCCATCTACATTGACAACAGAAGATCCTTTTGGCAAGGTACCTATAGGTTTACACACAGCAACGATCGCTTTTAGGAGTGTACAAATGAATTCCAATTCGGAGAACAGCGAAACTAAGACACTTGCTGACAAATTATTAGAACTTGTTTCTAAGACATTAAGTCTTAATGATGAGCTTAGAAACGTTTGTGACGATATTGAGAACGAACTGAAATTTGACTTTGCTTCTATACAGTTGATTCGTCAGGAACAAAATATTATCGAAACAGTAGTTGGAGCAGAATGGGGTGGTCTGCCGAGACACTATTTAGCAAAAGACCCATATTTACGAGATATCCAAGCAGATATTGCCCAAACTTGTCGGACTGAGATAATTAAAGGGTATGATGAACGATTCGATCGCGGGGTTTATGAACAGTTTTGTCATGAGTCTATGGTTCGTATCTTCACACCTATTTTGCTAATTAAAAATGAAGATGGGACGCCAAATGATAATTGGTTTGACGGTTGTCAATTCCGTGAAGTCCATACGAACAATAGTCAGCATCAAATTATTGAAGTTGACTTATCTCCTCTAAACCTTGAAGAAAATAAGACATTGATTGAAGTTGTTGGCACGGTAGAAGTTGGCCGTAAGGATCGTTCAAGCACGATCGAGCCTCGAGAAGCAGAAGAGCTGATTAAATTTGTTGGTAAGAAGATGAAAGAAACATTTAAAATTGATCCACACTTATCATCTTCTGTACTAGGAAATCTTGCTTATATTATTAAAAAAGAATTGAAGGCTGATGCAAGTAGTTTGTTTTTTAACATCAAGCCTATACAAGATCCCTATATTCACGAAATTGAGGGGGGGGGGAAATTAAGCAAAGTTACTTGAAAGTAAAGGAAAATCAGATTCCTTATACTTGCCAGTTTTCTTCGGGGTCTATTCCTAGGTTTGATATCAGAAATTGTCCGCTTTTACTCAAAAAAAATGGTCTGGGAAAAGAGGTGATTAACGACAAAAAATATAAACATAAAACATATAGTTCTAATGGGAAAGCATCTGAATTAGGAATTCAAACAATGGCAGTTTTCCCCCTAATTCATGAGCAAGACGTTCAGTATCTCTTGTCTCTCTATTTTAAGAATGAAACCGACCTTAATCAGAGTCTACTTAAGAGGACTAATAATTATCTTGATAAAGGGTTTAATCTTATCCAGAAAATCATAACTTTTCAGAATAGCAAGAAGCAGTATAGCCAACTGTTGGCGTTGAAAACAGGAATTGATTCTGTTGTCAGAAATTCAGATAAGAAGGAGCTATTACACTATATCGCTTGGAATACCTTAAATCTTCTAGCAACAGATATTGTGATGATTTACGAATACATCGATACTGACAATGCTCAAGAAGTATTTCCTTGTGAACCAGATATAGCTGGAAAACTGAAACAAGAAAAGCAAATATTTGAACAAAAATTAGATGAACTTATCAAAACTCCTCCAGAGCAATTAGATGAACTTATCAAAACTCCTCCAGAGCAATTAGATGAACTTATCAAAACTCCTCCAGAGCAATTAGATGAACTTATCAAAACTCCTCCAGAGCGAGACAATGATGAATCTTCACCAAGATATCTAAATAAGGTATTAATAGATCTAAATCCTATATCTCAAAATCTATCTTTTCTAAACCCTAACGATGAAGATATCAAGTCTACCTATGCCATCGTTCTCAGGAGCAAATATAGAAAAACACATGTCGAAGAAGTCATGGTTATTAACTACCGGCGACATTATGAATTTTCTAAGAATGAGAAACAGTTTATTGAGGAACTCGCTAATATAGCCGCGATTGCAATCTACGATCAACAACAGCTGATATGAAGTTCGGCTAATCAATTATTGCAAGTATTGTTTCTTGGCCACCAATGAAAACAAGTTAACCCACTAATGAATTTAGGCTGTTGTATTAAAACATTTAGGCGCTCGAGAAGAACTTCTTCTAGCTCTTCTATAGTTTCAAAAGACTTATTGACGATCGGTTCGTTAGTTAGTGGCCATAATCTTTCTGCTGGTTGTAATTCAGGAGAATATGCTGGTAAAAATTCTAGATCTATTCCGTCTGGTATTTTCAAAGATTTACTTGTATGCCATCTAGCTCCATCTAAAACTAACAAAACTCGTTTATTTTTTCCTAAATTAAAATGTTCGGCAAAATCTTTTAAAACTTCACTAAATATTTTGGTATTGACTTTTGGTAGTAGCCACCAATATGTTTTTCCTGATTCTGGATGTACGAAACCGTAAAGCCAAGCCCATTTATAACCCCACTTTATTTTAGCTGTAGGAACATCCTCCCAAGATACCCAAACCTTTCTGTATATTGGCTTTAAACCAATTCTGTGTTCCTCTTCAGTCCAGAGCTCAACTGTTGAATTGGGATGTTTTTCTTCAATTTTTTTTAACTTACTTGGCAGTTTTTTTTCCAATTTTCTTGTTCTTTTAAATCAGCTTGCCGATTCTCTGGACGAGGAATTCTCAAACGATATTCCATGGCTTTTAAATACTCCCAACCTCGCGTGCGTGAGACTTTTCGCCCTAACAAATCACTCATCCAGTCGGCTACTTTTCTACCATTCCATAATCCACCATCAGGGGCTGGTTCTTGGATAACCTGTAGTAATTGTGCTGTTTGAAATTCATCCTCTAGTGGTTCGGCTCCAGGATTATTATGTCGGCGGGAGCGCAAGCGCTGCTGCAAGCAGTTCGCCTAATCCCTCAATTCCTTCCCGATTATAACGTCTAGCTAACTCTCTTACCCAATAAATTGTATATCCTGTTGTTTCAGCTACTTCTTCCGTTTTCTTTCCACTAGCTAATAACCAAATAATTTGATATTGACTTCTATTTAGTGGATCTTTCTCTTGACGGTATCTATCAAAAAGTTCATCAGTTTTCTGATGGGGAGCTATCGTAAGTCTTTTGGGCATTTATTCAAATTGCGATCTCGAAGAGATCCGCGTAGCGGTGCGCTTTATGCATTAATTATACAATCGAACTTCATATTAAAATTGGCATTAAATCGCTCCATCTTTGTCCCTTCTTTGTCGTTCCTAATTTGGGCAATGTCCAGTGCAATCTTTGTTTGACAAATCGATTCCAATGTTCAATAGCAAAGCGTCTTAAATAATATTTCCACA
>JASJDA010000138.1 GCA_030065755.1 Prochloraceae cyanobacterium | reverse complement strand
AGACCACACGCACCTCAAGCGTGCGCGTATACCAATTCCGCCACATCCGCTTTTTATTCTTAAAGGAGTAAATAAATTACTCCCAGAACTTAAATATAACACATTTAATCCCAAATTCCTAAATTATTGCTAAGTATCTTTCTCCCCCCTCTCCCCCTCCCCCACTCTCCCTTTCACAATTATTTGTAGCAAAAATCGAAGAAATTGATATAGGTTCTGTGGAACTCAATTTTTTAAGACCTCAGCAAAATTTCCACTTATTGGCACCATTGAAGTAGGAGCGGGTATCATCTCGGAGCGAAAATCGAGCAACTGTACCAGAATTAAATAAGCGATCGCGAGAAATATGGAAATTGCTCCAGTTACAATCGCGACAATTTTTCCTTGTGACATTTATTTTACTTTCTCGATTTTAGTTAATACTATTCACATAATATAAATAATCCCCGACCTAAAAAAAGGAAGACGGGGATAGCACATAATGCTAATTATTAAAAATCGCTAGATACCGATCTTTACTCAAAAAATTTAGAGCAATCTAAACTAAAAAGACCGCTTGAACTTCGGCAAGATTGCTTATCTGAGATTACCAGCCTTTTTCAGCCTGTTCGATTACATATGCAGTAATAGCGTCAACTTCGTCGGGTTTTAAACGACCGAAGCCTGGCATAGAGCCTTTACCGTGAATAATTTGATAACTAATAGCACCTGCTGGATCGTCAGTGTAACCAGTAAGATACTGTTTCATAGCATCGTCTTGTAAGGTTTTTGGCGCTACAACATAGTTAGCACCACCACCGTGGCAGGAAGCACAGTTAGCGTTAAACAGTTGACCGCCATCAGCTGCAAATGCGGGAGTTGCAAATGCGAATCCAGCTAAAGCTAGAACGGAAAGGATAGCAAAAAATACTTTTTTCAGTGACATTCTTCTCTCGTTGTAATAACAAGACCAATTAATATTAATAGCATAATTGAGCCTTAGGATCGAGCAAAAATCTGTCGAATTTCTATAATTAATTTTTGTAAAGAAAGGTAGAAAAAATGGCACTAACCAGCTCTACCAAAATATTAATAGACGAATAGCCTACACCAAAAGGTTGGCATTGGTGTAGGTAATTTACTCTAGATTCATTAAACGGCGAGGGTATCGCTAAGGTATTTTAATTCTTCCAATTTAGCGAACACTTTTCCAATGCTTTCTGATAATTCTTCTAGATCGGTTCTGCATTCGACTTCAGGATTCAAAGGAGGTTCGTAAGGATCGTCTATTCCTGTAAAGCTCTTAATTTCGCCAGCTCTAGCTCGCTTATAAAGTCCTTTAACATCTCGTTCTTCGCAAACAGCTAAAGGAGCATTTACGTAAATTTCGACAAAATCCCCTATTTTTTGGCGTACTTCTTCTCTAATTTGGCGATAGGGTGAAATTGCTGAAACTAAAACAATGACTCCATTGCGAGTTAATAAATGAGAGACAAATCCAATACGGCGAATGTTCTCGTCTCGATCTTCCTTACTAAAGCCTAAACCTTTAGTGAGATTCTGACGGACTATATCCCCATCTAAAATTTCTATATTGCGTCTTTGGGAGCGCAATTTTTCTCCTACTGCATGGCTGATAGTGGTCTTACCCGCACCACTCAGACCCGTAAACCAAATTGTTACTCCGCGTTGAGTCATAATACTTTTTTTTTACTAAATAAAAATTTTATCCTAAATTAAGATCGTTCTTCTTCATAATATTCTACGGTCGAAGGCAAAATTTCTTTTTTGAGATTGAGAGACTTGGAACCAGCAACGATTACTTTTATTGCTCCACTAGAGAGAAGACGGTGGACGTACTCTTCTAAAGAAGGTTTTTCTTCTACGCCTTCAATAATTAGCTCTACTTGAGAACTAGCTTTGCGTTTGACCCTATTGAGAACGTCGTCAGCTAGAGAGCGATAGCCCTCTACCATAGAGCCTTGCAGGCTGCGTAACGAAGCAGAACCTAACAACCAACCAGTCTCTCCCAATTGTCGCATCATATCGCCCATGGAATTGCGGCTAATAAAGAAGACAACGTGAAGAGCGCAATGGCTGCGCTGCGCTTCTTTAATTGCCCGTTGCATTGCCCGATCGTAGGCATAGGGATTAGCGATCGCCAGCCAAACACTCATTTTTTATCCTAAAAGATTTAATCCAACTAAAGGCCAATAAAATTTAGCCATGGCTAAAAATAATAAAAATCCAGACACTTTGAGCAGTAACCCTCGACGAAAGGCTTGAAAAGGAGGCACGTAACCCGATGCGGTAACAATGGCGATCGCCGGAGTACTCACAGGAAGCATAAAAGCTAACCCTGAAGGTATGGTAACAGCCAAAGTCATTGCTCTGGGATCTACTCCATACTGAGCAGCTAGTGCTAAAGATATAGGCATCAGCACTGCAACCGCTGCAGCATTACTCATTCCTTCTGTCAAAATGATAACAATTGCTACTATAGCTACGAAACTTATAGATGGAGAATTAATCCAAGAAGCTAATACACTCCCAGCTAAAGCAGAAGCAGCCCCAGTAGTTTCCAACACTGCAGACAGGGCAATAGCACTGCCATACATGATAAAAATACCCCAGTTAACGTCTTCTTCAACTTCTCGCCAATTTGCTAATTTCAGTACAAAACTCAAGATCACGCCTAAAAGAGCGATCGTGTCTAGTCCCCACTCTTCTCCTCTGAAAAGCCACAGCGCGATCGTAATTGATAAAACCAGTGCGGTGCCAATTTCTCGCCTGGAAATAGCTCCCAGTTTACTCGATCGATCCTGTAAGAATTTTTGTGCGTCAGCCAGAGAAATAGCTGTTCCTTGACCGATACGCAGCAATATAGCATAAGCTATCAGTAACAGTATTAATACCATAGGTAAAGACCACAGCGTCCATTCTACAAAGCTAATTGAAGAGTCGGTGGTTTTTCGCAGCACTTCTATAGCCAGAGGGGCTCTAGCCCCTCCCAGAAGGGTCGCTATACCCCCAAGTCCAGCCCCCCAAGCTAGGGCTAAAAATGCTGCTTGTCCGAAACGTCCCCCAGGTTTTGCTCCTGCTGCTTGAACTACTTCTAAGACCACAGGAAATAACATAGCTGTAACGGCGTGAGTACTAATTACTAAAGACATGATCGCTGCTAAAAAGAGGATCGAGGCGATCAAGGTTTTCTGAGAGTAACCAAATTTTGATACTACCGCTAGTGCTAAACGAGTACTTAAGCCCGATCGCAGGATCGGACTCGCCAAAATAAATGCTCCCAAGACGAAAAATACAGCCTTGTTGCCAAAGTAGGAATAAGTTTGTTCCTGAGGAAGAGCCCCACTGATAGGAATGAGAAATAAAACTATCAGGCCTGTTACTGCTATAGGTAAGGTATTTGTTCCCCACAAGAAGCCAGTTACCCCAAATACAGCTAAAGCTTGTCGAGCCTCTGGTTTGAATTGTTCGGGTAAGGGAATCTCCAAAATAATTATATAGATAGCGACAGCTATTAAGCACCAAATCCAGCGATATTTAGGTTTGCGGGATATGCGCAACCAATTGCGAATCTGCTTGAGTATTATTTTCATACTTATTTTGCGTCAGTGTCGGGAATTAATAGCCTAGATGAGATCGCTGTAGGAGTACGTCACCTTAAGAATCTGCCCCTATTAGCGGTAAAAGTGTCAAGTTAAGTTAATAATAATTTTCTTTGATAGTAGCGATCGATCGTACACTGAGAAAAAAAAGCACTTACGATCATGAACGATCGCCCTATATTTCATCTGGCTATTCCCATCAACGACGTTGCTAAAGCTAAAAATTTCTATTGTGAGGGTTTAGGTTGCCAACTGGGTCGAGAAACTCCGACTGCGATAATTTTGAATTTCTACACTCATCAAGTAGTTGCTCACGTAACATCCGAAACCCTTACTCCCCCAAAAAGTATTTACCCTCGACATTTTGGCTTGATTTTTCCCTCTTTATCTGATTGGGAGGAGATTGTAGCAAGAGCGGAACAGAAAAATTTACACTTCTATCAACAGCCCAAGCTGCGCTTTCCTGGTAAAATTACCGAACACAGGACTTTTTTCTTAGAAGATCCTTTTTATAATTTATTGGAATTTAAATTTTACCTTCATTCTGAAGCAATTTTTGGCGCGATCGAGTCTGCTGCTATTGGCGATCGAGATTAAGAGAGGGGGATTGTGGGGAGTGTAGAGAAGACTTTATTTCCTGTTTCTTGTCCCTTCACTCCGTCTCCCCTTCTACCTTCCGCTGTAGGCGGTTAATTTTTTTTGTTGGATTTAAAGTGAATTTGCTCTTTTTTTTATATTGTGCTATTTAAAGGATAAAGATTAAAAAATCTTATTTATTATTGGCGTTCGATAAAGGTTTGAAGCTTATCATCTCTCTAAAATAACAAACGATTGTTCATACATTAAGATAAATTTTTTCTTACAATTAATTTAGTCTTTAAATTAGCTAGAACTCTGTAACCGAAAATTTTCGGATAACAGTAGTTTAAATAAAAATCAATATTATACTATCAAGGAAAAAATAGTGATGAAATTGAAGCTACCCATCGCTTTAATTACTTTGTTGCTAGGAATTGGAACAATAGCTTCTGGCTGTAGTTCAACTCAGCCTACTTCAAGTTCGGCAGAATCTAAAACAAATACATCAACAAACGAAACTTTAGATATCACCGTCAGTATCGAGCCTCAGAAATATTTTGTTGAGAAAATTGGCGGCAAAAATGTCTCGGTCAATGTGATGGTTCCCGCAGGAACAGAACCGCACGCCTACGAACCAAAACCCCAACAACTCCGAAAAATCAGTGAAGCAGAAGCTTATATCATTATTGGCAGCGATACCTTTGAGGATGCCTGGATGAATCGCATTAAAAGTGCCAATAGTAGCTTATTAATTGTAGACTCAGGCAAAGGAATCGAGCGCATCAAGATGGTTGCTCATCACCACCACCACGAGGAGGAAGAAGAGAAAGCCACAAAAGAAAGCGAAGAACAGGGCTTAGATCCCCATATCTGGCTAGCCCCTTCCCTAGTTAAGAAACAAGCGCAAAATATTTACCAAGGACTCGTGCAACTCGATCCCGATCGTAAAGAAGAATATAAGCAAAATCTCGACAGTTTCTTAGCAGAAATCGATCGTACAGATCGAGAAATAAGAAAGAATTTAGCGGGAGTGACTAACCGAAAATTCATAGTTTTTCATCCAGCATGGGGTTATTTTAGTCGCGAATATAACTTGGAACAAATACCAATTGAAGTAGAAGGCACTGAACCGAGTGCAGCCGAACTTAAAGAATTGATAGAAGAGGCAAAAGAAGAAAAAATACAGGTAATTTTTGTCGAACCACAGTTTAGCACTAAATCTGCTCAAAGTATTGCGCAAGAAATTAACGCTCGAGTAGTCCCTATTAATCCCTTAGCTGCTAATTGGTCTGAAAATTTGCTTAAGGTGTCTGAAACATTTGCTAAAGAGCTTTCTGAGCTAGACAGCAGTAAAGTCAAGGTTTTAATAGTACTTTCTTTCCCCCACATCTAGTTAATTTTTTCCCAGGAAGCACAGTTCAGATGTTTAAATGCATCTCAAGACAAATTGGCTCGTAAAAGTTCCAATAAAAACTAGCTTTCTATGAGGATATTTTCAAATGACCGAATGATGAAAACAAAAAAAATAACCAAAATCAAAAAATAGTATAAATGACAACACAAGCAATTGAAATTCGTAATCTTTGGGCAGGTTATGGTCAAGAATTTGTTTTAGAAAACATTAATATTGCAATCAAAGAATTAGATTTTTTGGGATTAATTGGACCTAACGGTGGGGGAAAAACTACTCTACTAAAAATTTTGCTAGGACTAATTAAGCCAATGCGAGGAGAAGTGAAAATAATGGGTCTTTCTGTTAGTTCTGGAAGACGCTATATTAGCTACGTTCCTCAATATGTGGAGTTCGATCGCAACTTTCCCGTGCGAGTGGCAGAAGTTGTCAAGATGGGAAGACTGGGAAAACGTCGTCTGCTACAACCATATAACGCTAAAGATAAAGAAATAGTCAGAAATGCCTTAGAACAGGTAGAAATGTGGGAATGGCGAGATCGACCTCTAGCAGAACTCTCTGGCGGACAGCGCCAGCGAGTTTACATCGCCAGAGCCTTAGCTAGCGAGCCTCGGATCCTATTATTAGACGAACCTACCGCTAGTGTTGACTCTCGCATGAGTCACAACATCTACGAACTCTTGTCTAAACTCAACAAAGATATTACCATCGTCATCGTCTCCCACCACCTGGGAGAAATTTCCAACTATATCAAAACCATAGGCTGTATTAATCGTCGCCTTCACTACTATGGCGATAAGAATTTGCAACCAGAAACGCTCGAACAGATCTATAAATGTCCCGTAGACTCAATTACTTGTGGTATTGCTCGTCGGGTAATTCCACAAAACAATTCTCGTAAAGAGGTAGGCGATCGTGTTTGAAGCAATTGTTGAGGCACTGCAATTTGATTTTATGCGCCATGCTCTTTTGGCTGGAGTATTGGTAAGTGTTGCTTGTGGTATTGTAGGTACTTTTGTAGTAGTCAATAGGATTGTTTTTATAAGCGGCGGTATTGCTCACGCAGCATATGGGGGTATTGGTTTAGGTTATTTTATGGGTTTCAACCCAGTATTAGGAGCGATCGCTTTTGCTGTTTCTGCTGGTTTGGGTATGGCAATAGTAGAGCGCAAAACCTCCGAGCGCGCCGATACTATTATTGGGGTAATGTGGGCGATCGGTATGGCAATTGGAATTATCTTTATAGATTTGACAAAGGGTTATAAAGCAGATCTGATGAGTTATCTTTTTGGCAGCATTCTTACTGTCCCTAAAGAAGACTTGTTAATAATGGTGGTCTTAGACCTAATTATTGGGGCGATCGCCTTACTATTTTATAAAGAACTGTTGGCAATTTCTTTCGATCCGGTGTTTGCTACTACCAGGATGGTTCCAGTAAATGGATTGTATTTACTTTTAGTCGGAGCGATCGCTTTAACTGTAGTAATGGTGATGCGGGTTGTCGGATTGATTTTAGTCATTGCTTTGTTAACTATGCCAGCAGCGATCGCGGGTCAGTTTGTCAAAGATTTAAAGCAAATGATGCTGTTATCTAGTATTTTGGGCGCGGTTTTTACTACTACTGGACTTTGGCTGTCTTATTTTTTCAATCTTACTTCTGGTGCTACAATTATCCTCGTTGCTGGCTTTGCTTACTTGCTGAGTTTGGCACTTAAGAATATTTTCAAAAGATACCATTTTAATTCTTTTCGATTTCAGTGAATGGTGAATTATTTTTTGGGTTTAAGTTCTGATACTTAAGTTTAATGACAATTTCAGGGATAAATTGATGACAGACTCTCAAGGAGCGGAAAGTAAAAAATCTGTCAACTGGTGGAAATGGTTGGGAATTGGTTGCGGTGGATGCTTATTGACATCAGCGATCGCTATAGGAGGTGTTTCATATTTTTTCTTTAAAAGTTTTTCTACCGATCCACAAGAAGTAGAAACACGAGCAAAAAGCATCTTTAAATACGATATTCCTGGAGGCTCTAGAGGATTATTGAAGATCGATTTTGTGGGAATGAATTTTGCCGTCATAACAGACACTAACGATCCTCCAGAAGTATTACTCTCAGTTGGAAAAATTCCAGATGAATTACCAGGAGATCCAGAAGAGTTGCAAAAATCTTTTCAAGACAGTACAGAAGAACAATATAATTTTAAATTTAAATCTGAGAAAAAAATAGAAAAACAGCTCTGCGGTAAAATTGTTTCGGTATTAGTAAAAGAAGGAGAAATGATCTTTCCAGGTCAAGAAAATCCTTCAGTAGCTATTGTCTATTCTGCTATTGTTAATTACGATAATAGCGATCGTATAGTTTGGTTATCCACAATAGGTTCCGATTCTAAGGATAAAGCAGCTAATATCTTTAACTCTTTAGAGTGTCAATAATTAAGGGATCACAAGCCAGAGGTAAAACCTCTCCCTGAAGTGAGAAGATTGAATATTGATTCGATATTAATTTTTTGCCCTTTGAAGATGTCTATTACCCACTTTCCGCACGTCAAAATGTAATATATGAAGATTACCTAATTTTGGCTATTTTGCGTACTACTTCCAGCAGCGCTTGCGCTCCCGCCAAATAGCCAAAATCATTCCACCTGCGATCCCTTTGGGATCCGCGTAGCGGTGCGCCAAAATAGCTCAATCACATGCTACAATACATACTACGGCTTGACGTGCGGAAAGTGGGCTTGATGGTCATGCAAGGGTTGTTGGGTATTTTAGCCATTTTTGCCTTAAGCTTATCGCCGCCATAAAAGGAAATTCACTTTATTCAACGGTGTGACCGATCGAAGTTATTAATTCCTTAATCGATTCTGGAGAAGCTTCTGTTTCTTCAACAGTTACGATTTTATCTCCTTTATCTACACTGACACTAGAATTTGGATATTGATTTTTAATTGCTTCAGTAATTTTATCAGAGCAGCCATCGCAAACGATGGTGGGAACTTTTAATTTTATGGTCATAGTTAAGATTTGTTTTTTTGTTTTTGGTGTCTAAAGTGCCATTATACAGAAAACTCAAGTGGTTGTTAACTCATCATTACGTGCCAACATTCGGTTGCGATCGCCCAATCTTCTTCTGTATGCAACACTAATATTTTGACTTTTGAGTCTGACATAGCGATATCTTCGTCTACTGGGGAAGAATTATTTTTGTCTTTATCTAATTTCAACCCCAAAAACTCAAATCCTTCACAAGCTTTCTCTCTAACTATTGCAGCATTTTCTCCGATACCTGCGGTAAATACTAATACATCTAAACCACCGAGACTGGCTAACATCGATCCGATACAAGCTTTGAGACGATGAATGTACATGTCGAATGCTAGTTTAGCCCGATCGTTCCCTTCAGATATAGCCTCTTTTATCGATCGCATATCGCTAGATAACCCCGAAACACCTTTTAACCCCGAAGCTTTATTGAGCATTTTATCTAGCTGGTCTGCATTGAAATTATGTTCGCGCATCAGGTAAATTAAGATGGCAGGATCTATAGAACCACTACGAGTACCCATCATTAACCCTTCTAGGGGTGTAAATCCCATCGTGGTATTAATGCTTTTACCCTCTGAAATGGCTGTTAAAGAGCAACCATTACCTAAATGACAGGTAATTATTTTTAAAGACTCCAAGGGTTTCCCTAGAAGTTGCGCAACGCGATCGGCACAATATTTATGACTAATTCCGTGAAAACCGTAGCGACGGATACCTTTTTCAAACCATTCATATGGTATTGGATAAACCGCAGCTTCGAGAGGCATTTGACTGTGGAAGGCTGTATCAAATACAGCAACTTGGGGAATATCTCCTAATACCTTTTCGATCGCTTCGATTCCTTCTAAGTTAGCAGGGTTGTGGGTAGGTGCGAGAGGAATGAGACGGGCGATCGCTTCTTTAACCTCTTTAGAAATGGTAGTTGCTTGGGAATATTCTGCACCACCATGCACCACTCGATGACCTACTATATCTATTTGGGAGAGTTCTTTTAATACTTTTGTTTTCCCCTCGACTAGAGTTTTGAGCATCTGGGAAACACCAGTGGGGCGATCGTCAGATTCTAGTTGAATTTCTAATGCAGTCTCGTTAGCTTCGACTTCTAATAAGCCTAAACCTGCGCTTACCGACCAGTCTATTTTAGCTTCCCACAGAGGTTGTGGTGGTTTAGAGGGTAAAGTATCTCCTGTAAGTTGGTACAAACAGCTTTTTTGAGAGCTAGAACCTGCGTTTAGTACTAAAATTTTCATCGGGGAAGTGGGTGCAACATCTTAGATTATTTTAGCGATCGACAAAGGTAACTTGTCTCAACTCTTTATTGGTCAATAGTTGAAGTCAAAATAAGGTAAGATAGTTAAGTAGTATTTATACTTAGCGTAAAGTCCTTCTTATCTACCGTAAGCTCTTAAACATATGTCGCGGGTAATTATTTCTTCAGGCTCTCAGATCTCGGCTGATGGGGGTGCTGCTATTGCCGCTCGGGGAGGCAACGCGGTTGATGCAGCTCTCGCTGCTGTCCTAGTTTCTATGTGTACTGACCTAGGAGTTATGGCTCCAGGAGCTAGCGGCTTTATCACCATTTGGCCTCCAAAAGATAATCCCGTGGTTATCGATGCTTATGCGGAAATTCCAGGTAGAGGTAAGACGAGCCCTCGATGTGGTCAAGGTATGAAAGAGGTCAAATTTGACTACGGTGGCATGATGAATACTGGTATTGGCTATGGTTCTGTTGCTACTCCGGGAATTTTTGCCGGCATGGAAATGGCTTGCGAGCAATATGGGAATTTAACTTGGGCAGAAGTGATGGCGCCAGCGCTAAAATGGGTTGAACAGGGATTTCCGCTCACTGGAGGGGCAGCCGAGTATTTGCTTTATACTCACAAAGCTATCTTTAGCTGGCACCGCGAAAGCTATCAAACCTTGCACCACCCCGACGGTAGTTGCCTGAGAGAAGGAGAGATTGTTTCCATACCCGATCTGGCCAATAGCCTTCAACTGATTGCCGAGGGAGGGGCTGATATTTTTTATAGTGGAGAAATTGGAGAGCGTATGGTCGCAGAGATCCAAGAGGGAGGAGGATTGCTAACTGCTGCCGATCTCAAAGCCTATCGGGCAATAGCCCGAGCGCCCATCTGCATCCGTTTCGGCGATTGGGAGATTGCTACTAACCCAGCACCGGCTATTGGTGGTGCAACCCTTGCAGCCATGCTTTTGCTCCTCGATGGTCAGCCTTTCCCAAAATGGAATCTGGAGGGAGTAAGGCAAATGGTAAAAATTCAGCAGGCTGTCCTCAACTATCGCAACCAACATCTCGAAACAGCCAGTAACAGCTCGATAGCAACAGAAATTAATCGCTTGCTGGAATTAGCAGGTAATGGAAATTTCCATGACTTGCTCAAATCCCCTTCTACCATCCATATATCTGCTGTTGACAGCGATGGTTTAGCTTGTTCAATTACCGCATCGGCTGGATATGGTTCAGGAGTAATGATTTCTGGTACTGGATTGTGGCTCAACAATTCTCTAGGAGAGATCGAACTTCATCCCCAAGGCTTGCAGGGGTTAGCTCCAGGAACCCGCCTCCCTTCCAACATGGCTCCAACTATAGCAAAGCATGATGACGGCACTATTTTGGCAATTGGCTCTCCAGGCGCTTCTCGTATTACGACAGCGATCGTCCAAGTGCTGCTCAATTTTATTCACCTAGGAATGTCTCTCGAGGAGGCAATAGCTAGTCCTCGCCTCCACGTTGAAGTTTTTCAAAATGCCCCTACTGTATCCTTTGAAGCGGGTCTGAACGTTGATGAATTAACAGGATTTACCACCCGTAGTTTTCCCCAACTTTCAATGTATTTTGGAGGAGTTCAGGCAGCTCTAGTCAAACCCGATCTAAGCTTTCTAGCCGTAGCAGATCCCCGTCGCACTGGGGGAATAGCTGAGAGTAACACGCCAAATAAACTAGATGCTTAAGATCTTATACTTGTATTATTCGTGACGAAATTATCCTCAAGAGTTAACCACTCAGATATTGCAATCAAAACCAATTAAATGTTTGATTTCGCTTGTTTAATATTTAATACGAATCCACGAACCCGCGAAGCGCTTAATTACTTGGTCAACTGCTCGATCGCATCAGCAATTAGGGGAGCGACTGAAACAACTTGCAACTGGGGCCAGTTGCTGGCCGGTGGGGAAATAGTATTGGTAATCCAGAGTGCCTTAATGGAGTCGTGGCCGAGCTGGTTTCTCGCCTTTCCTACAAATAAACCGTGGGTGGCGGCGACGTAAATTTCAGGAGCAGCGCCAGCTTCGAGTAGTGCTTTGACACTCTTAGCAATTGTGCCGCCAGTTGAAATCATGTCGTCCACAATCAGACAAGGACGAGAGCGCACTTCTCCTACTACCTGGGTTACTTCCGTTTCTGTTCCGCTAATTCGTTGCTTGTGTAATACCACTACTTCAGTATGGAGTAGCTGTGCGTATTGACTCGCCATCATTACCCGCCCAGTATCCGGCGAGACCACTACTACATCAGCAGGTAATTGCTTAGCTAGTGCTTGATAAAGTATTGGTACGGCCGTAAGGCTATCTACAGGAATATGAAAGAAACCCTCAATCTGTGATGCATGCAAGTCGAAAGTAATCAACTGGGCGACTCCCACTACTTGCAAAAGTTCGGCTACCATACTGGCAGTAATTGGCTCCCACCGCCCGTGTCGCTTGTCGGAGCGAGAATAACCAAAGTAAGGAACAATGGCAATAATGCGCTCGGCTCCGGCCCGACGACAGGCATCTACTAGGGTCAGTAGTTCTAGCAAATTTTCGTTGACTGGGGGAGAAGTTGGCTGTAGCAAGAAAACCCATTGTTGGCGTACTGATTCTAGCAACTGCACTGCTGTCTCGCCATCTGGGAATCGTTTTAGTGCTACTGCGCCTTCACAGATACCTAATTCAGTAGCGATCTCTTTGGCCAATGCTGGATTGGCTCTACCAGCTAAGAAAATATATTTTCTCATAGAAGCGCCTCCTGGTCTTGAAAAAGACGCGCTCATTTATTGGGTTTCATTTTCCCAGTTTGTAGGAGCTACTAGACATTGGGAACAAGTCTTCGTAATTTTGGTCAAGGTGGGCTTGTAGCTCGCTAAAGTCAGTGGGGTTAACTGCTGAGTTGAGAACAGCAAATACAGCCCGAACGTGCATCACAGCTTGAGCTGGAGGGATTTTCTCCTTCTCGATGACTCTAGAATAAAATTCTTCTAAGGTGAAAGAACTGGCGCTTTGTTCTTCGGGAACCCGCAGATAAGTGCTAATTTCTTCGGGGAGCTGGTCGGCTAATTTGTTAGCCAAAGCTGGGTCAATCCGTTCGGCCAGGGTTGATAAAGTAGCACGAATACCTTTCTCGGCTAACTCGCGGGAATCTAACTGAGCAAAGCTTTGAACGTGCTCGAGCAATTCATCGTATTTCATTGGGGTTCTCCTTTGCTACTGGAGTTAAATTAACTTTCCGGCTACTAAATTGTTTTAAAACAGTCTTTTTCTAATCTTGTTACCGACGATTTTTCAGTAGTCAAGTCGGCAATCGGAAGTTTTTTATTTACTTCTAACTGGCAAAACTTCTCGCCCTAGTGATGATATACACCCCTCTTCTTTTATGATATTTCTTGAATCTAACAATCACGCATTTTTGATAGTCTTTCATTTAGAATTGTTAAGTTACTCTCTTTCCTGATTGAGAAAATCTGGTAAAAAAATATGTGCGTAAAGATTTTACTAGACCTGTTGCATAATTAAATTCCTGCTAAAATAAGAAGCTATTAAGCTGGTCAAAAAAGTTTGTAATTATAAAAACAATACGTGACTTCAGGAGGAAGGGGGCATGGATATTCAATATGCTGAAGCACAATCACTTGTGAAAACAGCCATGGCACTCGCCGAGGAAGGCAATGTTACTGTCTCGGTTGCTGTCGTCGATAGCCATGGAGATTTGGTCGCTTACGGTCGGATGGATGGGGCTACGGTTCAATCAGGGGTATTGGCGTTAGCTAAAGCCTATACTGCCGCACGGGAGCGTATCCCCTCGTCTGAGTTAGGCCAATGGGCACAAAAGACAGGTAAGGACATGGGTTACTGGGTCGATCCTAAAATTACGGGAATGGCCGGGGGGGTGCCAATAAGAGTGAATCATCAGGTGATAGGTGGCATAGGTGCCAGTGGCCTCAGTGAAGAGGCTGACGAACAGCTGGTGCAAGCAGCACTCGCTCGCTTTTACTCCTAAGTGGAGCAAAGTTTGTAAAAGTTGGATTTGACCCAACAGGCGATCTACGAGCGCCCCAGACCAATATTTAAACTATACCATTTAGTATTGTTAATGGGTGCAGTTAGGGTAAACGCTTCAGTATTTTTTGGTAAAAATTCTAGCTAACGAAGCTATAGACGAAGTTAGCGATAACAGCATTCGGTCATCTTACGTTCAGACGTGCGGAAAGTGAATTACAAATTAAGGAGAAAGTCTTTCAATTTTCCAAAACCCATCTTCACAGCGCGAATATAAAAATCGATCGTGAAGTCGATGGGGACGACCTTGCCAAAATTCAAAGCTTTTCGGGACAACTTTATAACCTCCCCAAAAAGAAGGGAGGGGAACTTGGCAATTGAGAAACTTGCGTTTGATTTCTTCAAATTTCATTTCGAGGATTTGGCGCGAGGAGATGATTGTACTTTGCATTGAAGACCAAGCCCCCAATTGAGAGCCTCTAGGACGGGTAGCGAAATATTTCAGTGAGGAAGCAGTAGAAATTTTGTCAGCTGTGCCCAGAATTTGAACTTGACGTTGCAAACCCAACCAGAGAAAAAGAAGGGATACTCGTGGATTTTCTTGAATTTGTTGCGCCTTTTTACTTTCATAATTGCTGAAAAAAACAAAACCAGATCTGTCAAAGTATTTCAACAGGACGGCACGAGTAGAGGGAGAGCCAGTCGCGCTTGCGGTAGCTAAAATCATCGCATTAGGCTCTGGTAAATTAGCTTCAATTGCTTGTTGAAACCATTGTTCAAATTGTTTAAACGGATCGAGATTTAGCTCTTGGCGAGAAAGAGTTGCTTGTATGTATTCCGTTCGTAAAGCGCTGATATCCATAATATCATTGTACCAGTTCGGGTTCACTAGACGACTCTTTTCACGACACAAGGCACGTATCCAAAAACCTTTTTGGTGTAAGACCTGTAAGACACCACCGCCAATGTATCCAGTCGCGCCAGCCACCATTACCTTTGGACGCTGCTTATTCATAGCTCGCTCTCCCTGCGTCCTTAATTTTATTTACATCTATCTTTATTTTGCTTGTATAGACCACATATCTAATAGGCTGTGGTAACTAAATGTTACATTTTTAGGCACAGTTACCCCCGCTCCGAAGGACAAATTGATATATTTTTCAACAAAAAAATCCTGAATATTAGCCTTGCTTGCTGGAAAACCGGAAAAGAAAAACATTTGCCAACGCTGGTTGAAATTTTGTATTTAGCTTTCCTAAAGAAATCGAATCACCACCAACCTTTCCTAGAATAAGAGTGGAAGTTCTTAAAGTTTCTCCTCCTAACGGCAATGAATAATCGTGAGCGGCCCGCTGTAGAACTAAGAAAAGCCAATCGCCTCTCCTCAAGGCGAAAACATCTGGTGCAGACGCTACACAATCGCGTACCAGGGCGAGTTCGTTACAAAGTTAGAGGACTACAAGGGTCAGACAATTTGCAACAATATCTGGAATTTAAATTATCCACTCAACCAGGAATTGATTATGTTCGTGCTAGCTCTTGGAGCGGTAATATCTTAATTTTATATGCTAAAGAGCTCAATCTCAAAGCGCCCGCTGCTCTCCTTAAAACTATTGTCCTTGAATATGGAAAACAGCCCCAAAAAGCGATCGAGCTAATGCAGAACTGGTTGAAAACTGTCTCAAAACCATCTAATCTGATGCCTTTAGAATACTGGCATCTTCAAGAACCAGAAGCAATTTTAACGGAGTTAGAGACTTCCAGGGCATCGGGATTGTCTTTAGAGAGAGTACAAGACAATCTCCAGAAATATGGTGCTAATGTTCTGGCTGAATTTAAACCCCGCTCTGGATTGAGTATTTTTATCGACTACTTTAAATCTGTTCCTGTTGCTCTTTTAACCTTAGCAGCAGGACTATCTGTAGTGACTGGAGGCATAATCGATGCGGTTGTGATTATGGGAGTGGTAGTAATCAATGCGCTGCTGGGTTACGCCACCGAAAGCCAATCCGAGCGGATTATTCATTCCCTCAAAAGTTTAGTAAATCCCTCTGCTTGGACAATCAGAGCCAGTAAATTAAGCCAAATTAATTCCTCTCAAATCGTCATTGGCGACATTTTAGTACTCAAACCAGGTAGTTACGTTGCTGCTGATGCCAGATTAATTGAAGCAGAACGCCTTAGTGTTGATGAATCTGCCCTCACAGGAGAAAGCATTCCCGTACTCAAAACAGCACAGACTTTAACTGCTAAAGATGTTCCCTTAGCCGAAAGAGTCAATATGGTATACCGAGGAACTTTAGTTACAGGAGGACAAGGACTAGCAGTGGTAGTTGCTACGGGACAATTAACCGAAATGGGACGCATTCAAACTCTAGTCGGGGAAACCACCATACCTCAAACGCCGATGGAACGGCAACTCGATCGAGCTGGAGGTCAACTCGTTGTTTTATCAAGTGGGGTTTGCGGTGTGGTTTTTGTTTTGGGATTGATGCGAGGTTATGGCGTAGTCCAGATGCTCAAAACCTCCATATCCTTGGCTGTTGCTGCCGTACCCGAAGGATTGCCCACTGTTGCCACGACTACTCTAGCTTTAGGAATTGCCAAAATGAGAAGGCATAACGTGCTAATTCGTCGTCTCGATGCTATAGAAGCTTTGGGTTCGATACAGACTATCTGTCTGGATAAAACAGGGACCCTAACAGCTAATCAAATGTCGGTTGTCGAACTTTATACCGATTGCCAAAGAATAGAAGTTACTGACGGACAATTTCTGGTGGCAGGAGAACGCCTCAACCCTTATTGCTGCGACGAACTTTTAAAGCTCATCCACGTTTCTATTTTGTGCAATGAAAGTAAAGTCAATAACGATCGCAATGGCAAATATGTAGTTAATGGTTCGGCTACGGAAAATGCCCTGATGCACATGGCGCTTGTTACTGGCATCGATGTCCGTAAATTACAACGCCAATATCCTCGCATAGAAATCAACCATCGCTCACAAGAGCAGAATTTTATGAGGACAATTCATGTTGTAGGTGAATCGCAAAAACTAATAGCAGTTAAGGGCAATCCTAGAGAAGTTCTAGAACTTTGTGCCTGGAAGGTAAAACAAGGCGAGTTAATTCCTCTGACTGAAGCAGATAGACAGGCGATCGAAGTAGAAAACGAACGCATGGCAGGTAAAGCCCTCCGAGTGTTAGGGGCTGCCTATGCCCATAGCGACGAGAGCGAAAATTTAGAAAGCCTCATTTGGTTAGGACTAATAGGCATGACCGATCCCGTTAGACGTGGTGTTAAAGAGTTGATGGGTTCTTTCCATCAGGCAGGAATTAAGACGGTCATGATTACTGGAGATCAGAGTCCCACTGCTTATGCTGTTGGCAAAGAATTAAATTTGAGTCAAGGCAAACCGTTAGAAATTCTCGATTCAACTCACCTGACTAATCTCGACTCCGAAGTAATGAAAGGATTGTGCGATCGCGTTCAGGTTTTTGCCCGTATCAGTCCCGCTCACAAACTGCAAATCGTTCAGGCACTCCAGCAAGCGGGAAAAATCGTTGCCATGACGGGAGACGGAATTAATGATGCTCCAGCCCTCAAAGCAGCAGAAGTAGGCATTGCTATGGGTCATGCTGGAACTGATGCAGCTAGAGAAGTAGCAGATGTAGTCTTAGAAGACGATCGCCTGGAAACCATGATTATTGCCGTGAGCCAAGGGCGAACAATTTATAACAATATTCGCAAATCCGTTCATTTCCTCTTATCTACCAACCTGAGCGAGATTATGGTCGTGCTTTTGGCTAATGGATTGGGACTGGGACAACCCCTTAATGCGATGCAATTGCTTTGGCTCAATATGGTAACTGATATTTTTCCTGGCTTGGCATTAGCCCTCGAACCTCCAGAGCCACAAGTACTCCACGTACCTCCTCGTTCTCCCGACGAACCAATTCTCAACTCCCAGGACTTCGAAAGGATTGTCTTTGAGTCAAGTGTTTTATCTGCAAGTAGCATGGCAGCCTATGGCTATGGCATTGCCCGCTATGGAATTAGTCCTCATGCGAGTTCAATTGCCTTTATGAGCTTAGTCACGGGCCAGTTACTTCACGCTTTAAGTTGTCGTTCAACAAAACCCTTAAGTACGATCGAGTTACCACCAAACCATTATTTAACCCTAGCTCTGGGGGGATCTTTAACTCTACAACTGATCTGCCTAGTTATTCCTGGTTTGAGAGATTTACTTCAGGTTACACCTCTCAATCTACTTGATGGTGTAGTAATTAGCAACAGTGCTTTAATGCCACTTTTATTTAATGAAGGGACTAAATTTAATACGGCAGAGGAAGAATTATGAAACGAGATTTTATGTTTACCTCGGAATCGGTCACTCAAGGACATCCAGATAAGCTTTGCGATCGCATCAGTGACGCAATTGTCGATCGCCTCCTCCAGCAAGACCCCTACTCGCGAATCATTACTGAATGTGCGGTTTCGACAGGGATTGTTTTTCTTGCCGCCCGCTTCGACTCTTCTGGAAAGGTTGATTTCACCAATATTGCCAGAAAAGTGATTAAAGAAGTAGGCTACAATCAACCTTCATTTAATAGCAAAACTTGTAGTATCTTAACCAGCATCGAGGAATTGTCAACTAAAGAGCAGCAGAATTTTGACGAAAAACAGCTATCAGATGCAGAAATCGAGCAAATTACCGTCAAGAATCAAGTAACGGTGTTTGGCTTTGCCTGCAATCAAACCGAAACATTAATGCCACTTCCCATTTGGCTGGCTCACAACTTGGCACAGCAACTAGATCGAGTCAGACAAGAGCAAATACTGCCCTATCTCGCCCCCGACGGCAAAACTCAGGTAGGAGTTGAATATCGAAATTGCCAACCCCATCGGATTCACAGTCTGACGGTTATTGCTAGTCAAGACGATCCATCCTATCCCGATCTCAAACAACTTCAAAAGGAGATTTACGAGACTGCGATCGAGCCAGCTTTTGCCACCGAAGCCATTCGCCCCGATCGCGAAACCTACATTTTTATTAACCCCGATGGTTTGGTAGTTCCTGGCGGGCCAGCCCTTCATTCTGGTTTGACTGGTAGAAAGAATGCCATCGATACCTATGGAGAGTATGCCAAACATAGTGGCGCAGCACTGAGCGGTAAAGATCCAATTCGGATCGATCGAATAGGAGCCTATGCTGCTCGTTATGCAGCCAAAAATATAGTAGCAGCTAATTTAGCAGATGAATGTGAAGTACAGCTTAGTTATACCATTGGGCAAGCTAGACCCGTAAGTATTCAAGTCGAAACTTTTGGTACGGGTAAAATTTCCGAAGAAGCAATTATCCAACAACTTCAACAGCATTTTGATTTCCGTCTGGCAGGAATTATTCGCCAGTTTAATCTGAGATTTTTACCCTCTCTCAATCAGGGTAAATTTTATCAACAACTGGCTACTTACGGACACATGGGTAGAATGGACTTAGAAGTCCCCTGGGAAAAAACCGATAAAGTTCTTGCTTTCTAGAAGACCGATTCACCAAAAAACAGGGTCTGAAGCCCCGTCCTGGAAGGACGGCTTTTCTAGGTTGGAGATTTAATATTAATCAACTTGTTAACATTTAATTATAATTAATACCAATTCCCGAAAATAACGAGAGACTTAGGCAACAGGGGATAGGGAATAGGGAACAGAGGGATTTGAGCTTTTTTTATTAATAAAAAGGGCGCTGTTCAAAAACCTATGCTTTACCCATAAGTCTTGAAAACCTTGCTATAGCTAATTTCTAGACAACTGTAATTCCCCGCCTGTTGCCAAATCATTCAAAGGTCTCAATCCACGCCAAATAGTTTTGACTCCTGGATCTTTATCGCCTTTTCTGCCCAGAACCCCCCCTAACTGAGCTATCCATCGGACAGCTTGACGTAAAGAAGGAGGTCTTTTCGGTATTTTTTTAGATTTATGGCGCACTACATTGAGTAGGCGTATGTCTGTGGCGTTGGACTTCGCTCTTAGTAGTATCGTAGGCGACAAGAACTACCTCGCCTTTATCGTTGAAGATCCATCCACGGGCTGGGATAATTGGTTTTGGGGTTGAGGTTTTCTCCTCTGCTTCCCTGCTTCTTTGCTCCCCTGTTTCCCTACTTTCCATTGGTGCAGGTTCAACTAACCGCACTTGCGTAGCCTCGCTGCTGAGATCCTCACTGAGACTGGGTGGCAAGCCGCCGCGTCCAGTGATGACAAATTTACTGCCTCTGCCCTTTCTACAGGGATTCTGGGCGATCTGCTCGGAGGGATCGACCACATTTTCTGGCAATTTAACTAACCCACGGCTTGGCTCAAGTCCAGCGGAATTGATTGCTACTGTACCGGCTAAGCCAAATTGAGAAGAAGCGCTGATCTCAAGAAAGTCGGGAACGCCAAAGATAAAATTAGTGTCGATATTAATGTTGCCGCCATTGCCCAAGAAGGCGTTGGCTGTAATTTGATTATCTTTGGGGAAAGCAATAATAAATGGGGCGTTAATAGTTATGTTGCCACCATCGCCACCTGCTCCTTCAGTACCAGCAGTCGTAGAGATCTTGCTGCTATTACGCAAATTTAATCTGTCGTCTATGGTAAGAGTAATATTGCCACCTTGAGTGCTAACGGTTTCAGCAGATATAGTTCCATTCTCTAATGTGAAGGAACCTACTTGGATTCGGATTTCACCCCCTTTTCCAATGCTCGATTCGCTGGAAGCAGATATCTCGGCTCCATCCCGAACGACTAAACGCTCTGTATTAATGGTTATGTCCCCACCATTCCCCTTCGCTTCAGTTCCTCGCGTTTGGCGCGTTTCGGCGAACACACCACTCTTTTTTACTTCATTAAACGATATTCCTTGACCACTAACTTCTATAGATTCAATAGCATTGATGATTACTTGTCCCCCGTTACCAAAACTCTCGGTCGAACTAGATAGCCGACCACCATTACGGAGAATCAAACTTTTTGTTGTTATGTTTAGAGTCCCAGCGTCGCCATTTGCAAAAGTCTGAGTTGATAATCGGTTAAATCCACCTCTACCGTCTACTTCTACTGATTCAGTCGCATTAATGGTTAAATTTCCCCCTCTTCCATCGCTTTCGGTTGATGTCTCTATAAAAGAACCATTATCGCGGACAAGTAGCTGCTTTGTTTCAATAATTATGTCAGCCGCTGCTCCAGTAGATCTAGATCTAGTAAATAAGTTGCTATCCTCAGTTATTTCTACTGATTCGGATGCTTTAACTGTTATCCTTCTACCTGGAGCTTCGCTCAGATTAACGCTGAATATATCAGAGTTTCCAGAGAGTACTATTTGTCTGGCTTGTAGAACAATATCACCAAATGCTGTCTGTACTACAGCTTTTTCAGACAGGTGAATATCTTGAAACTTCTGTACGCTCTCATAGCCTAATTGCCAACCAGCATTGATAGGAATTAGACTGACATAAGCAGGAGCAGCAACACTGCCTAGCTCAACTCTGCCTCCTATTGTTGTCAAAACGCCTCCTTCTAGAAATAAGTCTCCTCCTACAAGTGCTAGAGTTGTACCAGATAACAAAAGTCCATTCCCCTGATTGGCGATAGATCGATTGACAATGTTTCCTGGGGGTTCCCTAAATTGCAACCCGATCGGAATACTAACGGTTAGTAGAGGCTCCGTTTGGCGATCGCTGGCACTAAAAATGCTACCATCGTCAAAGTTAATTTGACTTGCCGTACTGGCAATAAAAGAGCCGCCAACCTTTAATTGAGCGTTGCGACCAAAAATAATTCCATTTGGATTTAGCAGGAATAAATTGGCACTGCCATTAGTTTGAATTAAACCGTTAATTTCTGAGATAGAATTACCCGTGACTCGGTTAAAGATGTTCCGAACATCCAAGCCATTAGCGAAACTGACTGAACCGCCGTTAGGCACAGAAAATTGCTGAAAACTATGAAAAAGATTTCCCCCCAATTGTTTGCCATTAGTGATGGTAAAGTCAAGGTTATTTGATGTAGTTATGTTAGTAGAAAGAGTTCCATCTGAGGTAATTTGTGCCTGAACTAAGCTCGTCGTAGCCACACACCCTAGGAAAACCGCACTGATGAAGCAGAGGGGTGAAGAAATTTTTTCTCCCTGAAATTTTTTCAGAAAAGAGATACGAGACTTAAGGTTTATGGAGATTGGCATTCTTAATCAATCTAGCAACTGAAACATTCTTCTAAAATACCTGAACCCCTTCTCTCACAATTTTCGGTCGGGCAAGTCGGGCAATCTGGTTGACATATCTGAGGCGTCGGCTCGTCTGTTGATCCTAATGCCTTTCTTCCATGTACTGACTGTTGGTATAACTCCTCCGCCTCTTGTTCATAGCCTTGACTCTCTTTAATTTTTGAAAGGTATTGCTTAGCAACAATGAGTACATCAACTTCTTTGTTTGCCAATACCTCATCGATAGCTTCCTCGAAGGAAAGCTCTGCATTCTCCTCATCTCCTTGATTGTAATACTCTATTCCCTCTTCTAAAGCTTCAACTGCTGTATCTGAGCTATCTTCAGCTGAGGCAACTCCAGGAAAAAGAACCACCGTTGTTATCACTAAGGCTAGTGCCAAAATGAGTGAAAAGGCGACTTGGATTAGAGATTTTCTTTGCATCGTATTTACCTTCGATTTTTTTCTAGGTCGTGTCTGCAAACTTCAAAATCTAGGATTTGGAGCTAATTATTACTCCAGATTTCGTTGTTCCCTTTGAGCAACGTATCATTTTTTGGCAATAATCCTTCACTGCCTAAAAAAGACTGTAATTAATCGAAAAATAAAACCCCTGTTCTTGTAAAGTTCTATCTCGCGAAATTACTTTAGTCAGGGGAATTCCCCAGTCAAAGCGAGCATTCAACCTATCTCTCATCTGCCACTGTACGCCGAGTCCAGCGGATAAGAGGTTTTGGGGTGAGGGATTATCTCTTCTAGAACTATTCCAACCCTTACCATAGTCAATAAACGGAATTAGTTGCAAAACCCCTTCCACTTCCTCTACTCGTATAATGGGCAAGCGCACTTCGGCAGAAGTAAAAAGACCGTTATCCGTTAGCAACAGATCTTGCCGATAACCTCGTACGCTTTGCAAACCTCCAATTCTAAATTGCTCCAAAGCTAAGAGCGGACTAGTTGCAAGCTGTAGGTCGGAACGAATTACTAGCAAATTATCTCTTGCCAAGAGTCGCACGTACTGTCCTTGCCCGCGCCAGGAGAAAAATCGGCTGTCGGGAAATTCTTCGTTTACAGTAGCATTAAAAGCACCTAATCCGAGATTAAATTGAGAGCGAAGGGCCAAAACATCTTTAGAACTGCGCTGGTTCCATTCGATCGGCAACCGCAGTGCGGAGATCCTTGTTTCCCCCTTATTGTCAGCGCCAATGGAGAGAGGAAATGCTCTGCCTAGAAGTGTGTTTTTACTTGTTTGTCGAGATGCGATTATCCCCAAAGCCAGTTCTTGCCTGGGTGTTTGGACGATCGGTTGACGGTAATTCAAATCAAAATAGTATGAATCTCCAGTAATATCTAAAGGGTCGAAAGGGGGTTCAATTACCTCGCTAAATGTCAGTCCCCCAGCTATGTTAAAAGTGCCGTTACGAGGATTGAGGGGTAGAGAGTAGCGTAAATTTAAGGTATTACTGCCATCAGTATTGCGATATTCTGCAAACACTTTATCTCCGCTGCCGAGCAAATTGCCTTCCTCTACCCGAAGACCGCGTTGGAAGCTACCTACGCTCGGTACTCGACCATTGTCGGCTATTATTTCGAGAGTAAAGCTATCTGCTTCCTTTACTTTTAGTGCCAGGACACTTAATTCGCGTCGCGAACCAGCAGACAATTCGGCGGAGATGTTTTCAATTAAAGGATCCAATTGTAACAGCTGTAGGGCTTCCAGCAAGCGATTTTGATTCAGAGGTGTTTGGGTGGCAATAGCCAAGCGGCTGCGTATATAATCTGAGTTCAGTCGATCGGTGCCTGTTATAAAGATCTCTTCTACTCCACCTTCGATAATCTGAATTTTGACGATCGCTCCCTCTTTAGCAAAGGTTTGACCAGCCGGAATAACAGCACCAGAATTGAGATACCCTGCATTCGTGTAGAGCTTAGTCACTGCCGCCTCAGCTTGTAGCAGTTCGGCAAAGCTTATCGGGCGGTTAGTGAATACTTTAGTTACCTCGGTTAACTGTTCGTCATTAAATGCCGTATTGCCGTCGAACTCGAACCGAATAACAGTGATGGTTGCCGGAAGCTCGGGAAGTTCTTCAGGCGAGGGAGGTGTAGGAGTAGGAACCTGGAGGGGAATTTCTGGTGATGGCTGAGGAACAGGTCTTGGCGGTTGTGGTGGTTGAGGAGGAAGAGGTGGTCTAATAGGAACCTGAGATAACAGAGCAGTCCGTGCTGTAACAGGATATTTCGTTTGGCTGTTAGCTACAGCTCGTTTGTTGAGTTTGACTTTGGAGTTGACAGCCAAGCTGTGAGCCAATAGGCTATCCCTAGAAAAAAAGACTAAAAATCCTAGAGTCAACCAAATGACCAGATTTTGCTTGAACATATTCCCGACGCATTCCCCCACCTAGCAGGCTTAATCATCATACCCCTGTTCTTCGATATATTTTTTCAACACATCCTCTCCAAAGCTTAATTTGATTGAAATACTTTGGAAATTTAGCAAATATGAATGGATTGAAATTGATGCTTATAATAGTTTAAAATCTTTGAAAAAGTATCTAAAAAAAGTGCTCGATCGATTAGGAAGTGAATATGTAATTAATTTTGTTTAGGTACTTATGAATTCAGAACCAGAATTTACTTGGAAAGAAGCCAAACAGGTTGCCGAGGAAGTTGTCTTCAATAAGACGGGGAAACACCTGAGTGATGTTGAAACGATCGTGCTTCAGGGATCTTGGTCGGGAAAAACTTATGAAGAGATCGCTGAAATGTACGGCTATACGGCTGACTACCTGAATAAAGATGTGGGCCAAAGCTTATGGAGAAAGCTGTCAGACGCATCAGGAGAAAAGGTGAGTAAGAAGAATCTTCGAGAACCGCTCAAGAGGGCATCAAAGGAGCAGCAGCGTACATGGGTTGCCCTCAATGCACCGCTGCCAGCATCCCCTTCGGTAAAAGAGCTACCCTTTCCAGAGGGGTCAGTTCCTCTGGATTCTCCTTTTTACGTAGAGCGCGACGGCATCGAGTCTCTGTGTTACAACGCGATTGTCAAGCCAGGGGCTTTGATTCGTATTAAAGCGCCCAAGCTGATGGGCAAAACTTCATTGATAACTCGGATTCTGGCCCAGTGCCAATCTCAGAATTATAAAACAGCGTACTTGGATTTAAGTAGTGTAGAGCGATCTATTGTTACGAATTTGGAGAAGTTGCTGCGCTGGCTCTGTTTGATGGTGGGTCGGCAATTAAAATTAGAAAATCAACTCGGAGATTATTGGGATACTGAGATTTTGGGCAGTAATGATAACTGCACAGTGTACTTTGAGGAGTATTTACTACCGGCAATAAACTGTCCGGTGGTCTTAGGATTAGATGAAGTCGATCGGGTTTTACCCTATAGCGAAGTGATTGAAGACTTTTTTGGGATGCTGCGTAGCTGGCATGAGAAGGGGAAAATTTCTGAGATTTGGAAACAACTGCGACTGGTAATGGCACACTCTACCGAAGTTTATATCCCCTTGGACATCAATCAATCCCCCTTTAACGCGGGGGTGCCAGTAGAGTTGCCCGAATTTGACCTCAAACAGGTGAAAGAATTGGCTCGCCTTCATCAACTGAATTGGAACGAGTTACAATTAGAGAAATTAATGGGTATGGTAGGAGGACATCCCTATCTGGTGCGGCTGGCCATGTATGATGTAGGCTCTGGTCGGGTGAACCTAGAGGAGCTCTTACGAGAGGCTCCCACAGAAGCAGGAATTTATAGCAACCATCTGCGCCGATACCTGGAAATGCTGCCACGAGGGTCAGAATTGGCTGACGCGTTCAAAAAGGTGGTCGCGTCACCTGAGCCAGTAGAATTAGATTCAATGCAGATTTATAAGTTACACAGTATGGGGCTAGTGCAGCGACAGGACAATCAGGTGAGGCCTCGGTGCCATTTGTACCGCGAGTATTTCCGCCGCGTCTTTTGACGCTCCCCGCCTTAGAAGGACGGGGATTCTTGGGCTGAACACTGCCCGTTCGGGTCGCCCCTAATATTGGTCTTACACGTTCATACTAAGCTTTTCAGCTTAATCCTCAAGCGTAGATTCCCGTGTTTGGAAAATATTATTTATATTAAGGAAGTCCTCATATAGCAGTTAAGTTAAAAACGAAGTATATAAGTTATCGTAAAGGACTTCCTTAATATAAATAT
>JASJDA010000137.1 GCA_030065755.1 Prochloraceae cyanobacterium | reverse complement strand
TTTATGTCGCGAGCGCACTCCATATTTTTTCTCTACGTAATCTATACGCTGTTCTTTCTGACAACCAAGCCGCGCGAACTCATCATCTATTTGAGCTATTATTTCGGAAAATTCAATAGTATTGGGCTCTATTTCTTGTTTGACATCTACTGATGTTTGTAATCGCTCGCTTGACTTTAAATTGTCAGATAATAGCTCTTTTTCTTTCTCAGTGGTCCTCTGACAAATATTATCTATTCGCCTTCTTTCATCATCGGGAAGGTGTTTATAAGCCCACTTCAAAGTATTTATCTCATCGGGGTTTTCTTGTTTTAATTTTTCGAATTCTTCTAGTGTTTGGCAACAACTAAATCGCCAGCGATAGTATATAGCTAGGGATTCAAATATGGGGTCATCTATTGGTGAGGTGATTTTTTCTTGCCAAAACTTATAATTGCTGGGTAGTTCTACTTGCTCTAAATCTTTGGCTCTTAATTTATCTTCTTTTCCAGTTGATAAACACCAGACCTTTAAGAAATCTTTGGTCGCTATTTCTAATACTTGATAGCACAAATTATCGTGAGATATACAAAGTTTTACTATTGAGTATCTGGTCAAAGGGAGAGTGTTTTTATCGAGCGCTTGTGATTCTACTGCTATGTCCTCAGTTTCATCTATGTCACCATCTAATAATTCGACTAGAGTGTTGTTAGTTGCTGAAACTGATAAGTTATTATTTTCTACTGGTGTTGGTAACTCTGACTTTAATTGAGGTGATATTGGTTTACTAAAGTCGAAACCTGTTAACCAGTTAATAGTTTCATCATCGATTCTGAGAATCTTTAATTCATATGTAAAAGCTAGATGTTTAGCTTTCCTAATACTAGTACTAATACCAGGTATCCAGTGCATTAATTTATTCTCGATTGCTTCTAATCTTTGCTTTGACTTAGAACCGATGTAGGTAGCTTGAATTTTTCCAGCCGAGAGATTAAAGTAGTTAGCGAGCGCTTCATTACTTGTGGGCTGCCATGTAAATAGTTCGTTATTATCTGGTTCCTTATTTGAATATTCTATTAGTTCTTCTTCTGTTTCTTCTTGAACTTGATTACCTGGAATTAACCCTAATACTTGTTGTCTTAAATACTCGATCGCGTCTCCAGACCACCGCACCTTTTCTACTGTCGTTTTTACCGTCTCGATGGCTTTAATCACTAAATTTTGTTGTTCAATAAGTTTTTTCTTGGTTTCCTTCTTCGTTTTTATTCTCTCTTGTAAGTTAGCGATCGCTAGCTCAATCTCAGTTAATTCTTGCTTGAATATAGTTGTAGCTTCCATGATTCTTTCTTTTTCCTTAAACGCATTGAAGCTAGACATTTTGTCTAGCTAAAAAAACTTTTATTTCTCCCACAAGTGGAGTCCTAATCCAAAGCGCGCACAGCATCTTTTAAATGCTTGTGCTTCTGAATTAATATATGGATCTCCCCAGCTTTCTAGATCTGAATTTTCATTTCCAGTAGCGCAACGAGTGAAATCACCTTCAGCCGCTTTAATGGTTAATTTCCCTATTACCGCCACTTTCTTGCCGTCAAAAGTTGTCTCGACAATAAAGTCCCAACCGACAAACGAATCTATTTTTATAGAGGGAACCCTTATATAGCGATAAGTTATTTGCGAAGAGACATAATTATAAGAAAAAGGGTTCCCTCTATAAAAATAAAAACATTGGAGACCAGGTGTATAATAGTCTAACAATCGAGTTAAAGTGTACCAACTTATAAACTCGATTCTGTTACCTTTAATGGTTTTATACTTGACAAATCTTTTGGCTACTGGTTTCTTCAAATCCTCAAGTATATCTAACAAAGGTCGTCGAAATTCTTTGTGATTTGGATGTTTTTTTGCTAAATCTATGCCATTATTTTGAAGCGTTATTTTCTCCATCTTTTTTCTCGATAGTGTTACTTGAAAGCGCCCGACATCTATCGGACGCTTGTTTTCTTTAGAACATTAGTTTTTCGTCTATTTCTTCGTATGGCATTGAATAACCCCCGATGTAATATTCATCGAGATAGTTTTTTAACGCTTCGTATACTGCTTCTTCAGTAGGGCTAAGCGTTTGAATGTTAACGAAAATTACTCGCGCTGGGATGGGATGCCCAAAACCATCATCGACTTGCTCTTTTGAGTACAGCTCAGTTTTTATCTTGTATACTTTAGGGGTAGTGCTGGATACATACAGCGCTTGTTTAGGCAAACCAAACACGACGAGATCGTTTGCTAATCCATAGAGAGCGGATATTTGCTCGCAGCACTTGTAGAGTTCGTTCTCAACTGCTAAAATAGACTTAACTCTATCTTCTACTATTGACAGTCCTTGTAGAATAGTAGATAAGTCAAGCTCAAGAAAAGTTTGAGCATAATTACAATTTTTCATGCGTTTTGTCCTCTTTTAAAGAGGCTGAATAGCGAAAGACGATCGTCAGGGGTGAGATACTGTTCGGTCGTCTCTTGCTGTGTACTCTTTATATTATAAGGTGCTAGCACGCTAAAAAACAAGTACTAAATAAAAAGTTTAATATTTTAATAAGTCAACGTGCTAAAATGCAAGTGGGTAATTATATTTAGAGGAAATGGGGAATAAAAATAGTGGTCGTCCAGGTGGCAACCCTGATATCAGAAAATATGCATTTAAAACTGATCGCAAAGAGTCTTTGACTAAGCAAATGAACGTCAGAGTTGCTCCGTCAATGTTGGAAAAGTTACAAGCTCAAGAAAATTGGCACGAGTTTGTCAGACAAGCGATCGAGAAAGCTTTGGCCGAAGTAGAAGAAGAAAAAAATATAAAGTCCGCTTAATGGTACGATCATTACGTCGATCCGCTATGCGGATCCGCACCGCACATTAATATATTTCGATCTTGAACACGATCGTGAGCAACTCACTTATGTAGGCTGGCAAGGAGACAAGCGGGTATTTGGTCCGGTGATGCACTTTGATATTACTGACGGCAAAATTTGGATTCAATATAACGGGACTGAAGAGTCGATTGCCGAAAGGTTAGTTGAGATGGGTGTATCGACAACAGATTCGGAGTTTAAACGCCAATTTACCCCTTATGCAGTTGGCTGAAGTTATTGTTCGCCTAGTGTCGTCGTTGGAGATCGCACTGAAAAAGGACTTGAAAGTCATTTAAAGGCGACCACACATAAAATTGTTTATCCTCTGTGCGATCGCCCTGTAGATTATCCCATTGCCAAGCTGGGCATGAAGCAGTTTTAGACTCCCTAAAAGGTTTACGCGCATGTGTTGGGAATAGTCAAGTTACTCGAACAGAATTATTAGTTAACCACAATGCTAATTCACTTTGAGTGATATTTCCAAGTGCTAAATCAATCATAATATCAACGGCTTCAACTTCGGTGGCGATCAGTTCATAACCATTTCTCAGTAAGAAAACGGCCATCACAACAAAGGCAATTCGCTTATTCCCATCGACAAAACAATGATTTTTCACCAAGCCATATCCGTAGGCCGCAGTTAAGTCGTAGAGATTGGAGTATGATTGATAATACGCTAATTGTTGAGGACGAAAGAGGGTTGATTCGAGAGCCCCCTCATCTAAAATGCCAGATTTACCGCCATAGTCTTTGATGATTTCAAAATGTAGGGCAATAACTTCCTTTGTCGTCAGCCAGTAATAAGTTTCACTCATCGATCCGCTAGGGTTTTTAAGGTATTGCGGTATCGCTTTTTAACTTTTTGATAAGCTTCTATTGTTGCCGCAAAATTGGGATCGTAGGGAGATAAAACTATTCGACCATCGGCTTCTTTGGTGATAAAAACTTCATCTCCAGATTCTACACCTAAATGTTTGAGGTATTCTTGGGGAAAGGTTGCACCAACTGAGTTACCAATTTTTCGGAATTTTAGGGTATCCACTTTGTCTGTATCCACGTTGTCAATTATTTGTCTTGTAACTACATTATTATAACATTTTGCCTCACGATCTCACTTTACTCGAAAGTCGCCATGATATATCCTATTATCCATGTCAAATTCACTTTCCCTAATCGCTCGAATTGCTTCGAATGAAGTTTTAGAAGCGGCTTATCAATGGCTGTGCCAGAAGCGCTCGCACTACCATTTCAACGGGGATATCTGGCAACTTCGACGCTGGTGGTCTGAGAAAAAAGCTTATGTGCAAAGGCTTTTACTAAATGGTCAGTATCGGTTTCGGGAACAGCGGCAGATTCGGGGCAAAGATAGGGATGTTGAATGGGGGTGCAATCAAAAACAGTTGCTGGGGCGTTTGCGGATGCGCTGGCGTATCCGCAAACGCCCCCTCTTGTCGACTAAACCGTTTAGTTTGAGAGAGAGGGGGGAGAGAACTGCGTCCTCTCCCCGTGTATTATGTTTAGGGGCGATTCCAAAGCTGCTCCCTTTGGAATCGCTAAAAAAAGTTGTCTCCCTAAAAATAAAAAAGGCAATGTATTAAAAGACGTTAATTAGAGACATTGCCATGACTCAAAAATATACTGTAGCGATCGAAAAAGTTAGTCAAATTCTCTTTGAAGCGATCACTACCAGAGAAGAAAATTTGAAGGATAAAGTCTTTGAAATTGATACAGATTTATTATCATTATTACGTGTAATTGGCTTGAGAGTAATGTCAATGTTGTTGACAATGTTAATTACTCAGGTAACAACTCAAGCCCAAAGACCAGGTTGGAAAATACAGCGTCGTCCTACAATTAAATATACAACGATTTTTGGTGAATTAGAGATAGAATCACCATATCTTTGGAATAAAAAACAGAAAAAAGGGATGCGCCCTGTAGCTGA
The DNA here is from genome assembly GCA_030065755.1 of Prochloraceae cyanobacterium. GTDB lineage: Bacteria > Cyanobacteriota > Cyanobacteriia > Cyanobacteriales > JASJDA01 > JASJDA01. The sequence continues at coordinate 21,337 of JASJDA010000137.1, read as the reverse complement.
GGGATTAGGAATAACTGCTGGAAAACATTCTACAGCTTTAACAAGAGCAATAGCCGATTTTGGCGCCGAAGAATCTTTTAATCAAGCTAGTCTACGTTTTGAAGAACATTACGGCTTTAAGGTCGAGAAAAGTAAACTAAGAAGAGAAGTTTTAAAAGTCACATATTTATCAAAAACATTTGTTGAAAAAAGACTAGAAAATTCTATTGAAGAAAGCCAGAGTAAGAGCCATAAAAAAACTGAAAGAATTTTATTAGAATTAGATGGTTGTCATCTGAGAACAGGGGTAAAAATTCCAAGCGACCAAGTCGGATTAACTAAGGTTCGTAAAATTAAAAAATCTTCAAGAAAAATTGAGTGGAAAGAAACCAGAGTAGCTTTTGCACGTCCAGTTGAGAAGAAAAAGGAACGTACCTATGTTGCAAAAATGGCTAAATACCCTGAAATAATAGAACAACTTATTGGTGCAGCCTACGACCAAGGTTGGTTTTCTGGGTCGCAAATTTTCACAGGGAGAAGATATTTTTATTTTTATAGAGAAAGCCCTTTTACGATAACCTATCTGCTTCGACAATAACTTAACTACTATAGAAGGGCTTTCTCTATAAAAATAATAGTTTTTTCTAGTTCAGATGGAGGAACTGGCCTTAAAGAATCACTTGAAAATGCTTTTTCTCCGTTTCAGTTTATCTTAGATCGTCCTCATCTTACAAAACATCTTTATGAAGGTGTTGATGCCATGGATCTGCCCAAAAATCTTATAACTTATGTTAAGGATTTTCTTCTAAGTCTAATTGATTCAGGTCAGGTAGAACTGGTTATTAAGAAATTACAAGATTATCAAGGACCAAGCCCTAAAAAAATTGAGAATTTAGCGCGCCTATTTAATTCGGTTTAAAGACTGTGTTCATTATGACAAGTTTAAGACTTTAGGATTACCTATTGGTTCAGGTGAGGTTGAGAGTGCTCATAGATATATTCCCCAGAAAAGATTAAAAATAGCTGGAGCCACTTGGCATCCTGATACGATTAATCCTATGTTAGCTTTAAGAATTATCAGAGCTAATAACTGGTGGTCTGAATTTTGGAATAGATACAAACATCCCGAATATATAAACATATTAAATAGCCAGCTAGAACCCAAATTAAATTTAGCAAATTAAATTTTTTTTCCTAATATAAATAAGTTAACTTTCTACTTTTAACGAGCGAGTAGATTCAAACATAATTTCTTTTTCTCAATGTCATACTAAACCGTTTAGTATGCAAGAGGGGGCGTTTGCGGATGCCTGGCGTATCCGCAAACGCCCCAGCAACTGTTTTTGATTGCACCCACCGTATTCTCGCTAATACCTCATCTGGTGTCAGAATTGCCTGGTTGACGAAGCGCAAAGCTTTTAGTAGATTTCTTACCTCACTTTGGCAAAACAGAGATTTATTTGGAGATAATAATTACTAATCTTTTTTTATTAATATCAAGTGTTATCAGCAGAAGAAATAAGTAAAACTCTCAGAAGTTTAGCCGCTCCAGACATAGCCGGGCCAGGGCTATTTCATTCTAAAAATCTCCAAGATGCGATCTCGAAGAGATCCGCGTAGCGGCGCGACACAAAATAAATTCTTTAATTGTCGCTTGTAGGATTTTAACCAGTCTCCGATCGCTAAGAATCCTTGGTTCCCTGCTGCTACGGCCATGCAATGATTCTATTTTTTATAAAGTATCCCTTCTTCTTTAAGTTATAAGCGGAGGTAATAAGTCATCGGTTATAAAGGGATACTTTATAAAAAATAAATATATCGGTCGCCAAAGTGAACAAAGCTAGACATAGGGGCAAAGGATGTCTTTGTAAAATTAATCCATGGGATGTTTGTTTATAATCTAGAAAAGTTGTCTCTCCAACTGATAATATTAATGGTAAATTATTCACCCGATTAGCTGTTCGATAGTGAGACGATTTTACTATTCTTTGAAAACATGTTTTAGGATTGGCAAAAAATTCGTAACTTCTTTTTAGTTCACTGGCATTTTTAAACACCTTTGATAGAGGTTAACCATATTTATTTCGTAGGCGCTCGCCAATTAATTTGGCTCGCTCGTTTAATCTTTTATCATCAAAATCAGACTTACATCGCCACTTATCCTCATAATTTCTGATAATCATGTTTATTATAAGCCTGTTATTAGTACTATAAACTACAAATCTGTATCTCGGCTCTCCCCCTACAGAACTCTAACAGGTTGAGAGGTCTCCAATTAAAAGAGCACCGTCAGCAAATACAAATTTTTCTACATTCATAAAGGTCATTGTTATGCCTCCCTTTGTAACTTTAACAGTACCATTTGTAAGACAAATATTATCTAATTCATCTGTGTTGAAGTTGAACTCAGCAACGTCGAAACCAATGCCGCCAAAGACCATTTGATTGCCAAAGCCTTTGATCTTATCGTTGCCACTGCCTAAATTGATTGTGCCGCTAAGGCCAAAGCCACCAGTTAAAGCGTCGATGGTATCACTGCCATTTCCGGTATCGATGGTACCGCTGTTCCTAATACTGGTACCAGCAATGGAATCACTACCGCCCCCGGTAAGAATGATGCCTAAGTTGTTGATGCCGACGACGCTTCCCGTACCAGTAATGGAATCGCTGCCATTTCCAGTATCGATAGTGTCAAAGTTGACGATGCCGCTTTCGCTTCTCGTACCAGCAATGGAATCACTACCGCCCCCGGTAAGAATGATGCCTGAGTTGAAGATGCCGACGTCGCTTCCCTTACCAGTAATAGAATCGCTGCCATTTCCAGTATCGATAGTGTCAAAGTTGAGGATGCCAAAGTTACGGGTCACCTGTTGTGGGCTCGTGCCGGTAATGAAGTCGCTGCCATTTCCAGTGTCGATGATGCCAGCATTTACAATGCCGTTTTGAGGAATGCCAAAGGGTAGCGGTGTAGCCGTGCCGGCGATAGTATCATTGCCATTTCCAGTATCGATGGTACCGTTGTTACCAATGCCGTCGGCAGCTCCCATACCAGCAATGAAATCACTACCAGTTCCAGTAGCAATAGTTTTATTGTTTGAGATCTGGATGCCGATGGTCAATGATGTACCAACAATGGAATCGTTGCCATTTCCAGTAGTGATGAAGCCTAAGTTGTTGATGCCGGCGTTGCCTCCCGTACCGGCAATGAAATCGCTGCCATTTCCAGTATTGATGGTGCCTTCATTGATAATGCCATTGAGGTTTCCCGTGCCAATAATCCTGTCATTTCCTCCCCGGCTATTAGCTGTAATGCCAGAAGCAACAGTAATTTCATCCATATTGTCAACTATGTCAGCTCCGTTAGTCCACATGCCTGAAGTTGAACCTATCCAACCATTATTTGTCAGCGTCGTCATAAATTTTCTCTAATGTTGATGGAGCGTTGAAAGTTTAAAACTATTATAGCAATCTAATTTCTTTCTGTTGCACCGCTTTGATCCATGCCATTTATTTTAATTACGAAGAAAAGTAAAACATCTATTTGTTATTTTCTGCAATTTGGGTAAAATAAAAGTATTACCTTAGTAGATTTCATCTTCAATAAAACCTAACAATCATTAATTCAAAATCCCAAATCTAAAATTCACAAGCCTCTTTTTTTAAGAAGAGGAAAATCCCAAATCGCTTGACTTTTTTAGATTTTAAAATCACTGGAGGCAATGATCTGTGTGGTCTGTTTGCTAATCAGATTACACAGCCCAGCGCCGTTTACGGCTGCGCCATCGAGAACCGTGCCAGCATCGGTGCCAGGCTCTACAGCTATTGCCGTAGCAATGCCGGGTCGTTTGTTTCTTCCGCACAGTCTGGCGCTTGCTAAGAGCGAAAACCATCCTTTTTTTCTTCATCAATTATTGCTTGGTTTGCTACATCTGGTAGAGTCAAACTGTCATTTGAAACCGTATATTTTTCAGAGCGAGCGCGCACGTACAATTCAGTCAATAAGCAGAGAGTATCAAAAATATGCCAGAGACAAATCCAAATCAATGGGATATTTTCCACCTCAAAAGACACCTTCAATACGCTATCGATCTTGAGTTCTGGACGATACCCTTTTATATGTCGGCCATGTACTCCATTAAAGATCCTAGCCATTGGGTTTACAGACTAATCCAATCCGTTGTCTACCAGGAAATGTTGCACGTAGAGTTGGCTTGCAATGTTGCCAATGCCTACAGTCATCTTCCGAAATTCGATGCCCCTAAATACCAAGGACAAGACATCCCCCACTTGAACTTCCGCCTTGACACACCGGATCCCAGGACAATCTACCACCCTTACAGTGCTGAAATTGGTCCCCTCAATCTCGAACGCATCAACGCCATGTGCTTGATCGAATACCCTGAGTGGTTTACCGGACACAAACCTGACGTACAAGAGGATGTCACCCAATACGGTTCCATCGGCGAGTTTTACGATGCGGTGGAAGTAGGAGCATCGGAACTGGTGTACGACCTCCAGGGAAATCAGAACCAGATTAATGAATTCCAATATTTCTACAATGAATTTACCGACCCTACCATCACCACTGACGGTGGACAGGGTCTCTCACAGGCGCTGAACCTGATTAAGGCGATTACGGATCAGGGCGAAGGGAAAACCGAGGGGGATGTAGAGATCCCGGAAAAGTACCAAAATACAGCTGATGGCTTTGAGGAAAGTTGGTCTCACTTCAGGAAGTTTACGGCAATTCGGGATTCCAAAGACTCGCCAGAAATTTATCCCTACAAGATAGAGCCTGACGAGCAAGGATTGAAGGCGCAGAAAATCCTGATTGATAACTTCACCGAATTCAGACAGATCTTGAAACGGCTGTTCAGTGGCAAAGATCCAGGTAATTTTGCACCTGTAATGGCTACACTAGGCGGCAATATTCTCAACTGTTGGCAACATGGAGCTCTTCCCAAGTTCTCTTAATCCAACAATCAATAAAGGAGGAACTTAAGTAATGTCAGAATTTGTCTATCGAGTTCACCCTGCTATTGGTCTAGCGCGAGTAGGAAACAGCGAGGAATACTACATCGAACCGGAAACTATGGCCGGGCTACCGGTTTCACAAGACGACCTAACCACAGGTGGGCTTCCCATCAAACCGGGCACAGAATCCGAAACTATTACTAGTAGTGACCTTCGGGATGCAAATAAGGCATTTAAACGGCAAGCAGCCCGTTTTCGCATTTTTCAATACCCCAAACAAGATAAGGAAACCTATCCTAATGGAGGGGGAACGGAAATCCAACTCGGCTGCACGGTGAATGGGAAAAAGGTAACAGACATCATCTGGACCGTGCATCTAGCCAACAAAAAAGCCAATTGGTATGTGCTGGAAACAAATCCTAACATAGGTCCCTATCAGCAAATCATCGAGGGCTACGAAAACGACAATCTACCACCCCTGAGAAATTTACAAGAAGGTCCAGACCCAAATAACCTCCAACGCTTAAATAAACTGACCATCGATCCTGGGCCCCGGACGATTCAAGGCAGTAGTCTCAACACGGTAAAGTTTGACGACAAGACTGTGGCCTCATTCTGGAAATCTGGCAGCCAACCCACTCCACTGCCCAACTATCCAAAATCCTTCCCAGATGACTACTACCTGGACGATAAGAGTCAGAAAAAATTTCCCCAACCACTCTATTGCCCCGTAGGCAACATCGACACCTTAGGGGAACTCAAAACAGATGAACAGGGACGCTTGCTGGTATTGGGGGGCTATGGACGGGCCTGTGCGTGGTACAATGAACAGGAGGCGGAATATTATCCCCTAGATGATAATGTGGATAATGACGGCTGGTTTGATGACACGTCTGACGGACCTGTTTCAGCGGTTCTTGTTTTTGAGGACGGAACTACCCAGGAGGTTAATGGCGCTTGGGTGGTTTGTACCGATCCCGCCTATGCGCCCCAAACCCTGAACGTGGTCTCTCTATGGGACGATATCTATAACTCTTGGGTGCACAAACTTCGCCTTTCCCCAGATTTATACGATTCAGAAACTAAGGAATTCAACCCTAATTATTACCCCTCCTTTGACGAGCAAGTGTACCCCTTCTTCCGGGCTGCCTCACTTCAAGTCTGGACTAGCAATTTGCCTTATGGTGCCATTAAAGCCCATCAAGCCGTAGGCAAGATCAAGGCAAGCGATAACCCCGCTCAAACTATTTTGGCAGGTTTAGCCTATATCCGTAACCCAAACAATCCAGGGGAAGCCAGCGTAGGAGCTCCGCTAATGCCATTCCATCTGGGCGATTCTGGTCAGCCTTTACTGTCCCCAACCTTTACACAGTATTTCTTTCTGAGTCAGTGGAATAACAATTGTTATTCCACTGAGTCGGTTCCACAGCTGCTTGGTCCTGATGGGAATCTGAAGCCAGCTGCTGTGCCCCTCGGTCTGGGCGAATATTTAGACAAGGCTGTACTGGTTAACTGTCTAGGGGGACGATTCAGTCCGGGCATCGACATGACTTTTATCGTCCGGCAACCCGACCTTTATATAAAAGACTGGGAAACATCTGGGACAGGCCCGTTCCGCATTAAAGCCAAACCCCTGGACTACAATCAAGCACAACCCGAGCGAATATTTCTATCAGAAGGCTATGTTCCCGTGCATTCAGGTAATGTCGGTCTTGAACCGGGGGATACCTCGAAATTCATGGCCCTGCCCTGGCACACCGACTATAATTCCTGTGCCACTCATACAACCGCTCCCAATCCCCAGAACAGCACCACCCTTTACTGGTCTTGGCCAGCGCAGCGTCCCGTAGCTGTTTATACGGCAACAGAGGTCCAAGACGGGAAACTAGGCCCTAATCGTTATTCCGTCCGAGGAGAAGGCACGGAGCCAGAGGATCCGGCGGGTCAGGGCCGGTATCAAGACCGAGTTGACTTTGTAAAAAACTGGCAAAAGATCGGGGTTATGATCCAAGGAAGCGCCATTGATACCGCTCGAGGGCCCTACAGCCCTGATTATTACTTGGAAGTGGAAAGTCTATTACCTAAAACCAAGGATTCCGTGGTACAACCCTGGCCGATAAATGCGACCCTGGCATCTGATTTAGACATCTGATACCAATTTGCACTCAAAGAAGTAATCAGGACTTACGCACAACAGACAAATAAAATACCTGTAATCCCCTGTTCCCCGTTCCCTGTTCCCTGCGCGCAGCGCTATAGATGCACAACAGCTTAAAAAAATAAATAAGTAATAAGTATTTTTTATTTATTACTTATTACTTTACTATTGTTAGATGCCGTGAGGATGTAAAATGGAAACCTCCATCGAATATGATGTAGCTGTTTTGGGCGGAGGAGCTGCTGGTTGTGCCACAGCGCTAGCCCTCCAGCAGAACGGGATTTCAAAAATCCTGGTAGTGGAGTCCGGTCGTTATGAAGCCATTCGTGTAGGCGAGAGTATTCCACCTGACACCCGGATTCTACTCAAAAAACTAGGAATATTGGCAGATTTTCTCAAGGAGAACCATGAGACTTGCCTTGGTAGCTGTTCCTCTTGGGGAGACGACGGACTTGGCTATAATGATTTTCTGTTTAATCCCCACGGAAACGGCTGGCACTTAGACCGGAGGCGTTTCGAGGCATTTCTGGCCAGGAAGGTGATCGAAAGCGGCGTGGAGCTACGCACAGGCACAAAATTTGAAAAGGGTGAATCCATTGGTAGTAAAGGCTTTCAATTGCAACTTAGAGGAGACAACCAAGAAACAGAATTGGTCGATGCGCGTTTTGTAGTAGATGCAACGGGAATGCGTTCCTGTTTTGCCAGAAACTGGGGAGCAAGAAGGCTCTTTCTCGACCGTTTGATTTTCGCGATCGCCTTTTTTGAGCTTTCCGCCTCCTCCAATTTTTCCAACTTGACAATGTTGGAAGCTGTAGAATATGGCTGGTGGTATGCCGCCAAGCTACCAAAGCGTCGATTGGTAACAGCTGTTGCCAGTGAACCTGCAATTATCAAACAAACCACATTAAACAGGAGTGATAACTGGCTTGCTCACCTGAAAAAAACCAACCACATATCAAGAGAATTAGTCGGTTGCCATTTAATTGAGGATAGTCTGCTGATTTGCGCCGCACCTTCATTCCTTTTGAACCATACAGCGGGAAATGGCTGGCTGGCTGTAGGGGATGCCGCTTCCACTTATGACCCTATTTCATCCCAGGGTATTTACAAAGCTCTATCGGACAGTCTACAGGCAGCGAAAGTCATTGCTGCTTATTTAAGTGGAGATACACAGAGTCTCAGTGAGTACCAATCCTCAATCACAACCCGATTCGATAATTATTTACAAAACCGCAATTACTTCTACCAATTAGAAAAACGTTGGTCGACCTCTCGTTTCTGGAAAAGACGTCAGGAAAGGGTAGGTCTTATATAGGCTTATCAGTAAATCGGGAAGTTCGTATAATGATGAATGCAGCAACTAAGACTGATTTAGCAAAAGCATTTCTTACTGCAAAGACCTGGAATTAGCGAATTTCTATTGTTTCCGCTTTCTGACCAGTTTTTCCCCAGGCGATAATTGCTTGCTCGCATCGAATCGCATCCGGCTCGGCAATCAAAGAGCGACACTCTAGATTATGGATTAAAAGTGGGAGTAAAGGATCTCGAAGATAGTAAACCACTATCATTTCTTTCTCTAGAGTGCATAATTCCAGCGAACATTTAATTAGTTCGCGAAACAGGCTTAAATCTAGTCCTTGGTAAATAGTAGAAAACAAGAGGACTGATTGGGTCTGTTGGCCAAAAGTAGCAGGCCACTCCCTCCGACTCGGTGGGAAAGCGAGTGACAAAGCTATTTTCTGGGGAAGTTGCTGCTGAAATTCTGGAGAGTCAGGGAGACCACAGTAGAGTAGGTTTTCTCCTAACTGCCACCAGCAGTTAGGCTCGACAAGTTGAGATTTCCTTCTTAGAGATTCTTGCTGGGGAAGGAGGCCAATAATTTCTTGTTTGGAAGGAGTAGATTCTTTCTCTTTACCATTTTTCTGAGTCTGATTGGACTCTTGAGAAGAAGTTGATTGAGAAGAAAAGTTCTTTATTTCTACGAGCGAGCTATTTTTCGCCAACAGTTTGTCCGAAGTTTCTAACTGCTTGGCTTTAGTTTTTTTTGTGACTTTTTGGGCTGCTTTCGCGTATTTTCGTTTGATTTCTTTGGCTTTCGACCAGCTAATTTTTTCTCCCGCTTTAGCACGGACTAGGGCTTCTTGACGAGCCGATTCAGGAGTTGAAGTAGCGGCCAGTAAATAAAGTGCAGAAGGAGCAAATTCTAGTTCCGAACAGTGTTCGCAATCAAATCTTTTAGCCACATTCATAAACTTTTGGGCCGTTCTTTCTGTCCAATCAAATTCAGAGTTTAGCCATTTACCAAAGTGCCCATACTTGAGTCTTTTTTTGACCTGAATAAGTTTCTGCCCAATCTCAAAAATGTCTTCAACAGTATGTTTGATTAAACAACGAATCTCTACCGTTTGCTGCTGAACAAATTCGCAAGTTTCTTCATCTAAACTTGAATAATCAAATTGTAAATTTGTTGAGATGTTAGTCATTGTTTGTCGATGAAGTTAACTCTATAATTCCAATTTATCACCACGAAATAAAAACTTGGTTGAGCAAGAATTCAGTTCAACCTCGATCTTTAATCTCACGAGTAATTTCACTAAATTTAATGAAAAAATACCTCAAATGGCAATTTTGTCTGCTTAAATGATAAGCTCATTAAATTTCAAGCAATAACCTAGCTACTCAAAAAAAGGCTTTCCTCTTCCAGCTATTAGCGAAAAGTAATTTTAGCCTGAATGTCAGGCGATGGAGGTATTTTCATATTTTTCTATTTTTCCAGCTTAGAGGACTTTTCTTTTCAAGAAAATCTCTTTTCTTAATTGATCTATTAGATTTAGCTGTATTATCAGGATTTTATTCTTTTATTTCTAGCGGGTAATTACGGTCGAGTTAATCGTCTTGCTTAAAACATCAGTATGATTACGGTCGGGAAAACTAGTACTCCGTCAAAAATATCTCCAACTCATGGGGCTCCAAAAAAATATGACAAAGTAGGACAGTCTTGGACAAATTTACCCGAGAGATGTCTTTATTTTTATTAGGGAAGTCCTTTAACGATAACTTGTTGGCTTCGTTTATAACTAAACTGCTGATGAGGACTTCCCTAATAAAAATAGAATTATTGTAACCCGTCTTTTTTGCTTGTATTTTAGTATATATGTATTGAAAAGAGGGTAAATTTGTCCCCCGAGAGATGTATTTATTTTTATAGGGAAACCTTTTTCCAACAACTTTCCTGCGAGAGATGTAGTTATTTTTAATAAGGAAGTCCTTTACGATAACTTATATACTTCGCAATTAACTTGACTGCTATATGAGGACTTCCTTATTAAAAATGAACTCATTGCAGTGCGATCGTTTATAACTTATCTACTATAGAAGGTTTCCCTATAAAAATAGAACTATTGTAGCCCCTTACGAAAAAACTCATAAACTCAAACCTATAGCTGAGGAAGACTGTCCTACTTTGTCTAATATTTCTCTCGGGGTGCGACGGAGGCGACGAGGGCGATGGAATAAGGAAAGATGTTTGGTATTAGAAGTCATAAAGCCTAGTTAGAAGCTCGTCAATTAAAATGATAATCATTATTATATAGTGATAGAGATAATCATTATCATTACTTCCCGCCAGTGAAATTACCCAACTATATCGACCTAGCGATTATTGGCGCAGGAGTTCAGGCTCTTACTTTAACCACCCACCTGTTACAAAAAAGCGCAAAGCACTATCATAAATTCCTAGTTTTCGCTCCGAGTCAGACTTGGATGAATCAATGGCAGCAACAATTTGCAGCACAACAAATTCCTTATTTGAGATCGCCTGCCGTCCATCATCGGGATCCCAACCCTCACCAATTGAGAACCTTTGCCGAACATAGACATAGTGAATTGTTTCCTCCCTATGACAGACCAGGAACAAAGCTATTTAATGATTTCTGTGATGAGGTAATTCGTCGCTGGAAGTTAGCAGATAAGGTTTATCCCGCTAAAGTAATCCAGATTTTACCGATTAAACGTGCTTCTCGTTCTCGATTTCAATTAGAAGCAGAAAGTGATGCTGCTGTAGCTTTATATGGTTGTGATTGTCCTGTGTGTATCAATGCTTTAAGACGACTGCAAAGTTAATCAAAGATTTGACTAAGATCTTGTTATAGATAGATTTCCCTGAACTAATAGCTATGACTACAGCAACCAATCAAACTCAACTCAACTCTAGTATTGGCGGGACAAAGAATGTTTACAACTGGAATTTTTTAGACAAACAATATCAAATAGTCTATGAAACTATCGGAGAGGGAAACCCCGTACTGTTACTTCCTGCTTTTAGTACGGTTTCCAGTCGCACGGAAATGAAAGGTATTGCCAATCTACTTGCTGCACAATATCAAGTAACGGTTTTAGATTGGTTGGGATTTGGCGAGTCTCAATGTCCCCCTGTGGATTATAATCCCGCATTATTTCATCAGTTATTGAGAGATTTTATTAAATCTATCTTTAATAGCTCAATTATCCTCATCGCTGCGGGTCACGCTTCGGGATACGCTTTAAAATTTGCCCAGGATAACCCAAATATAATTTCTCAACTAATTTTAATCGCTCCTACTTGGCAAGGACCTTTACGAGTTATGGGTTTACCCGATGGAGTAAGAAATGGGGTTAAAAATCTGGTGCGATCGCCTGTTATCGGACAGGGGTTATACTATCTCAACACTACCCCTTCCTTTCTCCGCCTGATGTACAAACGCCACGTCTATGTGGATGAAAGCAAACTAACTCCCGAATTTATCGCCCGAAAACATCAAATCACTTCTAAAGAGGGTGCGAGATATGCCCCTGCTGCTTTTGTTACTGGCGCGATCGATCCTGTGACAGATAGAGAAGAGTTTTTGCAGCTTCTAGAATCTGTATCGATACCCGTGTTGATAATTCTGGCGGAAAATGCACCCCCGAAATCGAAAGCGGAAATGGAGGCAATGGCAGAGTTAGCCAAGGTGCAAACAGTGCAATTAGAGGGAACTTTAGGTATTTATGAAGAGTATCCCGAAGCGGTGACAGAAGCGATTCAGAATTTTATTTAGCATTAATGTCTAATAATTTCCCCAGACTAATTTTTAAGTTAAAAACCGTTTTTCTGAAAATGAGATCGATTATCATTATCTAAAAGAGCTTAGGAATTAGATTATGGTAGCGACAAGCACTAACACCGTTCCCGTCACCGTACTAACTGGTTATCTGGGTGCAGGAAAAACCACTCTCCTCAATCGCATCCTCACTTACGAACACGGCAAAAAAGTAGCGGTCATCGTTAACGAGTTTGGAGAAGTGGGGATTGATCATCAACTGGTGATTGATGCCGATGAAGAAATCTTTGAAATGAATAATGGCTGTATTTGCTGTACGGTGCGCGGTGACTTGATTCGCATTATCGGCAATTTAATGAAGCGTCGCAACAAGTTCGACCATTTGGTAATTGAAACCACTGGATTAGCGGATCCCGCTCCTGTAATTCAAACCTTTTTTGTTGATGAAGATATGAAAGACAAGATTGCTTTAGATGCAGTGGTTACTGTAGTCGATGCCAAACATATTCAGCAACATTGGTCGGCGGATGAAGCACAGGAACAAATTGCTTTTGCCGATGTGATTCTCCTAAATAAAACCGATCTCGTCAGTCTCAAAGAATTAGATGAATTGGAAAGCAAAATCAAAGCCATGAACGGGATGGCCAAAATCTATCGCACCCAAAATTCTGAGCTAGGAATGGATGCGTTATTGGGAGTACAGGCATTCGATTTAGACCGTGCTTTAGAAATTGACCCCGAATTTCTAAACGAAACTGCCCACGAACACGACGAGACAGTAAAATCTTTTGCCATATTAGAATCTGGGGCATTAGACGGAGAAAAACTAAATAATTGGTTGAGTCAACTATTACAAACCAAAGGGGTGGATATCTTTCGCATGAAAGGTCTTTTAAATATTGCAGGGGAAGAAGATCGCTTCGTCTTTCAGGGAGTACATATGCTGTTTGATGGGAAACCAAACCGCCCTTGGAAGAAAGGAGAAACCCGTAAGAATGAGTTAGTATTTATCGGTCGCGATTTGGATGAGGCACAACTGAGAAAGGACTTTAAACAATGTTTAGTGTAGGTGCGAAGAAGAAAATCTTATTTAGATCGCACTGGCAAGGTAGTCTCTCAGAATACGTTACCGCAGTAGCTTGGTCTTCCGTTGGTTTATTAGCTGCAAGTTCGGCTGCGGGAGAAGTGGTTGTATGGCAAAATGGCAGCCTGGTTAGTTTATTACCTGCGGGTTTAGTATCGGTTGACTGTTTGGCTTTTTCCTCGGATAGCAAATTTTTAGCTGCTGGGGGACAGGATGGCAAGGTTAGAGTTTGGTCAAAGATCCCCCCTACCCCCCTTAAAAAGGGGGAAAAACAAGAACAGGAAGTGAAATTAATCGCTACCCTAGATAATGCGCCAAAATGGGTCGATAAACTAGCTTGGAGTCCTACTTGTAACCACTTAGCTTTTAGTTTGGGGCGTTACGTGCAAATCTGGGACGCGGATACTCAAACAGTTGTTACTACTCTACCCTTTGCCAACTCCTCTGTTTTAGATTTAGCTTGGCGACCGAATGGGGAAAGTATTGCGCTCGCAGGTAATGGAGGAGTTAAAGTTTGGTCTACTAAAGATTGGGATGATGACCCCTATCTTATTGATATGCTCTCAGCTAGTATTGTTACGGCTTGGTCTGGGGACAGTAAATATATAGCTTCTGGTAATTTCGACAATACGATTACGGTTTTAGAATACGGTAGTCCCCATCCTTGGATAATGCACGGTTTTCCTGGTAAAGTTTCTAATTTAACTTGGTCGCAACGAGGAGCGAGTAATCCACCTTTGCTGGCAGCATCGAGTGTAGAAGCCATTGCCGTCTGGAAAAAAGAAGCTGATGATAAAGATGGTTGGAATGCAAACGTTTTAACTTTACACGAGCGCAAAATTCAAGCTTTAGAGTTTCATCCCCAAAGTTTATTATTGGCTTCTGCTGCGGATGATGGTTGGTTGTGCTTGTGGACAAAAGCCAAACAAGTAGGACAAATATTGGAAGGTGCTAGGGATGGTTTTTCCTGTCTGGCTTGGAGTCAAGATGGTCAAAAGTTGGCTGCGGGGGGTCAGGATGGGGAGTTAATTATTTGGTTGGAGTCTAAACGAGGGAAGGGTTTTGGTTGATTGAAGGAGAATGACATCTCTAATTATTTATGGGCAATATGGAATGATTCAACCCTACCGAGCGCATAAAAGCGCAGCTAAAAATCCAGCCACCTGAACCAAAACAATACTCGGCCCGCTAGGCAAATCAAACCCCCCAGAAATGACCATTCCCAGTGCGCCACTCAGAGCACCTATACCAGCAGCAGTAGCTAAAAACGCCACAAACTGCTGACAAATTAATTTGGCAGTAGCAGCAGGAATAACCAGAAAACCATTGACGAGTAAAATTCCAACGGCGCGAATAGTTAAGGCAATAGTTATTGCTAAAATAAAGATAAATAAATAGCGATGAATGGGAACGTTTACGCCTTTAACTAGGGCCAAATCGCTGTTGAGAGTTAATAAAATTTGCTCTGGCAAACTGATAATTAACCATGCTAAAGTTATCCCTAATAGCAATAATAATAAAATCAAATCTGTATTACTTATTGCCAGAATATCTCCAAATAAAATCGATAATAAATTACCTCGATATCCTTTGAAATAACTAAAGCCGATTGTCCCTAAAGCTACCGAACTGGATAAGGCAATACACAAAACTGTATCGCTACCTAAATCAGTTCTGTCGATTAAATAAATTACTCCCAAACCAAAAGCAACAGTAAAACCGATTAATGTCCAGGTGGTAGGAAGTTCGAACAAAGCAGCTAAGACTACTCCTAACATTGCCGAATGTCCCACCGTATCCCCAAACAAAGATAGACGACGCAGGATTAAAAAGCTGCCTAAAATTCCTCCTAAAATCCCAAACAGCACCCCTCCCAACAATGCTCTTTGCATAAAGGGTAAACTAAAAAGATTGAGGAAATCTGATAGATTCATGATGATGGCAAGTAGGACTAAGTGACATACTCCTGCACCGATTCAAAGAATACGGGTGCAGGCTTCTTACCAACTCCAGCCAACGCTTTCGGATATTAAGTAAGCTTTTTTTAAGTCCACGAGATGCCCCGCCGCAGACTGCTTGGTGCGTCCTAACTCGGAGGGAACCTCCGAGCGGCCGCTCCGCTTTTTGCAGTTATTTTAAAATACTACTCACCCAGGATCGGAATAAACTTTTACACTTCCACCGATTTGTCTGAGACTTCTGGTTACAACCAATGTTTATTTTGCTTTGATGGTACAATAACCCGACGAGTCTATTCTACTTCTTTCGGATCTGAAGTAATTATACAAAGCTTTTGATATTAAGTTTATAAATATCGTATAAAGTTTTTAATGTGGGATTCAGAAAACGCTCATTTGAAAAATAGAAACGTGTGGCTTCTCGCGCATTAAGCTAAAGAACCGTATATTTGCAGTAGATTTTCTGGTGTAAGAGTAGTTTGAGGCGAACCTCGATATAGTAAGCGACGGTTTAAACAAATAACTGTGTCAGAATATTTACTGACTAAATCAAAATCGTGGGAAACTTCCAAAATCGTCCAATTGTGTTCTTGTTTGAGATTATTTAGTAATGCGGCAAATTCAATCTCTCCCATAGCATCTACCCCTGCTAAAGCTTCATCGAGGATTAAAAGACGACGTGGAATGACTAAACAATAAGCCAGTAATGCTCGTTTTAATTCTCCTCCGCTAAGAGTGCCAATTTTTTGTTTTGCTTTTTTAGTAAGATGAACTTGTTCTAATGCTCGATCGATCTTTTCTTGTTTTTGTTTATTGGAATACCACCAATGTTTGCTATTTAATCCCAAACCCACTAACTCAGATACGGTTAAAGGAAAAGTGCGCTCGAAAGGAAACTTTTGCGGAATATAACCAATTTCAGTTTTAAATCCCTTGAATTGCTTGCCATTAGAGTTAAATAATTTAATTTCACCAGATCCGGCCTCAATTAAGCCTAAAATAGTTTTAATTAAGGTACTTTTCCCCGCACCATTAGGGCCGATAATTGCTGTATGAGTACCTGGCAAAAGTTCAAAAGATACATTATCTAGCGCGAGATATTCTCCACGCATCACCGATAAATTTTTAACTGTAACTATAGCTGAGATCTGAGTTTCCCTCATTTACACGCTCTTTCTAAAGCTGCTAAATTACTGCGCATGACTTGAAAATAATATTGCGGATCGGTTTCTCCTGACTCTAGAGGATCGAGTGCTTCTAATGCTAAATTTAAGTCACTCGATATTTGCTGGATACGTTTATCTTGAACACCTGGTTCGGTAAGTAAGGCTTTCACTTGATATTGTTGGGCAATTTTTTGTACTCGTTGAATATCTTGAGGAGTAATACTATCTTCAGGAATTTCTACTATTGCTTCTTGTTTTAGTCCGTAACGTTTTGCTAAATAAGGAAAAGCATCGTGAAAAGTAATAAATTTACAACCTTTGACTGGTGCTAATCTTTGACTAAATTCACTATCTAGCTTTTGTAGTTGTTGGATATAAGCATCGGCATTGGTACGATAGATCTCTGCATGATTGGGATTTATAGCAATTAAGCGATCGCGAATATTAGCTACCTGTTTTTGTGCTAAAACTGGATCTAACCAAACGTGCGGATTTCCCCCTTCATGGTGATGTCCGTGTTCCTCTTGATGTTCGTGTTCGTCTTGTTCTTCCTCTTCAATTACTTCTATCCCCTCACTAGAATTAATTCTCTGGAGTTGAGAATTACCTGCTCCCGTTATTAAAGCTTCTAAAAACTCTTCAATACCCAACCCGTTTTTTACTAAAACATCTGCTGTTGCTAGGAGTTTGACATCTTCTGGGGTGGCTTGATAATCGTGAACTTCCGTACCAGGAGAAATTAAAATATCTACCTGTCCCGTATCCCCCACGACAGCTTTAGTAAAAAGGTGAATCGGCAAAAACGTAGTGACAATTTGGGGCTTTTTTTTTTGACGAGCAGTTTCGCGAATCGAGCAGCCATTGGCATAAATAGCACTCAAGCAAGTAAAACCTGTTACGACAAAGTATTTCCAGCGTTTTTGACTGGCAAACGATAACAAATTGAATAACATCTTAAGACTATTTGGCGATTTTTATAATGATAATCATTATCGTAAACTATAAAGAGAAAGTTTTGCTTGAAATCCCTAATTTTGCAAGCTTCTCAATTTTTCCTCTTCCCAAAAAAAAATAATGACGATCGTTATCCGTACTTTCTGTATAATAATGATTATCATTTTAATGAAATAGATAGTGAAGCGAGCAATAAGCTCGTGCCCCAAGCAGAGCGAACTTTATGTCTTCTCCTACCAAACATCTCTCTTTATTCCATCGTTCTCGTCGCCTTCGTCGTACAGCATCTTTACGGCG
Organism: Prochloraceae cyanobacterium; assembly: GCA_030065755.1. GTDB lineage: Bacteria > Cyanobacteriota > Cyanobacteriia > Cyanobacteriales > JASJDA01 > JASJDA01. The sequence continues at coordinate 3,689 of JASJDA010000137.1, read as the reverse complement.
TATGGTGCAAGAAAACCAGTTAAGCGTTAACGATTTGATTTATCCTGTCTTTGTTACCGAAGGAGAAAAACAACTTGAAGAAATCCCTTCCATGCCAGAAATTTATCGTTATTCTTTAGATTTATTGCTCAAAGAAATAGCCGATGCTGCTGGTTTGGGAATAAATGCGATCGCTCTTTTTCCTCTAATCCCCACAGAAAAGAAAGATAACCAAGGTAAAGAAAGCTACAATCGGGATGGTTTAGTTCAACGCACTGTAAGGGCAATTAAAAAAGAAATACCCCAAATTACTGTAATTACCGATGTAGCACTAGATCCTTTTTCTATTTACGGTCATGATGGCATAGTCAAAGACGGTAAAATTCTTAACGATGAAACGGTGGAAGTGCTAGTAAAAATGGCAGTCTCCCAAGCAGAAGCAGGAGCGGATATGGTAGCTCCTTCGGATATGATGGATGGTAGAGTAGGAGCAATTCGTAAAGGCTTGGATGCTGCTGGTTATTTTGATACTGGCATTCTGGCTTATTCGGCTAAATACGCTTCAGCTTATTACGGTCCGTTTCGGGATGCTTTAGAATCGGCCCCTCAATTTGGCGACAAGCAAACCTATCAAATGAATCCCGCAAATAGCAAAGAAGCGATGAAAGAGGTAGCCCTAGATATTGCTGAAGGTGCGGATATAGTGATGGTCAAACCAGCTTTAGCTTATCTAGATATAATTCGTCGCATCAAGGATTATACCAACTTACCTGTTGCTGCTTATAACGTCAGTGGAGAATATGCAATGATTAAGGCTGCTGCTACAAGAGGTTGGATTGATGAGAAGAAAGTAATTTTAGAAACTTTAACCAGTATGAAACGAGCGGGGGCAGATTTGATATTAACTTATTTTGCTAAACAAGTAGCTTTGATATTGAAGTGAAAAAACTAAAAATTGTTTAAGCAAATTTAATTGAGTTTGAAAAAATACAAAATACGATGATTATTGCCGTAGCCGGTTCTCTAGGAGCCGGAAAAAGCCAATGGATTCGCCAACAAATTGCCCAGATTGACAATCAACCTATAGGCTATTTCAGTCCACAGACAGATTCCGTTCCCATCGACACTATTTTTCTACAAAGCGAATATCCTCAACTGCAAATTTACCAAACAGGACAAGAAGTAGAATTAATAAAATCGCAAATCGATGGAACCACAACTTATATTGAAATACCTTGGTATTTAAACCTGTCAGAAATCGAACCCTTGTTAGCAACTCTTAACTGTCATCGAGTAGGGATCTGCTCTGAAGATGGAAACAATTCAGAATTAAGAAAATGGGCAGACGAGATCGTTCTAGGTGCTGCAACAATATCCTATCTGAAAATGTCCTTAGATATTTATCGAGGAATTTTAACAGGAGAAATCTTAGATTATGATAGCTTAGCAACATTTTGGCTCGAACTTATTCAAGGTGCTTATGGAGAAGTAATTCGAGCTAAAGCAATCTTCGATTTGGCGGACGGACAATCTTATCACGGTAATTTTATCTCGGGAAAAACTAAACTAAACTTTAAAGCTTTAAATTTACCTCCTTGGTTAAAAGATAGACCCGATCGCTTTAGTGGATTTGAAATAGTTGGCAAAAATTTAGACAAACAAGAAATTGCTCGAACCGTTCGAGATTGTTGTATTTCCTCAGAGGCAATTGCTTATTATCAACAACAAATGAAAAACTCTTTAGAAAATCGAACGGAGGTAGAAGTATTATGAAAATAGCGGTGATGTCTTGCATTCATGGCAATTACGAAGCCTTAAATGAAGTTTTAATCGATATAGATCGACACTCGGCAGAAAAGATTTATTGCGTGGGAGATTTAGTCGGCTACGGACCCTATCCCAATGAAGTAGTCAAACTAATTCGTTCTTTAGATATTCCTACCGCACAAGGATGTTGGGATGAAGATATTGTCGAAGGTTTAAACGCCTGCGAATGTAGTTATCCTTCTCTATTAGCAGAAAAAAGGGGTAAACTAGCTCACGAATGGACTAATAAAGAAGTGCATCCCGAAGTAAGGCAATATTTGGCACAATTACCTCATACTCTCAAAGAAAATAATCTTTGTTTCGTACATGGTAGTCCCAACAGTAACCACGAATATCTTTTGCCAGAAATGGATGCTTTTGCTGCCTTAGAAAGAGTGTTAGCTAGTAATGCCGATGTATTGTTCTGCGGACATACTCATATTCCTTACGTTCGTACTTTAGATTCCGCTCAATTACAAGTTAAAGTCCATCAACCCCAAAATAAAGAAGAACGATCCATTAGTTTCAATGCACCCCTCAAGCGAATTATCAATGTTGGTTCGGTAGGAGAACCCCGTCACGGTCGTCCCAATGCAACTTACGTCGTTTACGATACCGAGACAGAAGAAGTAATTTTACGTGAGGTGGAGTATGACTATAAAAAAACTTGTCAAGCAATTATCGATCGAGGTTTACCACCTATTTTTGCTTGGCGTTTAGCTAGAGGACTGGAATTCGCCGAAAAAGCAGATGACCCTACTCACGTCTGCGAACGTTAATAACCTAAATATATCGACAAATGTGGGCAATATTAAGCGGAATTGAAGGAAATTTAGCAGCTTATGAAGCAGTATTAGCAGATATCAAACGTCAGCGAGTTACTGTAGAAGAATTGTATATTTTAGGGGATTTAGTCGCAGCTAAACCAGAGAGCGAGAAAGTAATTAAACGCATTCAAAATCCCTTATCTGGAGAGTTACAGCCTCAAGTATGTGTTGGCTGGTGGGAAGAACAGTGTTTTGCTTTACACGGCTTGGGTTCGCTCGCAGAACCTACAGAATTAATCGCTCGCTATGGAAAACAAACTGCTAAACTACTCTGGGATTCAGTTTCTCGCGAGACAGTACAATGGTTACGGGGTCTTCACTTTGGTTTTTTTGAATTGGATTGCTTATTGATTCACGGTAGCAGCGTTAGCGTCAGCGATGAATTAACCCCTCAAACTCCACCTTGGCAAATGTTAGACCGATTGCAAAGAGTACAAGCCAATAGTCTCTTTTGCGGTCGCTCGGGTCAAGTATTTGAATGTCAACTACAATCCGCCTCGATCGCTACTTCGGTCGTAACTTTAGATAACAAACAACCCGTCCAAACTGTTACCACGCTCCAAAAAAGAGTCGTTGGTGTAGGTAATGTCGGTAGAGAAGCAGGTAAAGCTACTTATACTCTTTATAACCCGAAAAGCGCTCGACTTGATTTTAAAACGGTTTTTTATGGATGCCAGAAGGGATTTGGCAGTTAAGTAATTAAGATCGATTCCCAGAAAATCTGCTTTTTGAAAACGATTATCATTATAATAAAAAAGTTTTAGGTTATGTCAACAGCAAACACGGGCTCAGTTGCTTCTAAAGGAATGGATGACGTTAAAGGTGGTTTACCAGTAACAGGAGAACCGAAAAATCAGTTAGTACTGATCGGTCAAAATTTAGACCACGATAGGTTGCGCCAGCAGCTAAACAAGTGTTTAGGTTTTCCTGCTACACAAAAAGGTTTTGAGCGTAAGAATTAGAGCCATTTGAATTGAACCTAGCCATTCTTGAAAATGTTCTGGGCGGACGTTATTCATGAGTTTATCCCCCAGCAAAAAGACAGATTTTTTGATTGACGATGACTTTAAAAATTTA
>JASJDA010000136.1 GCA_030065755.1 Prochloraceae cyanobacterium | reverse complement strand
CCGATACATTAGACTTCTTGCAGAAGTCGGGGAACAGGGAATGGGGAACAGGGAACAGTGTAAGAGTTTGAGATAAAAGGCAAAAGGCAATAGGCTTCCAATGTTTTTATTTTTACAGGGAACCCCTTTTGTTTTAACCGAGGTCGCTTCGTAATTAACTTATCGCTATAGAGGGGGTCCCTGTAAAAATAGATTCATCTTTCGGCAAAGAGTCACGCGTTTATAAAGGGACTAAGGAATGGTCGAAACTTTTGACTATTCCCTATTCCCTATTCCCTACCTCGCAGCAATTGATACTTTTGCAAGAGGTCTACTAAATCGCGCTCGCGTAGCGCACGCGAAAGCGTGACCGCGACTTGACCAATGCGATCGCGATTTAATAATTGTTTTAAGCTGATTTTAAAAATTGCAACATATTTTGTTTGCTAGTGAAGTCTTATTTCTATAATTTAAGTAGGAACTTAAAACATATTCGGCCGTATTTGGTTTAAGTTACCTTCTATTTTGGATTAAAACAAGCCCGACAATGAGTTCATTTTTATTAACGTCCCCTTCCATAGCAGTTAAGTTAATTACGAAGGCGATAATTCATCGTAAAAGGAGAATTTAATAAAAATAAAAACATCGGTTGCCTCGGACTTCAGGACAAGGAAAATCCAAAATTTAAAAATCGTAAATCATTAATCCAAAATCCCAAATTGATTTGACTAAATTAAAGCAGCAAATTGCTAGAAATTTTCAAATTCTTTTGAGACCAAACTATATCGAATTAGATTTAGTTCTCTATCTTTGTCGAGCAAATCTAAATAAAAAAATTGTCAAGATATATGCTTGAGAGATATCAAATTCTCTCTCAAGTAAGTGGTAGCGCTTCAAACAAGTGTGAGAAAGGAATTATAAAGCCATGAAAAAGATCCAACTCAGCCAAACAGGAGTTGAAGTAAGTTGTTTGAGCCTCGGGACTCTTCGTTTTGGGACTAGAAACACTTACGAGGAATCTGCTCAACTGATAGATATGTATATTGAAGCAGGAGGTCGTTTTATTGACACAGCCAATTCCTACGATCGATGGTGCGATGAAGGTAAAGGAGGCGAAAGCGAAGTTACTATCGGGCGTTGGCTGCGGGAGCGCGGGTTACGCGATCGACTTTTTATTGCGACTAAGGTCGGGTTTGGCTATCAAGACGTTCCAGACGGTTTAGCAGCTTCAACAATTATTTCAGAATGCGAACACAGTCTCAGAAAACTGGGGACAGATCGTATTGATTTGTTCTACGCTCATAAAGATGACAATAATACACCCTTAGAAGAAACTTTATCTGCCTTCAATAAATTAGTCACTGATGGCAAAATCCGCTTTTTCGGAGCGAGTAATTATCTAGCATGGCGTTTAGCTGATGCTGATGCTATTGCTGCTAAAAACGGATGGGCAAGTTTCACTTGTGTAGAACAACGTTGTACTTATCTAAGACCGAATCCAGGGGCCGATTTTAGTCCACAACAGATCGTCGAGCGGAATTTGACGAGTTATTGCGATGCTCGCGGTAAAACTATATTGCCTTACACTCCACTACTTCGCGGCGCTTATGTTCGCAGCGATCGACCTATACCTTCTCCTTATCGCGGTCCCGATACAGATGCTCGAATATCAGTATTGCACGAAGTGGCACGGGAACTTGGGGCGACTGCTAATCAAGTCGTTTTGGCTTGGATGATGCATCGTCAACCCCCATTACTTCCAGTTTTCTCAGCAAGAAATCCCGAACAGATGAAGGAAAATTTAGGCGCACTAGACATAGTTTTGTCAGCCGAACAGATGGAAAGGCTCGATCGAGCTGGATCTTGTCTCAATGACGAACCAGTCTAAATTATATCCTCTGGTTCATTCGATCGCTGCAATACATTCTATCTCTACTAACACATCTTTAGGCAGACGAGAAACCTCCACACAAGCCCTTGCGGGGGCTGTTTCTTCGTCGAAATATTGGGCATAAACTTGATTCATAGGGGAAAAATTCTCTAAATCTGAGAGAAAGACGGTAGTTTTAATCGTATTTTGCCAACCAGCCCCAGCAGCCTTGAGAATTGCTTCTATGTTTGCCATTACCTGTTGTGTCTGCTTGGCAATATCTCCACTACCGACTATCTCTCCAGTTTTCGGGTCGAGAGGAATTTGACCGGCGACAAAAATCATTTTCCCCTTAACTGCGATCGCCTGATTGTAGGGACCAACTGGTGCTGGCGCTCGATCGGTGCGAATTACTTTTTTATGGATCTTCATTTGCTAGTAAAACCTAGAAAGGAAAAGAAGAAAAATTTAGTGCGCGATCGCTAACTATATTTAGATAATTTATACTACCTTACTATTTTCTTGGTAAATTGTACCAAGCTAATCTCCAATTTTTCGAGATAATTGCACTTTTATAGGAAATTGTACTTATGAAAGAAATCATATCTAATTACTCAAAAAAAATAAATAATAACTTAATTATATTTATTTTGGCTGTTTTTTTCGGAGGTTTATACTCAATCTACTTAATTGGAAAACTTATCAATCCTTTCAATATAGATTGGTTATTTAATCGTATCGATCCAGCTAGTCATTTTATCGGTTGGCTGTGTCTTCAATGTGGTAATAGTCCCGCGCCTTTTCCTGTTTTTGAAAAACTTGCTGTCCTTCAAGGATTGAAAACTAATAGTGCTTATCTAGCAAGATATCGATCGGAAGATTTACAAATTCATTGTGAAGAGCTATTGAACCCTATCTCTTCTAAACATCTAGATAAAGATGCTGCTTATATTTTAGGAAGGCAATTTTTCGATGAAGTCAAGGAAATCAATAAAGATCGAAATAATTCTCACTATTGCAGTTTAGTAGATGGATATATTCTTTGTCACAAACGTAAGACTTCTTTAGTAAGTAAGAACGATCTTAAATTTTCTGTACCACCCTATTCACTTTATAGGATTTTAAACTTTGAAACTAAGACAAATAATTCGTGGGAGTATCAATTCGGAGATTGGTCAAAATCTGGGGAAAACGGAACTTGGATAGATGGAACTGAAGCACATCTTATAATGCAGATTAAGCAACCTATCAAAGATAATTTAATCCTCAAAGCTACTGTCACCCCATTTCTCCATGAAAAACATCCCGAACAATTAGTAGACATCTTAGTCAATGGTCATTTTGTTAACCAATGGAGGTTTCAATTTCATTCAATTGACGAACCAACAATAACTCGTGAGGCTATTATTCCCGCAAAATTGATTAACCTCAATAGTCCGCTGGATATTACGTTCCGCATACTAAAACCAGCATCTCCTTATAGTCTAGAATTAAGTGAAGATAAGCGTTTATTAAGCCTTCAGTTTAAAAACTTTCAACTCAGCCCAGTTAACCCCTTGAATAGGGTACATAAAGTTTTGAATTTTAAATCTCACAATAATAATTCTTTAGAATATCAATTGGGAGATTGGTCAAAACCCGAACCTATAGGAACTTGGACTGATGGAACTGAAGCAAAGCTTCGTATTCCCATTAAGCAACCTATTCAAGATAATTTAATTCTGGAAGCTATTGTCAGTCCCTTTCTCGATCGCAAACGCCCAAAACAACTAGTAGATATTTTAGTAAACGGACAATTTCTAACTCAATGGGTTTTCCAAATTAATTACACAGACAGAAACGAGGAAGAAAACATTCGTAAAGTTACTATTCCTGCGGAATTTATTAAGGAACATCAGAAAAATAATCAGTTGGAGATTAATTTTCGCACTCAAAAACCAGTTTCTCCTCAGAGTCTAGGTTTAAGGAAAGACAGGCGTCTATTAGGACTTAATTTTAAAACTCTTCAGTTATATAGTGATTAATTTTAATTTACATGAATTACAGGCGACACACTTATCAAATAGGACATGATGCAAAGTAATAGAGAAAACAAATTTTGGCTCATCCTATTTGACTAGGCTTAAAAGTGGGCGCTCGCCACATTGAGCAAAAAGAAAAACTCAAAGAAATTAGAAAAATTGCTCCTAAATTAATAAAAATGTACGGAATAAAAGAAAAACTAAGAAGTCTTTTCAACTCCAATAAATCTGAGGTTAGATCTTTATTAAAATTGACTCATTGGTTGAAAAAAGCTGCGCTCTATTTTCCTGAAAGTTGTGGGACTATAATTAGATGGTTTGCTGAAATAATTCCTTATTTTAAAAATCGAACTACTCAGGCACCCGTTGAGGGTATTAACAAGAAATTAAAACTAATAAAACGTAAAGGATTTGGTTTTAGAAACTTTGATAATTTTCGTTTAAGGAGTTTGTTGTCTTTCCACTTTTCGCCAAGAACCTCTTTAAAAGCAAACCCAGTAGCAAATTGAATTCCCCAATTGACCAACAACGTTGCCAGACTAATAATCTCCACTAATACTCTCCTACTGTGAATTAAGTTGATTTATAAAACATATTACAGCAAGCGCGATCGCTCTGATGGCTAAAGAGATAGGATGAAAGATAGAGTTTCCAGGGCGAATTAAGATGAAAATAGATAGAGATATCCTTCGACAAATTGCCAATATCGTCGCTATTCTTGCAGCTTTTGGCACTAATGTTGCAGCAAATATAAAGCCTATAAACGGACTAAATATTGGAGAAATTTCTAATACCCTCTTTAAAGACGTTCTCATTACCCCTGCTAACTATGCTTTTGCTATCTGGGGAGTAATTTATCTGGGTTTATTTAGCTTCGCTATCTATCAAGTATTACCCAGTCAAAGAGAAAATTCTAATCTGCATAAGATGGGCTATCTTTTGGTAGCAAGTAGTGTTGCTCAGATTGTATGGGTGTTTTGTTTCTTGTCTCGATCGTTTTTACTTTCCCTACTAGCAATGTTGGCAATATTATTACCCCTAATTCTTATTTATCTGCGCTTGGAAATTGGGAAAAAGAGAATGTCTCGACAAGATAAATGGTTTGTCCAAATTCCTATAACTATCTATCTAGCTTGGATTAGCGTTGCAACAATAACCAATGTAGCGATCGCTCTTTACGATCTGGGTTGGAATGGGTGGGGAATTAGTCCGCAAATCTGGAGCGCGATCGCCTTACTGTTAGCAGGAGCAGTTGGCGCTACCATAAGTTTAGTTAGAGTAGATATTGCTTTCGTCTCAGTTTTTGTATGGGCATTGGTGGCGATCGCCCTACGGCATCTAGATAAACCCATAATTTCCACAACAGCAGGATTATTAGCGATCGTATTACCATTATTACTGGTATTGAGTCTGCTACGCCGCAGGAAATTAAACCTAAAATCCCCATGACTAACGAAACTGTCTTCAAAAAAAAGGAAAGGTTGTTCGATCGCTGGGCACCCAACTACGATATTATATTCACCACTATTTTTTACCAAGCCGTCCACAAGCGGCTCTTAGAGTACGTAGAACTACCAGAAAATCCTCAAGTACTAGACCTCGGTTGCGGTACTGGTCGCCTCTTAAATCGCCTTGCAGCTACATTTCCGACCCTTTTTGGTACGGGAGTAGACCTTTCTCAAGAAATGCTCCGTCAAGCAAGAAAGACTAAAAAGTACCGCAAACAGTTAATATTCGTAGGGGGAAATGCGGAATCTTTGCCTTTTGTTGAAGGTCAATTTGATGCAGTGTTTAATACTATCAGCTTTTTACATTATCCCAATCCCGATCGAGTTTTTTCGGAAGTCAGTAGAGTACTTAATAGTAATGGACGTTTTTATTTAGTCGATTACACTAAAGCAGATGGTATTTTTTCCCTTAATTATTTTCGCTATTTTGGCGGAGGAATAAAATTTTATAGTCCTCAAGAAAGAGAAAATTTAGGTAAGAGTGTGGATTTAGAATGTATCGGTCATTATTATTTATTAGGTCCTGTTTTACTAACAGTTTTTAAAAAGAAGTAATGAATAAGATAAAAGCCTATACTCTAACCATTTTACTTTCTACCTTTGCCTTCGTTCCTAAAACTCTCGCTGCAACTATTGTCCCGCCAATTTCTCAGCAGGTTAACCAGGTAGGGTCTTGGTTTACTGGTTTTTTTGACAATCGCCAGCAAGTTGCTAGTAACTCTTCTGTTCCTCTAATAACAATGTACAATTGCGAGGTGCAACTCCAAGGGATTAACTCTGTAGATAGTAGCCAAACTATTTACCTCGAACAAACCACAGGTGGATTTCCTTTCCGCACGGCTTTTTATTCCTTTAGTGAAGGTAGTTCTGGTGTAGAACTTAGTGTTAGTCGCTTTATTGACCCCAACCCTTTAATCGGATTGTGCGATCGACCTGCATCTGAAAGAGTAGTCGATCTAGATAATATCTCTCCTCAAAGCTGCGATTTTCAACTTGCTTGGCAACCCGAGTTATATACTGCTAATAATGCCCCCAACGGATGTCTGACTGCGTCTGGACTTAAAGTGGTTTCTGACGTGACTATTGGGAAGAGGGCTATTGATTCCTTAGACCTCGGCTTCGATCTCAATGACAAGCTAGTTTTCGGCACTAAAATAGAGTTTCTTGCTGTTACTTCTATCCCCGAATCTTCTTTAGCATTGGGTCTACTAACTTTTGGTTTTTTGGGTATGGGTTTGCGGGTTTTGAACAAACAAAAATCAATTAAAAACGAGCAATTAAAGTAACGCCAACAACCAATAAAAAAGCACCGATCGCTCGCATTAAATTTACTGGATGAATTTCAAAACCAAACCATCCAAATTGGTCTAATAACATTGAAAGCACGAGTTGACCGCAAATAAAAAGAGATATCCAAACAGCCGCACCAATAAGGGATGCGACTATTAAAGCTGCAGTATTGATCCAGTAGGATAATTAAGGCTAAACAACTGAGGGGCGATTCTTGCCAGAAGTCCAGTTGACCGAAAATTTGGGTCACAAGCCCCGTCCTTCTAGGACGGCTTTCGATCTTTAAGGCTTCTAATAAACTCCCGAACAATATCGCTTTTAGTGCGCTGAGTGCGCGATCGCATATGGTTCTAATATTTTCATTTCTGATTCTGTAACTCTAATGTGTAACTGCTTTTCTGGCATTTTGTCAACCGATCTGGTAAAATTATTACGATTTAAATTCTTTGCAGTTGTCTATGAAAGCGCGTTATCGCTACAGATGCTATCCCACACCATCTCAGCAGTTTGCATTAAGCAAGCTGTTTGGTTGTGTGCGGAAGGTTTGGAACGATGCGCTAGCTCATTGCATAGAGGAATATAAGGCTGGGAATAAAAAGCCTAAAAATGCAGATTTACAAAAGCGGTTTATTACTCAAGCTAAAAAGACAAAAGATCGGGAATGGCTCAAAGAAGTATCAAACATTCCGTTACAGCAGTCTTTAAACGATTTAGAGCAAGCTTATCAGAACTTTTTCAAGTCTTGTAAAGGACAAAGAAAGGGAAAACCAGTTAGACCACCAAAGTTTAAAAAACGTCGAGCTAAACAATCAGCTAGATTTAGACAAGGTGGTTTTAAAGTACATGAAAATAGTGTTTATTTTGCTAAGGTAGGCAAGTTAAAAATAGTATGGTCTAGAGAACTACCTGTTGCTCCTTCGTCAGTAACAGTTATTAAAGATTCTGCTGGACGCTATTTTTTGAGCTTTGTAGTTGAGATTACTCCTGAGTTTTTATCTAAAACTAATAGAAATGTTGGAATCGATTTAGGAATAAAAACTTTTGCTACTTTGAGTACTGGCGAGAAGATAGATGATCCTAAGCCTCTTAAAAATCGCCTTCAAAGATTACGCAGATTAAGCAAAAACTTATCGAGAAAGACAAGAGGTTCTAAACGCTATGAACGTGCGAGAACAAGAAAGGCTAGATTACAAGCTAAATTAAAAGATACGAGATCTGATTTTCTGCACAAACTTTCGAGTCAAATAATCAACGAAAACCAAGTGATTGTTTTAGAAGATCTTAACGTGTCGGGAATGATTAAAAACCGTAAATTGTCTAGAGCTATCAGCGATTTAGGTTGGAGACAATTTAGAACTTTGTTAGAAGGAAAGGCCGCAAAATATGGTCGCGAGTTTCAAGTAATTAGTAGATGGGAACCGACTAGTCAAGTATGTTCCTGTTGCGGGTTTAGAGCAGGAAAATTAGACCTTTCTATTAGAGAATGGATATGTTTAAATTGCGAAACAACTCACGACAGAGACATTAATGCTGCTAAAAATATATTAGTCGCGGGGGGACACTCTGAGACTTTAAACGGACGTGGAGGCAGGCATAAGACTTCTGTAAAAGAAGCAGCAGCCCGTGAAACGTCAACCCCCATACGAATTCATTCAACTCTCTATCAATGAGATTGCTTGAATAGATGGGAATCCGCGCACTTCCAGGGCGCGGAGGATGTCAAAAACCAAAATTTTTTTGGCTTGCCATAATCTGGACGGTCAGGTTTGCCAAACCAAAAATTGATAATTTCTTCAAAATCCGACATCTATCCTCTCAGGTGTAAATTTAGTTTGATTTTTAACTAACTTTTTAGCAAGCATTTGTTCCATCCCCAAAAGAAAAATTTCCCTCTCTTTTTCTGATTCTGGTTGTGGCAAAATAGCTATGTGAGAGACAAAGCTAATTTTTGATTCCTGGCGATAAGATAATGGGAGAGGACGAATTGTTGTTAAAGGTATATCTGCCAGACTAGGGGCTCGATCGACTATAATGCCGTAAGCTTCTCCTGTTTTTATTTGGATTTTAATCAAGAAACGACGAGAATAATCGTTGCGATCGTTCGAGGTTTCTATTGTTTTACTTCCCAAAAAAGGTTGGAGAAAATAAAAATTTAAATCTATTACTGTCAGCGTTTCCGCTTCGAGATTGGCCACGCCAACCCCATTACTCATATTACTTTCAATGGGCGGACAAATAATTACCTTGAGAACTTTTTCCACTGGAAGCGCAAAGAAATAATTTTGGATGGTAAAAACTATGACTTGTAATAATTCTCGATCCGAAGAACGAGCGGATAATTTCTTGAAAGGAAAAGGAGCATCTAGCATCATAATATAAAATTGAGGTTGATATTGTTTAAAAAAGTTCGAGGGAAGATATTTACTATATTTTTCAATAAATGATTTGAGATTGTACGTTAAGTAGTTTGGCAACTGTGTTTAGCAATTCTTCATTTGAGTAAGGCTTAGTTAAATATTCTTTTGCTCCTAAAGCGAGAGCAAATTTACGGTGTTTGTCTCCGCTACGGGTGGTTAACATGACGATCGGAATTTGAGAAAAACGAGGGTCTTGATGACAGTAACCTAGAAATTCAAAGCCATTCATATAAGGCATTTCAATATCGCAGATAACTAGATTGATATCGAGATTTTTCTCCAAAACGGCGATCGCGTCAGTCCCGTTGGCTGCTTGCAGAATTTGATATCCAGCTTTGCGAAGTGTGTTGGCTAAGTTTTGTCGTTGAACAATAGAGTCGTCAACGGCTAAAATTTTGAGAAATCGGGGTGGTAAAGTAGGGGGGTCGTCGGTTAAGATAGCGTCTACTATTTCTATGTCCTCATTTGTCGGCAGGATTGCTTTTGTTCGAGGTTCCAGCGCCGAAGAAGTTGTTAGAGTTCCTACTGTGGGAAGTTCTGGCAACGCCGAACTAGAGTTAAGAGTGTTTTCCCAAACTTCAGCCACCAACTCTACTGGATCGATCGCTAGGGTCAGACTGCCATCGGCTAATACGCTGTATCCTTGAATGTAGCTGGGTAAAGTCGGACAACTGCCTAAGGATTTTACGATTAACTCCTCCTCTAGTAAAATCCGATCCACCTGCAATAGCAGCCGTTGACCGTCTATTTCTAACATTAATAGGGGTAAAACGCGATTTTTTTCTTCTATTGGGAAAACACTCAAGTTGGAATTTTGTTGTTGCGGAAACGGTATATATTGATAAGAGAGCAAATCTACCAGCGATCGAATAGGAATTAGTTGCTTGTCGTCTGCCTCTTCCCAACAAAAGAATATTTGCGCCTCTTTTCCACTTAAGGACTTTTGCTGTTGAATTTGCTCTGGCTGTGGCAATATTACCCTTGCTATTGATTCGTATAAGAGTCCGTAGGTAATGCCTTGACACTGGCAAATTAGCAAACGAGCCCTAGTTAATTGCAATGGCAATTGCATGATAAAGGTAGTTCCGCGACCGAATATAGAGCTTATCGAAACCTGACCTTCCATGGCTTGTAATTGGCTGCGAACTACATCTAAACCTACGCCGCGACCGGATAATTCTCCTATTTTGTCTGCTGTAGAGAAACCTGGCTCGAACAATAATTCTGCTAATTCTTCTTCTGTGGTGCTGGCAGCTTCTGCGGAACTCAGTAGGTTATTTTCGATCGCTTTAGTACGAATGCGCTCCCAATTTAAACCTCGTCCGTCATCTTCCACTTCTATGGTCGTGCGATTTCCCTGCTGATAGGCTCTAACAGCGATCTTGCCTATTTCAGGTTTGCCTTTTTGTCTGCGGGTCTCTAAATCTTCTAGTCCGTGATCGTAAGCATTACGAATTAGATGTAAGATAGGGTCGTAAAGCTTGTCGCAAATTGCTTTGTCTGCTAATATTTCCCTCCCAATTAGCTCGAGTTCTGCTTGTTTGCGGTAAGTAGCGATCATCTGTTGTAGCAGACGAGGTAATCTATTAAAGACTATGGCTATTGGAACCATTCTTGCTTGAAAAAGATCTTCGCTGGCGCTATCTAGAAGTCGTTTGCCTTTGCTAGTATGAAAGCGATACTGTCCCATTTCCGTTTCTAACAGTTCCATTCGCTCTCCTAAAAGCTTCATATTTTCTGTTAGATTCTGAACTAGAAGGTGGAATTCTGTATAGGCATCCATTTCTAACTCGTCGAATTGATACTGATGAGATCCCAACTGTATAAATCGCTCTGACAGGTCTTTTTGTTGTTTAATTTCGTCTTGCTGTCGCCTTTTTCTTTTTGGATAGAGTTGGTTTTTCTCAGACCAGTTGCCGATTTGACTTAGCTGTTTCTGACAGCGAATAAATTGCTCTAGTGTCTCTTTAGTATTTTGGTGGAGTTGTTCGGATTTTAAATTTTGTTGATTTTCTTTAATTATTAGTTCGGCAATAGTTTTACTGAGACGATCGAGTTTTTCTTTGGGTACTCGTATAGTAGGAACTTCGATGTTTTCTGCTATTATTTGGCGATCTTTGACTATCTTGGCAGAAGAGATCTCGCTTTTCTCTCCTAAAAAGACTTCTTCTCCTTCGTCGGTAGTTTCTGAATCTTCTGTCAAGATTGACTGGAAAATCCCTTCCACAGCAGAGATTGGCGCGAGGGAGTTGCTATTTTCTACTTGCTTCTGACTTCCTGCTGTCTCTTGGGAGAAAATTTGAGTGCCATTTTGGTTATTAGCTATTTGAGTTATTTGAGTACGAAGTGGTTCGGGAATTTGTTCTGTGGGAGAAACTAGAGAAGTTTCATCAAAATACTCTACTTCTGCGTTGACTGGAATTGGGGAGCTAGTAATTCCTGCTAAATCTTGTAATTGAGCGGATACTTGACCCCCAGTGGTGCGATCGCCTGCCATCACAGCCTGGTAGGACTGTTGAAAATTTTCTAAAGCAGCTTTAGCGATTTCGGTTGTTTGTTCGGGTTGCTCGTCTAGAGCAACGAGAGTATACTTAGCGATTTCTTCCAATCCTGGCAAATTATAAGAAGCCCCCAGATCCAAAAAAAACTCAGCTTGGGAGCGGAGTACTTCTTCGATCTGGTCTATTTCCCAAGAGGCGATCGTCTCTTCTAGCTGCTGTAAATCTTCTGGTATGCTATCGGCAAAAATTGAACCTACTACGTCAAAGCCTAGTTCTTCCGAGCTGGGAAGAGGGGCTTCCCGACCGAAGAAGTCTCCCAACTTAGCTTGAAGTTTGGCAAAAACCGAAGCAGTTCGATCTAAAATAGCAGTTTCGTCGTAAGGCAAATTGGATAAAATTGCACTGAGGGGGCTTCGCAGACACTCATAACCATCTAAAAGCAAAGAACTCAATTCTGGATCTATCTCCACTTCCTCAGGATATAGTGCTTGAAATACGTCTTCTAGGTGATGGGCGATCGTCTCGATGGTTGTCAGTCCTACATTAGCAGCACTTCCCTTGAGGGTATGGGCGCTTCGCATTAAGGTGTGGACTTTATCAGTGGTTTTTTCTTCTAGTAGACTTAGAAGAATCTGCTCGATGGTTAGCAGCATCTCTGTAGCTTCGTTGAAGAAGTATTTTTCCAACTCAGCTTGGTTGTCTCGATCGTCAGTCACGTCACTTGGCTCCAAGGATTTTGTTTAGTCTACTTTGAATTGAGAGATACTTTCTTCCAATTCTTGGGAGGACAAATACAATTCCTCAAAGGAATCGGAAATCTTAGCTGCTTGAGTAGAGGTATTGCGAGCGCTTGCCGATACATCTTTCATCGCTTCTGTCAAGGTTTTGGACTGCTTAGTTTGGTCGGAGGCTGCTTGAGTAATTGCTCTTACTAGGGTACCGATTTCGGTAGTAGCGGAGACTATTTCATTTAGGCTTACTCTAGTTCGTTCCACTAGCTCTGTACCTCGAACCACTTGGGCTATTCCCAATTCCATTGCTTCGGTAACTTCTTTGGTTTCCCCTTGAATTTCTTGAACTAACTGTTCTATCTTGGTAGTCGCACTAGCTGATTGATAAGCCAAAGAACGAACTTCATCGGCAACTACGGCAAAACCTTTCCCGTATTCTCCTGCACGGGTTGCTTCGATCGCTGCATTTAAGGCTAGTAGATTAGTTTGGGTAGCAAAGTTTTCAATCAAACTTACCACCTTAGAAATTTTTTGGGAGGCTTCGCCCAAACTCTTAATTTTCTTGGCTGTTTGCGATACTGTTTCCCGAATGTCTAAGATGCCATCGACGGTTTGTTGCATCAAAGAGTCGCCAGTGCTAACAGTTTTATTTGCTTCTTGGGTTGCTCGTTCTACTTTTTGAATGTCTTCTAAAACTCCTTGAGTAGACTTGACCATTAAGCGAAGTTGTGCTAAAGCTCGCTCTAACTGTTCTACCTGTTGTTTGGCCTCAGTTGAAAGTTGTACTACCGATGAATTGCTGTAGTTAGAAGTATCGCTGACTCTAGATGCGGTTACTTTAACTTGGCTGACCAATTCTCGCATAGTTTGGATGGTGGTGTTATACCCGTCGGCGATCGTCCCGATTTCGTCTTCGGAAAGAGGAGCCCGCACGGTCAAATCGCCGTCAAAAGAAGGCTCGATCGCCTGCAGCATCATTATGGCTTCTTCTTGCAGTTTTTTCCTGGCAGTTTTTTCCCTTTCGGCTGCTACTTGTAACTGTTGCTCGGCAGTGTGAATTTGCTTCAGGTAATCTGCTAACTGATAGGCAACGCCAATTTTAGTAGCTACCTGTTCTAAGATAGTTAATTCTGAGTCTTCCCAATCGCGAGGTCCGTCATTTTGATGAATTGAGAGCAGCCCCCAAAGTTGCTCCCCTTTAAAAATAGGAGCGACCATATAAGCCCTGGTTCCCCATTCTTCCAAGAAAGCGACGTGACACTGCTGATAACCAGCCTTATATATATCTTTCACTCGCAAACTCTCTTTGCGAGCGTAGCGTCCTCCATTGGAATCTCTCAAATAACTGTCTCGGACGCGAGCTTTTGGCGTGCCTACAAGTTTAGACCATTTGCTGCCGACAGACTCGACGACAAATTCCCCCGACCAGTCTTGAAAAAATTGATAAACGCCAACTCGATCGGCTTTCAAGATGCGACGCAGTTCTGCTGCTGCCATCTCTGCTAAAGTTATAGGCTCTTCACCTGTTTGAACCAGATCTGCTAAGCGGTTCGTCAAGCGAGCGGATAACTGAATAATACCTGTTTCTCGATCGCTTCGAGCGGCTAGTTGGTCATTTCTACTTTGTAGCTGTTGGATGTATTCAGATTGCTGTAGGGCGACTCCAAACTGGGAGGCAATTTGTTCGATAAACCGAATCTCTTCATCTGTCCATTTCCTCGGGCCACTGCACTGATGGACGCAAAACAGTCCCCACAATTCTCCCCCTTTAACTAGAGGAACGACTAAATTAGCTCTTACCTCGAACTTAGAGAGAATATCTATGTGGCAGTCGCTAAATCCGGCATTGTAAATATCTGCTACTGCCTGTATTGTTCCCTGAGCGTATTTGTCGGCGTACTGATCTCCAAAGCAATGATCGTGAATCTTAGTTGCTATTGCTGAAGAGTAACCGCTAGCTACGTCTTCGGAGACAAACTCCCCGTCATCGTATCCTGAATCTGGATAAAATTTGAACACCCCTACTCGATCGGCTTGGAGAAAGCGCCGTATCTCGCGCACTGTAATTTCAAATAGGTCGTTTAAATTTAAGGATTGGCGAATCCGCTTGATAATTTTAGCTAGAGCTTGCTCTCGATCTGCTTGTGTGGCTAGTTTGTCGTTTCTGTTTTTAAGCTGTTGCAAGTATTCAGCTTGCTGTAAAGCTATTCCAAACTGAGAGGCAATTTGTTCGATAAACTGAATCTCTTCATTTGTCCATTCCCTAGGACCACTGCACTGGTGGACGCAAAACAGTCCCCACAATTCCCCCCCTTTAACTAGAGGAACGACTAAGTTAGCTATTACCTCAAACTTAGAGAGAATGTCTATGTAACACTGCTTAAATCCTGCCTTGTAAATATCTGCTACCGCCTGAAATTTACCCTGGGCGTACAGATTGGCATGACCTTCTCCAAAACAACGATCGTGAATCTTAGCGGCCATTGCTGAAGAGTAATTGCCAACTACATCTTCGGAAACAAACTCCCCGTCGTCGTGGTTTGAATCTGGATAAAATTTAAACACTCCTACCCGATCGGCTTTGAGAAAGGGACGCAACTCTTTGACTGTGGTTTGAAATAGCTCGTTTAAATCTAAAGGTTGGCGAATCCGTTCGATAATTTTAGCTAGAGTACGTTCTCGCTCTGCTTGTTCGGCTAGCTCTAGATTGCGATTTTGAATTTGCTCTAGGTAATCTGCCTGTTGCATTGCCACGCCAAATTGGTTAGCAAGCTTGACTAATAAGTTAATTTCGTCTTCTTGCCACGCTCTAGGCCCAGAATTTTGAAAGGCTGCTAATAATCCCCAAAGTTTATCTTGAAAGTAAATGGCAACTATAATATAAGCCCTAGCTTGATAGCTCTCTAAAACTTTGATGTAGCAATCAGCAAAACCAGACTCGTAGATATCGTTGGTAACTCGAAATACTCGCTCGCGATTAAAAGAGCCTCCTTGAGTTTGTTGGATATAACTATCTGTTGACGTTGCCCCTAACAAACCCCGATCGCCAGCTAGCTCTTTAACACTACATTTGTTAACGTTTTCGACAATTTCTGGATTTTTCTTCTGTTCTTCGAGTAAGGAGACCCACTCGGAGCTAGCGGAGTCGGCAATAAATTCACCGCTCCAGTCTGGATGAAAACGATATATAGCTACGCGATCGCACTTTAACAGTTGTCGGATTTCTCCGGTGGCAATTTTAAAGACCGCATCTAAATCCTGGGTGTAAATAATGCGATTGACAATCTTGGCCAGACCTTTATCTTGTTGGCTGCGCATCAATAGTTGTTGATTTCGAGCGCCGAGCTGTTGTAAATATTCTGACTGCTGTACGGCTAAACTAAACTGATTGGCAATTCTCACCAATAATTGAGATTCTTCTTCTAACCATTCTCTAGGAGTTGAATTTTGATAGGCACTCAGTAAGCCCCACAATTTATCTTCTTTGTAGATGGCAACGCTAACGTAAGCCTTGGCTTGATATTTTTCTAGGATATTAATGTATTCTTGAGAAAAGCCGCAGTTGTAGATATCATTAACTACTCGATAAAATTGGTATCCGCCGATGCCTTCCTGAGTTGGCTGAAGATAGGTCAGATCGCCATTAGAGTTGTCAGTTTTTGGCCCTGCCATATTGGCCACAACTTCTCGAACATTGCGCTGTTCTTCGAGCAGAGAAACCCACTTAGATCCCGCCGACTCGGCAATAAACTCTCCAGCGCGATCGCTCTTGAAACGATAAATTGCTACGCGATCGCACGATAGCAGCTGTCGAATTTCACTGCTGGTAACGTTAAATATAGCGTTTAAGTCCTGACTCTGACGAATCCGGTCTAAGATTTTAGCTAGAGCTTTCTCTCGATCGCTGCGCTTGAGTAGTTGTTCGCTCTGAGCTTTTATTTGTTCTATGTATTGGGATTTTTGCAAAGCAACGCCGAACAAAGTTCCCATCTGTACTAGCATTGTCACTTCGCTCTCTTGCCATTCTCTAGGAGCTGAATTTTGGAAAGCTGCTAGCAAGCCCCACAACTGCGACTCTTGATATATGGCAACAATAATATAAGCTTTGGCTTGATATCTTTCTAGAACATTAATATAGCAGTCGCTAAAGCCCCGCTCGTAGATATCATTAACTACGGTATAGATTTGACCCTGACTAAAAGCTCCTCCCCCTGTTTGTTGTAGGTGAGTATCGGCGAGGTAGGATCTGGATTTTTTTTCTCCTACCACCCCTCCCTGGCGAGCTAAAGCTTTGATGCTGCATTCATTGATGTTTTCGATAATTTCTGGGGTGTGGCGCTGTTCTTCTACCAGGGATATCCATCCAGAAGTCACGGAATCGGCTACAAATTCTCCACTCCAATCTGGGTGAAAGCGGTAAATTGCCACGCGATCGCACCCTAGTGTTTGCCGCAATTCATTGGTGGTGACTCGAAATAGAGAGTTTAGATCGTCGGTAGAGTTAAGAATCTTATTAGCTGCGGTAAATATTTTTTCGGGAATCATTTTGCTATTATTTAGTTTATTCTCATCGGGCTGGGATAGACTTCTTAACGCATTTGGCGCTTTAGTTTAGTATTGAAAATAAATTCCTTCAAACAAGTATCTCACCTCTGAAGTACGGCGATCGCCGCATTAAGATCGAACCACATTAAGGGTTTATTCTGAGAATCGAGAAAGTAACCCTGTAGAAACGAGCGCAGTCTTTCGGGTAACATCAATGTGGATATGGGTAATTTTGCTTGTCGATCGTATTGTTCGATCGCGCTAACTCCTTCTATTAACAGTCCTGCGGTTCGATCGCGAACTTGCACTAACATTGCTATACCAGTATTTGCTACCTTCTCTCGCTGACACCAGTGAGTTCCTCCTACTAGATTGGCCAAATCTACAATCCAGATTGCTTCTCCTTGCCAATTAGTAATACCTAAAAAAAACTCTGGTACCTGCGGCACGGGCAATATATCCTCGATAGCAACTTTTATTACTCCTAACAATCCTTCTAATAAAACCACTCCATTGACTTCTTCGCTGAGGACAAATTTCACAAAACGATCTCCACTCTCTCGATCTCGATCGTCTTCTTGTTTTGGCAAGATTTGGCTAGTTGCCAGTGCCATATCTTTAATTCCCTCTTCCAACAGCTCTATTTCTCCTTAATTGACGAACTGATTAATTGTTTGAATTAAAGTTGCTTCATCTACGGGTTTAGTTATGTAGGCATCAGCACCACTCATATCGCTCCAGATGCGATCGACTTTGGTATTTTTGGTCGAGCAGATTACTACTGGTATTGCTTTGGTTTTTGAATCTTTTTTGAGCTTGCGACACAATTCAAAACCGCTTGCTCCTGGCAAAATTACGTCGAGCAAAATTACATCTGGTTTTTGCTGTTTCAATCTCAGATGAGCTTCTTCAGCACTCCTAACTCCATATACTAAAAATCCCTGCTTTTGTAGGTATCGTTTGAGCGTCTCGAACTCTAATACGCTATCTTCTACCAAAAGTACTTTACTCACGCCTGTTTCCTCAATTTAAAATTGCTTTGTAATCTAGTGATTGTTTTGGGGTAAATCATATTGAACTGGCAAATATTTGTCAATTATTGTCAGTACTGGCTCTTTTTCCACTGGTTTTGACAAGAAACTGGTCGATCCTACTAATTTTGCTCTCATTCTATCTATCAACCCATCTCTACCTGTGAGAATAACGATCGGTACTTTTTTAAATCTTGGAGTTTTTCGCAGTCGGCCGCAAAGTTCGTAACCATTGGTAACAGGCATCATCAGATCCAAAAAAATAAAGTCTGGTTTGCATTTGAGAAGCATGGGAACTGCTTTGGCAGAATCGGTGATGCTGATAAACCTATATCCCTGTGGCGTGATAATTTGCTCTAGGGCTTTACACACTAGTGGACTGTCATCTACACAAGCTACTAATAGTCGGGAACTATCTGTTTGTGAGGATTTAGTCTCTGATGGTACGCTAACCTGATGTATTTTTTTCAGTTTGGTGGGAGTTAAGGTTTTTTTCTCGGGCTGGCTGGGTAACTCAAATTCCCTTAAGGTCGGGACTGAAGATAACTCAATAGCGCCAGCTTCTACCAAAGGAATTAGACGACGAGTTAAATCTATCAGATCCCAACCACTTTTGGCAGCCAGATTTCGCAGGGTCTTAGTTCCGTCTGCTAAATTTCTAATTACTTGATACACCCGCAGTGGAGCTTTTTCTTGAAGGATTTTTGGTCGTTCAATTACGGGAAATAAATTTGGCGAGTAGTTTTCTAGTCCTGCACCATACCAACTTTCCCAATTTAGTTGAGCTTGTTCGCTAATGTCAGAAGTTCTCAGCAAAGCAATTAATAAGTTTGGTCGATCGCTGCTGTCTGTACTGTAGTGCAAATTTTCCCCTGTTTTCACACTGTACTGAATTGCATCAAAGATAACTTCAATTACAATATTTTTGATTAATTCAACCAAGTCGGGTTGTAAGACTATCCTTTTTTGCTGCCATAATTTCGCGAGTATTATATACTCTTGATATGTTTGTGGGGGTGCGATTTTAGCCAGTTCTGTATCTTTAATACCAGGACAATATTTTTGTAAGTGTCGCCGCCATCTTTCGTATGGATAAGCTCCACCAGTAGCCCAGATCGAAAAGCCCATACGAAAACATAATTTCCAGGTTAGATGATTTCTAGCTTGTAGGATCAAACTGCCAGTAAAATGATTGATTTTAAGCTCTTGCAATTGAGCTAGCATGATTTCTAGGGCTGCTTTTTGGTCTAACCTCTGCATTATTATATTTTCCTTTGTTATTTAGTTATCGTTTTTTTTCCCTGAGTAAAGGGGCTGATTTTTTACACCCTCAAACTTAACTTTGTTTATTTTGACTTCTTAAAAGAGGGTATCGTGGATGAATTTCAGATAAGCAACATTTATAAAAAGTATCTTTTGATACATTGTTTCTAAAAGCAACTATAGTTGCTATTGAATTCACAAACAATTGAATGTCATTGTCGTTCTGAAAATTATCTCCGAGTTTAGCTTTAATAAGTTACACAATTGTTACAACAAACCTTATTTTGGTTTTGACTTTAAATATTTAAATTTCAGGACCTAAAACTTAGTAAATACAAGTAAAAGTTCCTAAAATTTAGTTTTTTTTTAGATATACTTAGTATATAACAGTTATCAAATCAATTCTAGATTCCCTGTTCTACAAAAAAATAAAAATTCTCAAGCTAAATTTTAGATAAGATCTTTGAAATTTAGGTGTCTTGAATAGAAGCTTGGTTGATTAAAATAGCAAAACAAACAGACAACAATATCTATCGCCTTAGTTGAATAGATAAACATTAAAGTAGGCAAGATAAAATATCAAGACTCAATCGAAAGTAAGACTATTCTTTAGCTCCAGCATTTTTTAATAAATTTACCACCTCAGAGTAATTATTAAACTGAGCCAGCATTAAAGCCGTATAACCGCCATTATTTTTGCGATCGAGATCTAAGCGGCGATCGCTTTTAAGTAAAATTTCTACCACCTCAATATAACCCCGATGACTTGCCCACATCAAAGCAGTCGCACCAGCGCGATCGCACTGATTGAGATCGGCACCTGCTTTAACCAACTCTTCGACGATCGCTGAGCGATCGTTCTCAGCAGCTTTAATCAATATAGTTTTACCATCAGCCATTTTAGTACTCGGATCGGCACCTGCCTGTAATAAAGCTTTTAACGCTCCGATCGAACCCAGTTCTGCTGCTATACTTAGGGGAGTTTCATTTTGACTTTCAATATTGGGGTCAGCACCGTAATTCAGTAGTTGTGCCACAATTGCCTCGCGACTTTGCAAGCAAGCTAAAATTAACGGAGTGTCCCCCAACTTATTTTTCAAGTCTACTTGCGCCCCAGCTTCTAGTAAAACCTGCAAAACTTCTCGACGATCTTCAAGTACTGCCAAATGTAAAGCTCCGTCTCCTTCTCGATCTCGATCGTTGACATTGGCACCAGCTTGTAGTAGCAACTTGACAATTTCTAGCCAACCTTCAGCAGCAGCCAGATGTAGAGCTGTTTCGCCTTTAGCAGTTGAATTATTGACATTGGCACCAGCTTGTAGTAAATATTTTACACATTCTAAATTGCCTCGTTCTACTGCTAAAGTTAAGGGAGTTTCGCCCTCAGTCGTGGGAATATTTACATCTGCACCTGCTTGTATTAAAGCAGACATAATTTTAGTATGACCTGCAACCGCTGCTAAATTTAAAGCCGTGTCCTCATCCCGATCGACAATATCGACATTTGCACCCGCAGCTAGGAGGATTTGCACTGCTTTAAGATGACCTTTATAAACAGCTATCATTAGAGCCGTACTGCCGTCATCATTACGATCGTTAACCTCCGCCCCAGCATCAATTAAAGCTTTTAGAGCCTCGACCCGATCTGTTGCTGCAGCTACCATTAGAGCTGTTAATTGATGAGGTTGATTGTAGAGATTAACCGAAGCTCCTTTATCTATGAGTAATTGAAGGATCTCGGTATGACCTTGGCTTGCGGCGTACATTAAACCCGTAGTGCCATTGCGATCGGCCCCATTAATATCAGCCCCAAGAGCGAGTATTCTTTTGACGCGATCGAGTTGACCGTTAAAAACTGCCTGGAGTAAAACCATATCCTGCTGTGAAACCATAGAAAACAGATAGCCAATTGTCTACTTTCTCAGATTACTTTCAAATACTGGTCGATCGCTTTTGGAAGGAAAAATCCGCTCGCATTATGTTAACTTTTATGAATATTGTCAGACTAACTAAAAAATTATGAAGTTGGAGATTGTCGAAGCAATCAAAGTCTGGTCGCAGTTTGCTCACCCGATTTTAATGTGGATTTTATTAGGAATTACTATTTATGCTCTCTATCTTGGCATTCAAATCAGACGGACTCGCAATGCGGATAAAGATCTCAGAAAAGAATTAGTCAAGAAAAAATTCAACACTAAGCACCATCAAATAGGAGCATTGTTACTAGCCTTGATGGTGCTGGGTTCGATAGTTGGTATGGGCGTTACTTATATCAACAATGGGAAACTATTTGTCGAGGCTCATTTGCTAGCTGGATTAGGTATGACGGCAATTATTGCCATTTCTGCCTCTTTAGTGCCTTTAATGCAACAAGGCAATCAATTCGCTCGTAACACTCATGCCATACTTGGTATTATCCTTTTAGGACTATTTAGCTGGGAAACAGTTACGGGAATGGATATTCTGCAGAAAATTATCAGCAAGTTTTAGGAGAAAAAACTAGAGTTATTGGTTTTGATAAGATTGTGAGAATTTTTCGGGGGAATAGGTAAATTATGGCGCAGGTGAAAATCCTTTTGAACCCTGTAAGTAAGGCGAGGAGAAACTTGGCGCACAATTTGGTTTAAAAGGCGATCGCCTGTCTTTTGAATCAAAGACGAAGGTAATTTATGTATAAACTTAGGAAATGTAACTGCTACTCCCAAGTACAGTTCCCAGTCTACTTTAGTGACGGTACTGGGCAATTGAGAAAGCAACTTTCGATCGTTTAGAGAAGATACTGCCAATTCTCTAGAAATTTCTGATAAATTGAGAGCAGCTTGATAGTTAACTTTATAACCAAGAGGATTAGAATTGGGCATTTCAATTGTTTGCATGAAATAAACTCCTGGCTTTAAAGACTGTAAGACTACACTAATTTTTGCTTCGACCTCGTAGCCAAAAGAACCAAAACGTCCCACAGTTAGATTATAGCCATTGTCCCCTATTGGTTCTACTATCATCGGTTGGGCACAGTGAGAAAACCAATTTTGGTGAGCGTCAAAATATCGAGCAACAGTTTGCCTGTTGCCATACATTTGCATATAGCCCCGAAAATTAGTTTGAAAGTGGAATGGTTTTTTTGACCCTAAGTCAAATTGTTCTTTGCTAGTTACAGGGATGGGATTCTTAGGTTGATTGTTAGTGACTTGGGAGTCCATCACATAATAAATTGGATTTTTTTAATTGTTTTTTATCTGCTTTCAGTTCTAACTTTACATAAATTCATACAATTGAACAGTGTAGAATTCAACTAAAAACGAAATGAAAGCATTTGTAGCAGGTGCAACGGGACAAACAGGGCGACGAATAGTGGAAGTTTTGGTTAAAAGGAATATTCCAGTTAAGGCAATGGTCAGGAACTTAGAAACAGGAAAAGAAATTTTACCTCCAGAAGCGGAGTTAGTAGTTGGGGACGTTCTCGTGCCAAATAGTTTAGAAGCAGCAATAGGTGACAGTACGGTGTTGCTGTGCGCCACTGGTGCTAAGCCAAGTTTAGATCTAACTGGACCATATCAAGTAGATTATCAAGGTACTAAAAATTTGGTCAATGTCGCCAAAGCTAAGGGAATTGAACACTTTGTTTTAGTTTCTTCTTTATGTGTCTCCCAATTTTTCCATCCCCTTAATTTGTTTTGGTTGGTCTTGTACTGGAAGAAACAGGCAGAAAAATATATTGAGAAAAGCGGTTTAACTTATACAATTGTAAGACCTGGAGGCCTTAAAAATCAGGATAACTCAGACTCGATCGTCATGTCATCAGCGGATACACTGTTTGACGGGAGCATTCCCCGCACCAAAGTAGCAGAAGTTTGCGTAGAATCACTGTATCAAAGTGGGGCGCGTAATAAAATAGTCGAAATAATTGCTAAACCAGAGGCGGAGGCAATGGATTGGGAACAGTTATTTTCTAAGGTTGCTTGATTAATAACCGAGCATCCATTTGCCGCCATAAGTTCATTTTTCAATCCTAAAAAGGAATTACAACGTGACACAGCGAGCATTAGGGAGGGAGTATGTTGTTAGGGCTGGGAAAAAAACTACTGCATCCTCGCAATATTATTGTGGCATTAGGGATATGGTTGTTAGTGTTAAATTTACAGACAAAAAATTCTCCACAGTCGCGATCGACCACCCACTACCCTAGCAAAATTTACGGAACTAAACCACTAGCGATGAAAGGTGGGGATCCTTACATTCGGGCTTTGATGCGAACAATTTCTGCTAGTGAAGCCAATGTCCCTCGACCCTATCACGTAATTTATGGCGGTAAGTACGTCTCTGACTTAAGTAACCATCCCGATCTTTGCGTTCGTATAGTAACAGGACCTAATAAAAATAACTGTACGACAGCAGCAGGACGCTATCAATTTATCAACACTACTTGGTACGAACGAGCTAAACGCTATCACCCTAAACCTTCTAAGTTTCTCTGGTTGAAGACAAAGTATAGCTTTGAACCTAAATATCAAGATCGGGTGGTTTACGCTTGGCTAAAAGATTCTCAAGTTTGGGGTGCAGACATATCTCAATTATTGCGCCAAGGAAAAATCAAACAGGTATTGCGGAAACTCTCTGGGACTTGGACTAGTTTAGGATATGGCATAGAAACTAATTCTATGAGCCGTTATTTGCCCGAAATTTATCAGAATATGTTGCAGGAGGAATTAGGCAAAGCTGAGAAAGAAAAACAGACAAAATCCAGTTAAATTATAAACAGTGATAATGATATCTCGAAATAAAAAATTTTTTTTGCTCGCGATCGCCTTTGGTTTTGGTTTAGCTTTGATTTTCGCCTCGATCGAGGCGCAAAAATTAGAACGACCGTCTCAAAATAAACCAGAGATAGCGCAATTGTCTCCTAGTGATTCGCAAACGACGCGCTTTGCTATACCCATCGACTGCAAATTGGGAGATGATTGTTTTATTATGCACTATGTCGATCGCGATCCAACTCCAAAAGAAATTGATTTTGGTTGCGGACGACAAACCTACGACGGTCACAAAGGTACAGATTTTGGTATTTCCGACTTGCAAAAGATGAAGCAAGGAGTTCCTGTGGTTGCTGCAGCCGACGGTACTGTATTGCGAGTTCGCGACGGAATAGCAGATAAACTGGTTCGAGATCGAGCAGATGTAGAAGCTGTTGGCGATATGGAATGTGGCAACGGTGTAGTTATAGACCACGGTAATGATTGGGAAACCCAATACTGTCACCTGCGTAATAGCAGTATCGCTATTAGTCCCAACACCCAAGTAACTAAGGGAACTACTCTCGGTATGGTAGGGTCATCTGGTTTAGCGTCCTTTCCCCACGTTCACCTCACTGTTCGCTATCGAGGTGAGGTAGTAGATCCTTTTGTGGGAGTCGATTCTACTCCTGGCTGTGAGGTCGATCGCAACCCTTTATGGGAAGAATCGTTAGATTACGTACCTACTGGTCTAATTGAGGCTGGATTTGCCAATAAAGCGCCAACCCAGGCAGAAATTTGGCAAGGAAAATTTTCTGGAATTAGCTTGTCAGAAAGCAGTCCCGCACTAGTTTTCTGGGTTCACGCTTTTGGAGTTTTAGCAGGAGACAGAGAAAGTTTCAAACTTACTGCACCAGATGGGAAAGTAGAAATCGATCGAGACAACAATCTCGAAAAACCTTTTCGTACTTGGGTAACTTTTGCAGGGAAAAGCAATAAAGACGGAAATTCTTTGCGATCGGGCGTTTGGCGAGGTGAATATAAATTGATGCGGCGCGATAGCCTGGTTTTTCAAATCGATCGCGACATAAAAGTTAATTAACTATTCGATCTTCTCGTCAGCTACTTTAATGACAATCTTACCTACTGCTCGTCCTGATTCGCTGTATCTATGAGCTTCTGCTACTTCTGATAGGGGATAAGTGCGATCGACTATCGATTTGACCTTACCTGTCTCAATTAAATCCTTCAGGTAAGTTAAATCTTTACTGTTTGCTTTGGCGAAGAACAATTTAGCTTTTTTGCTAGTAAAAAGTGTGAGAAAACCTTGCACTAAAATATCAAAACTCGGTAACAGTTTGATATAAATTCCTTGAGGAAGTAGATTATCTTTACATTCAGAAAATTCTCGATTGCTAACTGCATCGAAAATAATATCGTACTTCTCAGTCTCTTTGGTGAAATCTTGTTGCTTGTAGTCGATTACTTTATCTGCACCCAGACTTTTTACTAATTCAATATTTTTATTGCTGCAAACTCCAGTCACTTCTGCTTGATATGCCTTAGCAATTTGCACTGCAAAGACACCTACACCGCCCGAAGCGCCATTTATTAGTACCTTTTGACCTTTTTTTATCTCAGCTTTATCTCGCAAGGCTTGTAGGGCAGTTGTGGCGGCTAGGGGGACGGCGGCGGCTTGTTCGTAAGTCAGGTTAGTGGGTTTGAGACAAGCAACTTGTGGAGAGACCGCTGTATATTCTGCATATGCACCGCCAGGTATGGGGTCTAGATAAGCATAGATAGGATCTCCTGGTTTAAAATCTGTAACTCGATCGCCTACCTCCACTACTTCTCCAGCAACGTCAAAACCCAACACCATCGGGAATTTATTTCCTGTCAACACTCTTAACATTCCCTTTCTAATTTTCCAATCAATGGGGTTGACGCTACTGGCACTAATCTTTACTAATAATCGATCGCTGGTTACGAGGGGTTTTTCCACGTCTATGTATTCTAAGACATCAACAGAACCGTATTTATTAATGGCGATCGCTTTCATGTTTTTTCCTCCATTCAAGTCTAGGGTTGCATGCCGCCCTAGGAAAAAAATATCAGCTAAGTTTGTATTTGTTTTTTAACCAAGTTCGTAATTGCCAAATCTGAGACAGACAAAGTACAGAAACTGAAAGGAGCAAACCCATTGGTTGAGCATATTCAACCCAAATTTATTTTTAATAATAGAGCATTTAAAATAGATGGCACGTCGAAAGTTTTTGACAGCTTTCAATTAGTTGGAAAAATCTAACTAAAAACGAAGCGAGGCGTGTTTTGAAACCGCCGTAGCGACAACCGTTTAGAATCCCGTTTTTTCAAAGACGGGAGATGT
>JASJDA010000135.1 GCA_030065755.1 Prochloraceae cyanobacterium | reverse complement strand
ATATATTTTGAGTGATGACTTTTATTTGGTGGCGAATAAAGGTAAGCAAAACCCGCATTTCTCAGAAAAAAAGCGCTCACCTCTTACGACAAAGCCTGGAAAAAACTTGCCCTTTTTTTCAAACACTATAAGTAGTCGGACACAATTAAAGTTAACTGTGAGATAAGGGAACAGGGAACGGGGAACAGGGAACAGAAAAGAGTTTCAGCAACGCCTAACAGTTTTTTACACAGAGTCGTTTATTTATGTCCGACTACTTAACTATTGCTTTTTTGCTCATTCGCAGATAAGTTTTTGATATAGTTTGTTAACGCTGCAATCGCATTTCTACCCTATACGCGCCGCTACGCGGATCTCTTCGAGATCGCAGCTAGAAATGCACTTAAAATCATACGTGTATATTTTGCCGAGGCTCTTAAATAGCTATTTTTCGATAACTTGCCAAGTCGTGTAATTATTTGAAAAAGCGGATGCGACCGAGCCGTAGGTTCCCTGCGGCTCGCAAGCGCACCAAGCAGGGTTCCTGATTAATTGTAATTGAAAATCTATTTAAGTTCTCAAAGCCAATAAACCTCTGGAAAGTAAATAATTACTGGCTTTGAAACTGAGAAGTCAGCCTTTCAATTTATTGCCTACGCGCAGAATTTGCCCAGCCAAGATAGCAGCACCAAAACCGTTATCAATGTTAACTACGCCAATTCCAGTAGCGCAGGAGTTGAGCATGGTTAAAAGAGGGGCAACTCCTGCAAAATTAGCACCGTAGCCAACGCTAGTAGGAACGGCAATTACAGGACAGTCTGCCATACCAGCTACAATACTGGGTAATGCTCCCTCCATGCCAGCAACTACAATTAAAACATCTGCTTGGTAAACTACTTCTCGATGGCTTAAGAGGCGGTGAATGCCAGCAACACCTACATCCCAAAGACGCTGTACTTGAAAGCCGTACAGTTGGGCAGTTATGGCAGCTTCTTCAGCAACGGGTAGATCGGCAGTACCAGCGGTGAGAATGGAGATAGTTCCAGAATATTTAACAGTAGTTTGAGGATTTCCTAAAACGCAAATCTTGGCAACTGGATAATAGTTAAGGCTTTCTAACTCTTGTTGTAGTTGTTGGTATATTTCAGGTTCGATCCTGGTTGCCATCACTACAGGCGATCGCTTTTGTGTAGCCCTCATAATAGCGGCAATTTGCTCGGCAGTTTTCCCAGGTCCCCAAATCGCTTCGGGGAAACCCGTCCTCAACTGGCGATGGTGGTCAATCTTAGCAAAATCTTCTAGTGGTTCAAAAGGGAAGTGCTTTAATTTTTCTAGGGCTGTGGTGGGGTCTATTTCTCCGCTAGCAACGGCGTTGAGAATAGTTTGCAGATCTTCAGGTTGGGTCATATTTACTTTATAAGTATTGATAGTTGCTAAATAGACTCGACAAATTTGCTAAACATATATACAATACCGCTTTGAATACTTTTGTGCTTTTTACCTTTCATGACCGTCACTATCAAACTTACCTCTAAGAGATCGCAATTGCAGCGATATAGGGAGTTACTATATGTTTTAGTAGAGCGAAACCTGAAGACGCGCTATCGGGGTTCATTTCTGGGGGTGTATTGGTCTTTGTTAAATCCTTTGATTATGACAGGGCTATATACAGCTATTTTTGGGACCGCTTTTGCTGCTTACTTTGACAATTCTATCATTGACTACGTTTTAGCTGCGTTTACCGGCTTGGCGGCGATCCACTTTTTTTCTGGTTCCACTTCTCAGGCTTTGGTAAGTATAGTTGATAATGGCGCACTTTTAAATAAAATGAAGTTGCCCATTAGTATTTTTCCCATATCTATAATAGGAGCTAATGTATTTCAATTTAGTGTGGGAATGCTCCCAATTTTAATAGTTATTACTTTACTAAAATCCAAAAGTATTGTTAATTTAATTGCTTTGTTTTGCCCTTTAATTGCTTTATGTATGGTCTGTATGGGCATTGGTTTTTTAGTTAGTAGTCTGTATATATTTTTTCGCGATTTACCTTTCTTTTACGAGTTAGTAACTTTTGTAGCCTGGATGAGTTCTCCTGTTTTTTATCCACCAGAAATTGTTCCAGAATCGGTGAAAAATATTTTGATTTTAAATCCGTTGTTACCAATTATTGAAAGCATCCGTCAGATAGCTTTGTCCAAAGATTTGCCAGATTTAAGTCTGATGGCTCACTCGTCGATCGGCGGATTGATTATTTTAAGCATCGGTTGGAGTTGTTTTAGTTTGTGGCGGTCTCAATTTATGGATTTGCTCTAGATAAGGGATGAGAGAAGTAATTAGATTAGATAATGTTTCACTGTGGCGAAGAACCCAGCAAGAGTTTTCTTATGACTTAAAGAAAACTATTTTGTCTATTGTAGAGGGGACATATCGCAAGCCTGTTAAGAATTTAGTGCTAGATAATATTAATCTAGTGGTAGAAAATGGTGAAAAAATAGGTATTATTGGGTCTAATGGTTCGGGAAAATCTACCATACTCAAGGTTATATGCGGTATTCTAAAACCTAGTCTCGGTTCAGTTAGAGTAAAAGGTCAAATAGCCCCCTTAATTGAACTAGGTGCTGGTTTCGATCGAGAACTTTCTTTGAGCGATAATATTATCCTTTATGGGGTTATGTTAGGATTTTCTCGCCAGGAAATGAAAAAGAGGACGCGCTTTATTCTGGAATTTGCCGAGCTAAAAGATTACGCTTTGGCTCCCGTAAAAGCTTTATCTTCAGGGATGGAAGCTAGACTGGGTTTTGCTATTGCTACTGATGTAAATCCTGATATTTTAATTTTAGATGAAGTGTTGTCGGTAGGGGATGAAAAATTTAAGCAAAAATGTCAGAGACGGATGGAAAAATTCTGGCAGAAAGATGTAACTATTTTAGTTGTTTCTCACTCTATGGAATTTATTCGCGATGCTTGTGATAAGGCAATCTGGATCGATCGAGGTAAAATTAAAGAGTTGGGAGCAGCTAAAACAGTAATAGAAAGTTATCTCAGCACTGTAAATGAGTTCCAAATTTAGAAACGTTCTATAAAACGCTTCTAAAAACATAAATTAAACAAATATCAAGGTTTCAATGGTTTTTCCTTGCTACGAGCGAGCGCGAAAAAATAATCGAGGGGTTATTGCGATTGTATTGATAAAAAAAATCTATACACCATTCCACAATCTAGTATTTAAAATAGAGTAAAAATTGTCAACTCCAATCTTAATAAACCTGTCTATCCTCTTCTCTAAACCCACTGGCATCGCTACTTATGCTATTAATCTCATTCCCTATTTAAAACAGCTCAATCCTACTCTACTAATAGCTAACAAAGTTGACAAGTTCAACTGTTATCAAATTCCTGCTAATTTAACCCCAGCACAAGGTACAAAAGCTCATCTACTGCGTCTGTTGTGGACTCAGTTACAGCTTCCAAGAATTTACGACAAACTGCAAGGTTCTCTTCTATTTTCTCCTGTCCCCGAAGCACCCCTATATTCTAATTGTCGCTACGTGGTGACGGTTCACGACCTCATTCCCTTGCGTTTTCCGAGACCTTATTCCCCTTTAACTAACTATTATCGCTACTACGTTCCTCAAGTTCTCGAGCGCGCAGAACATATAATTTGTGATTCTCGCGCTACTGCTAAGGATATTACTGATTTCTATGGCATTCCCGCCAAAAAGATCGCCCCTATTCTACTAGGATATAATTCCGACCATTTTCGCGTATTAGATACACTCGATCGCTCCCACACTCCCCCCTATTTTCTCTATATCGGTCGTCAAGACCCCTACAAAAATTTGCATCGTCTCATAGATGCTTTTGCTACCATCTCTAAATACGATGAATATCAACTTTGGTTGGCTGGTTCCTTCGATCGACGCTATACTCCCACACTGCAAGCAAAAGTATCGGAATTGGGATTAACGCAAAGGATAAAGTTCCTCGATTACATTCCTTACCAGCAGCTACCGATCGTTATTAACCGAGCAATCGCTCTGGTTTTCCCTAGTTTGTGGGAAGGGTTTGGTATCCCTGTTTTAGAAGCAATGGCTTGCGGTACTCCTGTTATTACCTCGAACCTCTCGTCTTTACCAGAAATTACTGGCGATGCTGCAATTTTAATCAATCCCTATTGTACCGAGGAGATTGCTGCTGCGATGAAAGCTATTGCTAAAGATTTTCATTTGCGAGAAAACCTTTCTCAACTCGGTAAGGAAAGAGCCAGCCAATTTAGCTGGACAAAAACAGGACGAGCTACTGCAGAAGTTTTAGAAAAATATATAGTTTAGAATTTTTTGAGCAAGGCTTCTACTTTTTCTACACCTTCATTATCTGTTCGATCTTTGTATAGTTGGCGTGCTGTTTTTAAGGTTTCGATCGCTTCTGTGTTTCGCTGCCTTTTTTTCAGGGCTATGGCAAGATAATAGTAAGCAGCAGGATCGTTGGGAGTCAGTTCGACTAAACGCCGATAAGTAACGATCGCCTCTAAATAATTCTCTTGTTCGAGCAAAATTTCCCCCATTCCAACTCTAGCTTCTATTAAATTAGGTTTGAGGGCAATTGCTCGTTGATATGCTTGTAAGGCTTTGGTCAAATCCTTTTGTTCGTGCCAAATACTGGCAATTTTTAAATAAACTAGAGGATTGGCAGGGTCTATCTTTTCTGCTTGGTATAAACTTTGTAGACCAGTTTTCATTTCCCCCTGCTCTATTTGGAGCATTGCTAATTGCAATCGCAAATTGCTATTACGAGGAAATTTCTTTATTCCCTGTTCCACGAAGTCCATTGCTTTAGTTGTATTTCCTTGTTTAATTAGAGCTGTACTTAGAACTTCGTAGGCTTGTTCGTTGTTAGAATCGAGAGCCAATACTCGTTGATAAATTTGTGCTGCTTTTTGATAGTCTCCCTGACGTATGAGTACCACTCCCAAACCTAGATAATTCTTGATGTTTCTCGGTTGAATTTGGGCAGCACGTTCGTAAGCAACAGCAGCAGCCTGATTGTCTCCAGCACTAGCGAGAGTATAGCCGAGACCGTAATAAAAATAGGCATTGTTTGGTTCTAGAGCGATCGCTTTTTCATATGCTGCTGCTGCTGCTGGAAAATTCCCTCGAACAGCCTCTATGTAACCTATAGCAGAAAAAATCTTGGCATTTTCTGGCTCTATATATGCTGCTTGCTGATAAATTAACAGCGCTTGGCCATAATCTTTAACTTTTAAATATTCCCGCCCTATATTCAGTAATCGAGCCAGTTGTTGCTTGTTTTGCCTTTGTTTTACGAGTAAGGGTCTCTCTACATCTGCAATCGCAGGTAAAGTTACTCCCCATGCTAATAATACGCTTGCAATAGAAGACAAGACTATTTTAGGAGCTAGTTGCTTTGGCACCGTTTATGTTTCCTTACACTCACACCACAAGGGGCACATCTTATCGTGACATGAACCTTTTATTTATTAAATTTTATTATTTTTATATACTTTTTTAAACCTATGTTCCTAAATATTTCTTTGCTTCTAGGGCTACTTGCTCTACTTCATCTGCTGCCAATTTTTCTAGAGCAGATCTAACTTGTTCTCCTCCCAACTTGCTTAAAGCTTGTGCCAGACGGTAGCGCACCTGCCAATCAGAACGATCGACAAAAGGAAGAAGCCAAGGAATAGCGCGAGGGTCTCCCAATTCTCCCAAAGCGCCGATAGCGGTAATTTGTAGCAGTTCACTATCAGAAGCTAAAGCATCTTGGAGTATCTCCAAAGCGCGAGGATCGCCCAATTCTCCTAAAGTTGCCACTATGCTAAATTTAAGCAACCATTCAGGGGTTTCCCGATATACCTGTTGAATATCTTCAAAAGCTTCTGTTAATTTCAGTCCGCCAATAGCATCTGCTGCTGCTGCTCGAACGTCGATTTCTGGATCATTAAATAAGCGATCGCGTAACATTTCTAGGGAGGTATGGAGATCGCAAGTCCCTAGGGTATCTAGCTGACTTACTGCTGCGTAGCGCACGCGAGTATTTTTGTCAACTACTATTGGCTTAATCATTTCAAACGCGGTTTTTATTTCTAAGTGGCGTAAGAAATTTATGCCTTTAATGCGAGCGCCAAAATCTTCTGAATCGAGTAGCTTCTGAACTTCCGATGGTGTCACGTTCATAATTCCCAACATTAATTGTTAACTTATTTTGTCTTGATAAGGCGATCGGCTCGATCTCGCTTTGCTGGAAGTCAAAAGTTAAAAGTCTGATTGGTAAGTTCTAACTCGAAAATTTCCTCCGAGCAGACGCGACCCCATAGTTAAAAAGACCAACCTAAAACTTTTGACTTCCCCTGGTTTTAAGACCCCTAGTCAGTGAAGAGCAACTAGTTTTTTTATAGGGGATCCCTCGGATTGGAGACGTACAGAGCTTTGAATCCCCGAGCTTATCATTAATTTTAACTTTTCAATGGGTTTCGCTTGCCATAGATTTAACAATATCTCCGCGAGTGATAATGCCGACTAATTTGCCAGAATCGTCGATCGCTGGCAAACGTCTAATCTTTTTCTCGTGCATAATTCGCGCGGCTTCTCGTAAAGAACTATTGGGAGAGATAAAGATTGGTTTATCGCTCATCACTTCTCCCACTGTTTGTCCCAAGGCTTTGTGAATCTCTTCTTCGTAACGAGCAGGATTTCTTAGATAAATTAAGCTATCGAGAATATTGATGTAAAGAGGAAGTTCTATCCCTGTTTCCTGCCACATCAAATCGGTTTCTGAAATCACACCTACGAGTTTTCCCCCCTCGTCTAATACTGGCAAGCCGCTTATTTTTTGCTCTGCCATAATTGTAATGGCTTCTTTTAGGGGGGTATTAGGCTCCACTGTAGTTGGGTTGGGAGTCATGGCATCGGCAACAGTGTTATTCATACTCTAATTAAGACCTATTTGCTCCAAATACTTGCGAATCGTCCTTAGAACTACGTCAGCAGCCACTGGTTTATTGAGAAACTCCGTAGCGCCGCACATTTTGGCTTTGATTTTATCTACAAAGCCATCATTACCCGTTAAAATTACGATCGGCGTGTTTTTAAAGTATGGGACTTTACGTAACTGAGTGCAAACTTCATAACCGTTGGTATGGGGCATTTCCAAATCCAAAAATATGAAGTCTGGTTTTTGGTTTAAGATATTCTCTACGGCTTTTAAAGGCTCGTTAACTGCCATAAAGCGATAACCTGCTTTAGAGACAATATCTTCCATTACGTGGCAAATTAGAGGACTGTCGTCAACGCTAGCAATTAGAGGTCCAGTTGCAACTACCTCTTCTAGCTCTGGAGGTGGTAGGTCTTCTATGTCTACCAGCTCTACCAAACCCACTTGAATGTAAGGAACCATGGAATGGGTTAATTCCATAACGCTTTTTTCCATTTGTACTGCTAGATCTCGCAAAGTATGTTGCCCGTCTAGTAGTTCTCTGAGGGTTTGGTAGACTTGAGGCGAGGTATTTTTTTGCATTTGCTCTGGTTGCTTGACCACCGGTGCCGAGTCTGGATAGCGATCGGCAATCCTCGCATTTTGCCAACCTTCCCAAAGTTCTTTTGATTTGCCGATTATTTCTTCAGCTTCGACTAAAGCTAGCTTTCTCGACAAAGATTGTCCTGGCTTTAGTTCGCAAACAACCTGCATTGTCTGGGTAACGTCAAATAAAACCTCAACTATGGTATCTTTAACCATTGCTACTGCTTGGTCGTAGGTTATTTGTCCTTGTTCTACCCACAAGCACAACAGTTCGTATTCCCAACACCTGCTGGAGTCTTCTTCATCGTCACTTCCAGCCAATTCTGGGGGTAATTTTAATAGACTGGAAGTAATTCCAGGAAAATGAGTTATTACATTTCTTCTCCACCGTCTGACTGGATGAGTTCCTCCTACTGCGTATAATATGTCACCCATATGTAGATAAAAGCTCCATTTAACCCCAGTCGAGGAAGTTATTTGGAGCTGACCGCTAAATTGAGGCTGCTTTAGGGTTTGAAATAATCTAGATTGCTTTGATGCGTTGAACTCCCTGATCTTAATTGGATCTTGAGGAGTGTTTCGATCTGTGGTCATTACCACTTTTCTGCCTTGCTAACGTTGTCAATAGAGAGATTTACTACAATTAAATATTTAGGTATCCTAACTTAGAGTTTGAAGTTTATCAAACTTTTTGGTTGCTTTTGAAGTTTATCAAGTTTTTTGCTTGCTATTAACAGCAATGGTCAACATATTTTTTTTATTTGGTTTTTTTGGGCACAAACCTTGAAAATTATACATTCTCAGGTTTTTTTGCCTTTATCTATAATTCTAGCATTATGGATATCTCGATAAAAACTTCTTAGCAGTAACACTTTTTCTGGCGGTCAAAGTACATTTCTCAAGGCAGCGATAATTTTATTATTTGCTTGAGGAAACCTAAACTGGTCTATTTGTGTTAAAGTTACCCACCGAATCTCTTCGCAGGCGATCGTTTGCGGTTCACCACCTCGGTAGTGACAAAGGTGAGCTATCAGAGTCAGACTAAATTCGCTGTAGGTATGGTTAACTGTAATTAAATGTTCCCCTACTTCTACTTCAATTGCTAACTCCTCTAAAATTTCTCTTTTAATACAGGCAGAGACGGTTTCATTTTGCTCTATTTTGCCACCTGGAAATTCCCACAGTCCTCCCATTAACCCTTTGGCTGGTCTGCGATCGATTAAAACTTCTCCTCTCTCGTTTAAAATGACGCCAACGCCAATTTGTTTGTGAGGTAACATAAACAGCAGTTCTGGTAATCTAGATAAGATCTCCCGATAATTTATCGGGAGATTTTCAATTAACAAGCTAGGTATTCCCTGATATAACCTTTG
Organism: Prochloraceae cyanobacterium; assembly: GCA_030065755.1. Lineage (GTDB taxonomy): Bacteria > Cyanobacteriota > Cyanobacteriia > Cyanobacteriales > JASJDA01 > JASJDA01. Next base: position 17,434 of record JASJDA010000135.1, on the reverse strand, counting down.
TTTTTGCGTAATTTCGACAAGGCTTCTCTTTCTATTTGTCTCACTCTTTCTCGGCTAATATTTAAACGGGTTCCTATCTTAGCTAAAGTTAGAGGCTGTCCGTCTCCTAGTCCGTAACGGAGCGTAAGCACTTCTCTTTGTTGAGGAGTCAACTGTCCCATTAGTTTCTCTAGATCGAATTGCAGAGAAGATTGAGTTGTATAGTCTTCTGGTGATTGTCCGGTGTCTTCTAACAATTCTCCTAGTTCTGTATCGTTGTTGTCTCCTACTCTAATATCTAAAGATAGAGGTTGACGGGCTTTCTCTAAATAATCTCTGACTTGTTTGGTGGTCAACTCCAATTCTTCTGCTAATTCGGCTACAGTTGCTGCTCTTCCTTTTGTTTGAGCCAGTTTTCGCTGTGCCTTTTTGATTTTGTTGAGTTTTTCGGTAATGTGAATTGGGAGGCGAATGGTACGACTTTTTTCAGCTATAGCGCGAGTAATTGCTTGACGGATCCACCAATAAGCGTAGGTAGAGAATCGATAGCCTTTGGTCGGGTCAAATTTTTCAACCCCTCTTTGCATTCCAATGGTACCTTCTTGTATTAAGTCCAGTAAGTCTATGTTACGCTTAATATATTTTTTAGCGACTGATACTACTAGACGCAAATTTGCCTCAACCATCTTGCGCTTGGCGTATTCCCCTGCTCTAATCGACGAGTGTAATTCTGATTCCGACAGTTGGGCTGCTTCAGCCCATTCGGGGGATGTCAGTTGTTTACCTAAAGTTTCTTCTAGGGAATTTTTGATTTTTTCCAAAGCGATCGATTTCTGTACCCGCTTGGCGTAAAGAATTTCTTCTTCGTGAGTTAGCAAAGGAACTCGACCAATTTCTTTTAAGTAGGTTCTTACTGTGTCAGTTGATGATTTTTTAGTAGTTGTCATTTCCTGCAATTGGGGGTTTCTGGGCAAGTTTTCGAGCGGAAATTTTGGGAAATAAATATCTATTGAACGCCTGCGATCGAGGCGACCACTGTTATCAATGAGTTTTATTTGTTTGACTTAAAATCTTTGCTGATGATATATTTTAATATTTTTTTTGAGTTTTGTTAAGTATTTTCAACTACCTTTTTATTGTGATTTTTTTGTCAATACTTAATTACTCACCATATTATTTCCCGCAATTTTTCTTCTTCACTATACTACAAGAATCTTTAAAAAATGTAAAGTTCCTAAAAAAGTATTGTAGCTGATTTATTTTAGGGCTTAATACTACGTTATAACAATCTATCTCAAAAAAAATGATAAAAAGTTGCCTATTGCAGCATAAAAAAGCTAAATAATCTATATAATTGGCAAAAATAGCAAAATTTCAGAATTTACTTTTTTCTACTTAAGAAATTTCCCTTAAAAGAAATCCGGTAGGTGTAGAGCTTTGCTAATAGAGTATATATTAATTGTTCGAGAGTGAGATTTCAGTATTAATCCCGATCTGGCGAGAAAATTAGACATATGAACCAAACAGTGTGGATTGCCAGACACGCAAACCGCTTTGACTTCGTTAATCCCGAATGGTTTACCACAGCAGAACGACCCTACGATCCGCCCCTTTCAGACGACGGCTTAATACAAGCACAAGAATTAGGTGCGAGGTTAAAGTCGGAGTCGATCGCTATGATTTTTTCTTCTCCCTTTCTGCGAACTGTACAAACAGCCAACCAAGTGGCTAAAGCTCTAGATTTGCCAATTAAACTAGAAGCAGGACTTTCTGAATGGCTCAATCCTGAATGGATGGATTCAGCGCCGCAAATCTTACCTCCCGAAGTGTTAGCCGAGCAATACTCTAGCATCGATTTAAGTTACTCTTCTCGTGTCGTTCCCCAATATCCAGAAAGTAACCAGACTGTAATGGAAAGAACGGGGTCAACCGCAAGGAAGTTGGTTGAAATGTATTCAGAAAATATATTATTGGTAGGTCACGGGGCTTCAGTATTGGGAAGTACTACTGGTTTGGTAGGAGGGAATCCTGTTGTCAATGCTTCTTTATGTTGTCTGGTCAAACTGGTGCGTAATGGGAAAGGTTGGGATATGGAACTAAATGGAGATACTTCCCACTTAAGTCAAACAGAAAACCAGATTAGATTTAATTAGCAATGACAATCGATCGTAATAACCTACATTCGGCCTTGTTGAGACTAGACGGTCGCGGATATAAAGCCTACAAAGATATTAAAGGAAGCTACAATTTTCCCGACTTTACTTTAATTATTGACAGAGTACAAGGAGATCCTTTTGCTGCACCTAGCAATTTACGCCTATTAGTTCCCCAATCGATCGCACTTTTTCCTCCTAAACTATATCGATCTCCCAGCCGAGAAATTGCCCTGCGAGATTTTCTCACTCGTCAATTCGATCGCGCTTCTAGAAAAATTTCCATTCGTCGCGGTACGGGTAAAAGCGGATTGATAAGTATTGCTCGTACCGGACAAGAAGTTCTCGATCGCAGTTCTGTGTTTATTGACGATAACAATATAGAAGTAAGGTTTTTAGTCGGTTTACCAGCGCGGGGACGGACTATATTAGGTCGTCAAGCAGCAGAAATGTTATGCGAAGACATACCGGAAATAGTTTCTACAGTACTTTTGTACTCTTCTATAGATTCGCGAGAGATTCAAAATCATGTAGAAACAGTAGAAGATGCTTGCTGGCTGCGTCAAAATTTATCAGAGAAAGGTTTAGTTGCTTTTGTTGCTAATGGTTCCATATTACCCCGACGGAGTGGGGTAGATCCCCGACCTCTACTAGATGACGCTGTCGCTTTTACCTCCCCCAAATCTTTAGAAGTTGAGTTTAATTGTCCCAATCGAGGGTTAATTAAAGGAATGGGAATTCCTCAAGGAGTTACTTTAATTGTCGGGGGAGGATATCACGGTAAATCAACTTTACTGAGGGCGATCGAATTAGGAGTATACGATCGCATTCCTTCAGACGGACGGGAATTTGTAACCACTAACCCAGCAGCTGTAAAAATTAGGGCTGAAGACGGGCGATCGATTGCTGGAGTAGACATATCCCCTTTTATCAATCAATTACCTCAAGGAAGATCGACTGAGAGTTTTTCTACCCCCAACGCTAGCGGGAGTACTTCTCAAGCAGCCAATATTATTGAAGCACTAGAAGCGGGTGCTGGTTTGTTGTTAGTAGATGAAGATACGGCTGCGACTAATTTTATGATTCGCGATCGGCGAATGCAGCAATTAATTGCTAAAAATAAAGAACCAATTACCCCTTTTATCGATAAAGTCAGACAACTTTACGAAGATTGTGGAGTCTCTACTATTTTAGTTATGGGTGGCAGTGGAGATTATTTTGAAGTTGCCGATACGGTAATTGCTATGGATAATTTTCAACCTCACGATGTCACGGAAAAAGCTAAGGCGATCGCCAAAGAACATATAAACGATCGCATTCCAGAAGGAGGCAACAATTTTGGTAAAATTACGCCACGGGTTCCTCTTCCAGAAAGTATCGACCCCAGTCGGGGACGCAGGGAAGTAAAGTTAAAAGTTAGGGACGTAGATGAAGTAGCTTTTGGTACTGAAGATATAGACTTAGCGGCTGTAGAACAGATTGTGGATACAGGACAATTAAAAGCGATCGCCGAGGCTATTGTTTATGCCAAAGAAAAATATTTAGATAAAAAGCGCACTCTTCCAGAGATTTTAGATCTAGTCATGGGTGATATAGACTCCTACGGATTAGACGTGTTAACTAATTTTCCTCAAGGCGATTTAGCCTTATTTCGTCGTTTTGAATTAGCTGCTGCACTCGATCGCTTGCGAAGTTTGAAAGTTCTGCCATCGGGTAAAGTTTGAGAGTCGCCCCTCGTCCCTCCCCTAACCTATGCTTTACCCACAACTCCTGAACCCCTTACAATGAAGTCAGAAGTCAGAAGTCAGAAGTAACGCTCTGCACTTTGGTATAAAGCCTCCTCATAAAATGAGGAAAATATAAAAACATAATTCAATAATTGAATCCTTTTTTTTCAAAAAGCGGAGCGCCCGCTCGGAGGTTTCCTCCGAGTTAGGACGCACCAAGCAGAAGAGGTCTAAAAACTATGAAAAAGCACAAGTCAAAGTTGCTAAACTACACCACAAAATAGCTAATACCCGAAAGAATTTTCATCTACAAGTAGCCCATGAATTATGCGACCACGCAGACATGATATTTGTGGAAGATATAGACTTTCGAGTAAGTGCTAAAGGCTTTTTGGGTAAGAATATGCTTGATGCTTCATTTGGACAATTCAGAACTTTATTATCCTGGGTATGTTGGAAAAGAGGTAAATATTTTGCTGAAGTAGACCACAAATATACTTCTCAAATATGTCCTCATTGCGGCACCCATACAGGTAAAAAAGAACTAAGTGAACGCGAACATAATTCTGATGATTAGTTTAATTATCCTGGCTGGTGGGCTGTCCATCTATCTACTCGAAGGGCATCAAAATGACGCTTTTTCTTCCTTTGTTTTCCGATTCGATTTTGCTTAAACCGCAGTACTTTATAGTAATAGACGCAGTTGAAAGCCCACCTTATTCATGGGTGGGATGAAAACTAGACAGCACCTTTAGGTGTATTCTTATTTTTAATTCTCTAACTACTTGATTTTCTGTATTTTCTAGAGACTGACAATAGGCTTTAAGTATTTGGAGATTTTGACCCCAATTGACTGCAGACTCCCTGTACGAGCTCAGACACTTTAGAAACTGTCACACTTCAATCGTCTTCTTAATGTTTGCCATAAATTGAACACTAAGGGGATTATTAATTGAATTCTTCATATGAATTTTATAATATAACCTTAAGTATTGCGACGCTACTTATTATTTTTCGTCTGATTAGAAAAAATTGTAATGATTTCATGAAGTAGAAGCATTTTGTCAGTGTATGTACGTAAAATACGTTTATATTTAAAGTACTGTTTTAAGTGAAAACTATTGAACAATAGAAGAAATTCAAAAAATCAATAAACCTTTTAATCTAAGCTTGTTCTTAGGTTCAATTTAAATTTAAGATAGTCAATAATACAGAATGAAATTTACTTATCTATAAAAAAGCGAACAATTAACCAATGAAAATTCACAAGATATTAATTGCAGCAACCTTTTTAGCAGGAAGCACTCTAGGATTGTCTGCTAAAAAAGCTGAAGCTTTCAGTTTTACAACAGACTCTACTTATAACGGCGATGCCACAGCAGATATAGAACTACTATCTGTTGATGTCAATGGTTTTAATATAGCTGCAGATGAATTAAGTTATGTCGATCGGGTTGACACCAAATTAAATGATGGTGGAGCCAGCTTAGACGCAGGAGATAACGCACGAGGAATAGTTTCAGAAAACCCCACAGACGAACAATTTGCTCGGGCTTTGGGAAATAATTATCTCAGTCAAATTATTGACGGAGAAGATTCAAGAGAATTTGCAATAAACGTATTTTTTGAAACTCCAGTAAACACTCTGTTTTTATGGGAAAGAGGAAAAAATAGCAAACTTGGAGTAGTTGCTCTCGATGAAGACGGAAACGAAATTAGTGACGAACTAACACTAGATTTCTCTCAATATTCATCTGCTGGTTACAAGTTAAATACAACCGAAATAAATTCTGCTCAGTCAGTATCTTCTACTGCTATTAGCCTCGAAGATTTTTCTTCTCTGACCACCAGCTCAGATATTGCTGGATTTCAATTCATTGCTAGAAGAGATTATAGAGGCCCAGACTTTAAAGTAATAGGCTACGATAGAGCATTTACTAAAGACGGTAAACTAGTTTCTACACCAGAACCAGGAACAATTTTAGGTTTAGGTTTGCTAACTGCTTCTTTGGCAGCATCTCGCATTCGTAAAGTTAAAAAAGCCTAGTTAGTTTGGTACAAAATTAAATTTATAAGATGTTTGCGATCGAGGTAATGATAGGAGTTAATTAGTTAATTCCTATTTTTCTTTATCAATTGACAATCGAGCAATTTTGACTTGTTGCCCGATCGAGCAGTAAAAAAGATAGTAAACTTGTCCTCAATTATTCCTAACCAAAGAGATAATAACTTAGTAATTGTGGAAAAAGGCTAGATATATGGCTCGTTTGGCATTGCTGAGTGTATCTGATAAAACAGGGATAGTTGACCTGGCACGTCAGCTAGTCGAGGAATTTGAATTTGAGTTAATTAGTAGTGGTGGAACCGCCAAAAAATTACAAGAAGCAGGACTTCGGGTTACGAAAGTCAGCGACTACACGGGTTCTCCTGAAATATTAGGGGGAAGAGTCAAAACCCTTCATCCCCGCATTCACGGGGGGATTTTAGGAAGACCAAATCTACCAGAAGACGCAGCAGAGATGGACTCAAATCAAATTCGTCCTTTAGATCTGGTGGTAGTAAACCTCTATCCTTTTGAAAAAACTATTGCTCGGCCTAATTGCACTGTAACAGAAGCAATTGAGAATATAGATATAGGTGGGCCAGCAATGCTGAGGGCAGCAGCCAAAAATTTTGCTAGCGTAACAGTAGTGTCTAATCCCAAATACTACGATCGCACCCTAGAAGAATTACGACTTGGGAGTGGCAAAACAACCCTAGAATTTCGCCAAAAAATGGCAGGAGAAACTTTTGCTGTAACTCAAGCATACGATCGCGCGATCGCTACTTATTTCGCCTCTCTCAACTCCCAACAAGAGGAATTACCTCCCCAATACAGTGTTGAAGGAACTGTCGTACAATCCTTGCGTTACGGAGAAAATCCCCATCAAAAAGCTTCTTGGTATCAAAGCGGAACCCAAGAGACTGGATGGGCAGCAGCTAGCAAACTACAAGGAAAAGAACTCAGTTACAATAATCTAGTAGATTTAGAAGCAGCGCGCCGCATTATTGCCGAATTTGACTCTTCTCAACCAGCAGCAGCAGTTCTCAAACACACTAATCCCTGTGGAGTAGGAGTAGGAACCACCTTGGCTGAGGCTTATGAAAAAGCTTTCAATAGCGACTCAATTTCTGCGTTTGGGGGAATTGTCGCTCTCAATCAACCAATAGATACTAACACGGCCCGATCGCTGACGAAAACCTTTTTAGAATGCGTAGTCGCACCTGGATGCGAATCTGAAGCTAAAGAAATTCTTGCTGCCAAATCCAAGCTGAGAGTATTATTATTGCCAGACTTGCAGTTTGGCCCCAAACAAGCAGTTAAAGCCATCGCTGGAGGCTTCCTCGTTCAAGCTACCGACTGTTTACCAGATACTCCCGAGGAATGGCAAGTAGTTACTCAAAAGCAACCGACCTCTCAAGAGATGGCAGAATTACTCTTTGCGTGGAAAGTCGCCAAACATGTCAAATCTAACGCTATTGTGGTTACTAAAAATCTTGCTACTATAGGAGTCGGTGCGGGTCAAATGAATCGAGTCGGTGCTGCTAAAATAGCTTTAGAACAAGCCGGAGACCGATCGGTAGGTGCAACCCTAGCAAGCGACGGCTTTTTTCCATTCGACGATTCAGTACGCACTGCAGCCGCAGCTGGAATTACGGCGATCGTCCAGCCTGGAGGTTCTGTTAGAGACAAAGATTCGATCGATGCGGCTAACGAATTAGGTTTAGTGATGGTTTTCAGCGGTATTCGCCACTTTTTGCACTAAAAACTCTAGAAAGCAAATTTGCACAGTTCTCTCAGAACGATAGAATAGATATACTTAATTCTAATCAAGAAGAGAGTTACGATCTGGGGAAAGAAATACGATCGAACCCCAGCGCTTTTTTTTCTTAATTATTCTGAGAAAAAAGCTCTCTGGAGAGATCTTCTTGAAATTTTTTTTACTTTAGGAATCTCTCACATATGTCGAACACAAGGAGGAAACTGAATGACCCAAGTGGTTGTCGGACAAAATGAAAATATAGAATCAGCATTACGTCGATTTAAGCGTCAAGTATCTAAAGCAGGAATTTTTGCAGATATCAAGCGTCGTCGTCACTTTGAAACGCCCATAGAAAAGAAAAAGCGCAAAGCAGTCGCGCGACGCAAAAAGCGTTTTCGTTAAATATTGTAAGAGAATGGTTATTTGTGTTTAGGCGACTACGAAAACAACCCAACTAACCACGTATCTTAACAAAGTTGGCGATCGCTACCTCAGGTCTGGCCAGGATAGATTCCACCAGAGAGCGATCGCTTTGTCATCTTAGGGATAATTCTTCTCTCCTGATGGCGGAATCCTACCTCAAAATCTGAGCGATCGCGCGACTGGCTTGAGAACCATAGCCGCCGCCAAACAGATTAAAATGATTCAGCACGTGATACAAATTATAAATAGTTTTGCGCTGCTGATAGCCCTCATCTAGTTGCCAAACTTGGTTATAACTGCGATAAAAAGCTGCGGGGAAGCCGCCAAAAAGTTCGGTCATGGCAATATCCACCTCGCGATCGCCGTAATAAGTAGCCGGATCTAAAATTACTGGTTCCCCTGAGGTGGTAACAGCAGCATTTCCCGACCACAAGTCTCCGTGTACCAAAGAAGGCTGAGGATCGATCGAGGCTAAATTTTCCCTTACCGCTTCCACCACGTCGGTATAATCTGGAAAACTTCCACCTCTGCGCGCAGCCAACTTTAATTGATAGCCAATGCGATGTTCGGCGAAAAAATCTGCCCAATTTGACATCCAAGTATTAATCTGGGGAGTAGAGCCAATGGTATTGTTGCGTTCCCAGCCAAACTGAGAAACACCGCCAAATTTGTGCATGGCGGCTAATTTACTTCCCATTTCTGACCAAGATGGAGTATTACCGCCACTGAATTCCAACCACTCCATAGCAATATAGCTATATCGATCTGCCGTACCCCAGCAAATCGGCTTAGGAACCCGAATTGTTCGAGTTGCAAGCATTTGTTTTAAACCCAATGCTTCAGCAGCGAACATTTCCACTTTAGATGCTTCGTTGAGCTTGACAAAATATTTAAGCTCTCCACCCGTAACCTGATAGCCTTGATTAATGGAGCCTCCACTTACAGAACGGTAGTTGTCAATTTCAAATGTTTCTCCAGTAACTTGAGAGATATCAAGAGCAATTTGCTTCCACATCGATCGCCTGATTGATTTGATTATTAATTTTTCAGATCCAACGGTCTTGCAACAACAATACCGTAGGAATCGGTAGAAAGATAGCGTCTAGCAGCTTCTTGTAAGTCAGAGGCAACCAGTGCTTGAACGCGAGCAGGATAATCTAGAGCTGGCTGAATATCGTTTAATTGAGAATAATAATAGCCGTAGAGATTAGCCCGATCGCTAGGTCTTTCGTTACCGAAGATAAAACGATTTGCTACCAAAGTGCGGACCCGATCGAGATCTTTTGGCTCGATTAATTCTGTTTGTATTGTGCGAATGTGTTCGACCATCGCTTCTTCTACTGCTGCTATATTTTCTGGTGGTAACGTTGCTGAAATATAGAAGGCTCCCTGAACTTTTTGACTAATATTACTAACCCCAATGCTAGATACCAATCTGCGATCTTCTCGTAAATCGCGAAACAAGCGAGACATTCTACCTTGTCCTAAAATTACCGCCAATACGTCAAGAGCATAAGTTTGGGATAATTGATTCATACCTGGCACTCGCCAAATGATAGCTAAACGCGCCTGTTGGAGTTGGGGATCTGTATACTCTTGCCGTACAATTTTATTAAAAGCGGGTTCGGGGACTAAAGATTTAGGGCTACCCACAACACCAAAATTTGTTTGGGTTCGATCGAATGCTTTCTCCACTATCGACCTAAGCTCTTCTACAGGTAAATTGCCTACAACTGCAGCAGTAATTCCTTGAGGACGATACCATTGAGCGTGAAAATCTCGCATCTGCTGAGGCTGCAATTTCTCTATTACCGAAGCACTACCCAGCACGCGACGGCGATATGGCAACTGCTCAAAACAGGTTTCCATTGCTCGGTAAAAAGTGCGGCGACGGGGATTATCTTCTGAGCGACGAATTTCTTCTAATACTACTAATTTCTCGCGAGCAAAGGCATCGTCAGGAATACTCGGATTTAAGACTACATCAAGCTGTAACGGGGCTAATTCTGCAAAATCTTTGGGTGCGGTTGTAATGTAGTAGTGGGTGTATTCCTGACTCGTTGCTGCATTGGTAATAGCGCCCCGTTCTTCTATTTTCTGCTCGAATTCTCCACTTTTTAGTTGAGAAGTACCTTTGAAAACCATATGCTCTAAGAAATGAGCCATACCATTAATAGAATCTGGTTCTAATGCCGAACCGACATTGAGCCATACATTTAAATTAACAGCTTCAACTGGCATTTGTTCTGCCACAATGGTTAAGCCCTGGGGCAGTTGGCTAATTTTGGGAGCATTGAGATTTTTTATAGCAATTGAAGGTGTATTTGTTATCGCCATCTTTTCTAGAAATAGTTTTATTTTTCTCTTTTATCTTGATGGTAATAGCTGAATTGATTTTTTGGTGACGCTTTCTATGACAAAGGTTATATTATCAGCCAAATCTCTATTTGTATCTAGATAACTTGCAATAAAAAATCTATTAATTTAGATACTAAAATTACAAAACTCTAGATAAATTAAACATAATTTTATATACATTATTTTATTTTTTAAAAATAGAGGACAAAAATTAACTATTTTTTTGTTATTTCCTTAAAAGGCTTATATTCTTTTCTTAACCTCTGGATGAAACCCTTATAAAGGTGACTAAATTAAGTGATTTTTAGCTTCTGGTTGCAAAGGATAATTATTTGAATTTGAACCAGAGCTATTTAGCGAGAGAGAGAACATGGCACAAATTAATGGTAAAACAACAGCTCCTGTATATGGAGTTGAGTCGGGTAATGCCGGCAATTATAATTACGTTCCTCTGTTAACAGTTGGCGATCGCGTTGCTTTACTAGAGGGAGATTTTGGTAACTTCACTACCAGTAACACCCAGACCTATGCCATGGCTGGGATTCCTGACGGCTTGGGCTATGTAGAGATTAATGGCATCAAGTATGTCTTCATGAACCACGAGTTGTCGGGGGGGACTTTAGAAGTAGATGCTGCTGGTCAGCGAGTAGATCCAGGAGTTACCACGGACATTCAAACCAGTCAGGGGCAAGGAGAAATTAGGGGAGCGCGGGTTTCTCTGTGGGCTTTTGACGAAAACTGGAATGCGATCGGTGGAAAAAACCTCATTGAAGATGTTTTGGTTGACGGAGTAACTTACAGTCTCAACACAACCACTGGAAATTATCAGGATGCTAGCGGTAATGTCCTTACTTGGTTCAATCACGAAAACTTTACTCGTTTTTGCTCTGGCTACCTAGCAGCTCAGGGTTTTGTTGACGCTCAGGGTAATGCAATTCCGATCTGGTTTGCACCACAAGAGCGCTCCGACGGTGTTGGGACTCCAGTGCAGGCTAATGGATTGGCAACTCCTGTAAAAGGTTTAGGTACTCTTTCAAAAGAGAATGTTGTTGCAGCTTCCCAGTATCGAGCAGCTAATTCTGAATATACGGTGCTTCTGGCGACAGGTTAATTTTAGCACTACCCCAACAAGAACTAGTTTTCGGTACTACCAATAACGACACAGTTGAAGGGGCTGGCATTCCTGGAACCATTGAAACCGATGGCACTTCCGACTTAATCTTTACTGGTGCTGGTGCAGATTTAGTAGATGTTAGCTCGGCTAGTCCGATCGCTGAAGGCGCAAACCGAGTTTATAGCGGTAGCGGTAATGATGAAGGGTTAGCAAGTAAAAACGATCGCTTATTCGGCGGACAAGGAAGCGATACTCTCGACGGTACTGTCGGAGAAGGAATGAATCGTTTCTACGGTGGTGATGGCAATGACGAAATTGTTGTCAAAACCAAAGACCGCGCTTTCGGAGGACTAGGAAACGATACCCTCGAAGCTACTAACAGCGAAGGAATGAACCGACTCTACGGTAATGAAGGTAATGATGATTTCTTCCTCGGCAGGGGCGATCGAGTTGTTGGAGGCGAAGGAGTCGATCGATTCTTTGCTGGTACTGGCGGTAATAACACTATAACTGGCGGCGCAGGTGCGGACCAATTCTGGGTAGTTAATGCTCAATTACCAAATGCTGCCAATACTATTACCGACCTGACCATAGGCGAGGATGTAATTGGTATTGCTGGCTTTACTCAAGCACAGGTAGCAATTACCAACAGTCAAGGTAATGCACTTCTTAGCGTTGCTGGTACTGAGGTTGCTACTTTCCTAGGTGTTACTCAACAGCAACTTCAAGCTGCTCTTGCTGCCGATACTTTTGTTTTTGTTGCAGCAGCACCTGTTTAAATCTTCCCTCAGCAGGGTAGTTTAAATTGAGGAGTTGTTTTAGGATAGGGAGAGTATCGCGAGGATTATTATCGCAATGAACTCTCCTTATCTTACTAAAAAAAACCAGATTAATTAAGGAGAATTATTGTCACCTCTTCTGAAAATAAATACACCCTGTAAAAAAAATAACTAAACTTATATGAATCCCAGGCTAAAAATTGGCGAACAGATAATTAAAGAAGAAAACTTATTGTCACGACTGGCTCAATACCAAATGATTCCCCAACTAGCCAGAGAAATTATTATCGAGCAAGTCACAGCCGATATTGAATACAGCGCCGAAGAAGAAAATAATGCGCGTCAGCAGTTTTTCCAGCAATATCAAATCCCTAATGAAGAACATCTAGAAGCTTGGAGAAAACGGAACTGGATGAGTTCAGAGCAATTGAAACACCGAATGCTCTTACCATTAAAGCTTGCCAAATTTAAACAGGCTAAATGGGGTATTCAAGTAGATTCACAATTTCTAGAGAAAAAAGCTAAGCTAGACAAAGCCATTTATGCCCTAATTCGCACTAAAGAACCAGGAATTGCTCAGGAACTTTATTTCCGCCTCCAAGAACAGGAAAACTCTTTTGCCGAGCTAGCTAAAACCTATTCTCAAGGCCCAGAAGCCAATACAGGAGGTTTAGTGGGACCTGTTGAATTAGGATCTCTTCATCCCAACCTAGCCCAAATGCTCTCTACTGCTCAACCTGGGGAACTTTTGCCTCTAACTCGTTTAGGAGATTGGTTAGTAATAGTTCGTTTGGAACAATTAATTCCCGCTCAACTAGACGAACAAATGCATCAGCGACTGCTTGACGAACAATTTCAGGCTTGGCTCCTCGAACAAATGCAACGGCAAGTTTGTCTAGAAACAGAAGATTGGTTGCTCGCAGATTTGGAAAAGAAAGTTGCTAAACAAAATTTAGAAAGCGAAGAGTAGAGACGTTCCATGAAACTGCCCCAGTTCTTTTAGTTATGATTAAGCCAGATACTATAAATCTTGCCAAGCAGGGAAATACAAAAGCGAGCGCTGCTTTAATTAAAAATATTTTACCTGAAGAAATTGCGGTAGTTAAATGTGAATTGCAAAATAATTGCTTGCACCTTATTTTAGAAGCGAAGCAAGTACCCGATCGACAACTAGTTTCATCTATTGGCGATCGGTTAATAAGTTTGGAAATAGAGTCTATTAAAAAAGTCAAACTTGAAGGCAAACAAATAGGAAATAATTCTCCTGACTGGACTTTTGAGCTGGAATTACTTCCCATCGAATCCGGTGTAACAGCAAGTAATAATAGTGAGTTTATCGAAACTCTACGGACGTTTAAGTTTTCTTCTGTATTTCCATACAAAGAAGCTCTAAGTTTCGAGCTATACAAAAGCAACTATGTCAGAATTTTACTATTTTTTGGCTTATTTCCCTGGGTCGTAAGTTTTTTAGCTGGCAATTCTAACTTAGAAAATATCGCTTGGATATTGGGGATTTATTATGCTTCTATTTGGGGAATAGTATTACATAACATAATTAGACCGCCACAATTTTCTTGGAAAAATATAATTAAATGCGTTTTATTTACTGCTTTAATCGGTATCCCCATCTTGCTATTTTTCCAAAAAGTTCCTCCCTTTAACATCCTTTATGCTGCTGCGGATTCTGACGATATTATTTTGCAAATTATTGGTTTTATTTTGGGTGTAGGTGTTTTAGAAGAAAGTTGTAAAGCTCTCCCTATTTACTTATTTATGTTACGTCCTGGCAAATTAAAAGAACCATTAACTGCAGCTTTTTATGGAGCAATGTCAGGATTGGGATTTGCTATTGCTGAAGGAGCTAATTATTCTCTGCAATATGCTTTTAGTTTGGCTCGCGGAAGTTTTGGTGTTGGCGATTACGTTTTGATTAATACTGTTCGTTTTATCTCTTTACCCCTGATTCATGCTATTTGGGCTGGAATTGTCGGCTACTTTTTAGGTTTAGCAGCAATTAACCCGTCTCGCCAAAATGCAATTATTTTTATTGGCTTAGCAATAGCAGCAATTTTACACGGTTTGTACGATACTTTTGCTAATGATGTAATTGGTTTAGCTATTCTTACTTTTTCTATTTTGCTATTTGTAGCTTATTTACGTCGCAGCAAACACGCGATCGAAGAAATGGAACAAGCTGAGTTGAAAAGTCAAAAGTCCAAAGCCAAAGGTCAAAAGTAAATATAAGAATGAATTCGTCAAACCAAAAAAGATGAATCTGCTTTTAATAAGAACTGTCTTTATACTAATAACTATATGTAGTTATTAGTATAACACATTTTGAGATAAAAAAATATTTTATTTCCTCGGTTTTGTATTGTTATTTTGACAATCTAATAAGCTAGGCGTAATTTACCTGTCATACAGCTTTTTATAATTTATATTGACATTATTTAAAAATAATTAATACTATATGAATTTTTGCATAATCTTTTTTTTAAAAAAAGAGTATCGATTTCTAATATAATAAACAGCGGAAGATTTATGTCAGACAATTTGTTTGACTAAAGAAGAAAGTATTTGAGGTTTTCGCTAGAAAACTTTAGTAGTAAAATCTTAAAATCTAAACTCTAAATAAGCTGTTTTTTGACAGAATTAGGAGGGAAAAAGTTAATGGCTGTTGTTCGAGGAACTCCCAATAACGACGAACTGTTTGCCGAAAGTACCAGAGATCTACTTCTAGGTTTAGCAGGTAACGACATCTTAGAGGGTGCATCCGGTCAAGGGAATAATACCTTGCGTGGCGGTGAAGGTAATGACGAACTAACTGCCAATACGAGAGACAAACTGTTTGGAGAAGCTGGAAACGATATTCTTGATGCCACTGCTGGAGCTGGTAACAACACACTAGAAGGTGGTGAAGGAGTTGACACCTTATTTGCCGGTCGAAATGACATCGTATTTGGCGGGTCTGGAGTTGACTATCTCTTTGCTGGAGTTGGCCCGAGTTTTCTGATTGGCGGAAATGCAAATAACCTATTTGCGGCGGATAATAGCAGCGATAGCGGCGATCTATTTGCTATTTTTGGCGACATACCACAATCACCTGCCTATATTTTTGATTTTACTCCAGGTGTCGATCGCATCGGTATTGGTGGTTTAGGTCCAGAGATAACTACATTTGCCGATCTAGAGTTCGTACAGCAACAAAACGGAAATACCCTGATTAGAAGTGTTGCTTCTCGCAGAGAATTAGCTATTTTGGTTGGCTTCCAAGCACAACTGACACAGGCGGACTTTCTGTTTAACGTGGATCTAAATGCACTTCCTCAACTCGCGCCAGGTACTCCAGTTAGGAACAATATCGTCCGCATTCTCGATCCCAACTTTGACTTCGCTAACATTACCGATCCCAATCAGATAGCCAATGAGCTGGTTAATATCAATAACTATTTCATCCTGCAGTCGAATATCAACAGTCCAGGCAAACAAAATATCGAGTTTAATAATGTTTTATTTGTAAGCAATCCAGCACCTGACGCTCCCAATAACCCCGAGCAACCCCCACTTGGCTACGATTTCAGCAGAGGCTTCCTCGAATTTGATATAAACTATCAAGTCTTAAATGTAGAGCAAATCAACGAGGAAATTATCGCCACTCTAATATTACCGGATGGAGTTTTTGCTAATACCTACTGGCAGTATGGCCAACTACCAGGTTTAGGTATACCTGAAGACCGCTGGTATAATTTTATTTACGATGGCACAACTGGAGCCGAATTTTTCCAATTTGATGCAGATCTCGATGGCGACACAGATCAGGTAATACTACTGCATTATATTAAAGGTCAACGAGGCGACCATGCTTTAGCTGCTAATACTAACAACACAATTCAAACTTTAGGTGGTCCAGGATTGGCTGCAAATGTTAATGCCAATCTTGTTTTTAATCAGACAAGTGGTGCTTTAGCAATTGGAGGTTCTCCAGGTGTAGCTACTAACTTACAATTTAACCTCGATATTAATGCCAGCAGTGCTGATTTGACTAACGAATTTGGCGTATTCCAAGTTGACAACGCAAACGGCGCGATCGGCAGCTTAAATCCAGGGGATCCAGGTTATCTCGAAGCTGCTTTGAGTCAGGGTAAGGTTATTTTTAGCTCTTTAAACGATCGAAGCCCTATATTAGATCGAGCCTCCCGCGTGGTGCAGTTTAGCAGCGATAGTTTCCTCGGCTTTTATTTGGTGTCCAATGGCAGTGCAGCAGAAGCAATTCGAGGCGATGTCGATAATGTTTTCTTCTCCTTTACTGACTCTAACAAGCTGCGAGTCGATCCTGCCAATGCAAACAATCCGTTGACCATCAACTGGGAAGATTTACCTTCTAGCGCTCCAGATTTGGACGACGATTTTAATGACTTAGTATTAACTGTGGAAGTTGTAGGCGAGCAGCCATCTTTGGACGGGTTTATCGCACATCCACAAGGAAAAATCGAACAAGAAGTTATCGATCTAACCCAATTTTCTGGAAACGTTCAAGTTACATTTACCGTCGATCGAGACGCTGATTTCAATAACTTTGTTGGTTTTTATCAAATAGATAATCTAGCTGGGGAAATTGTCGATAGCAACGGTAATCGGTTTGCTCCAGGGGATGCTGGCTATGCGCAAGCAGCGATCGAGCTGAGGGTATCAGATATTCAGGTAACAGGAGTTAATGGGCAACAAACATCATTGAGTAATACTCTGCGAGGTGGGGCTCTTTATGCACCTTTTATTGCTACTAACGGAAACCTGAATGATGTTTTCTTCCCCTTCTTAGGAGCAAATTCGGACAATATAGATCACGTTCGCTTACTAGGAAATAATACCTTTGGTTTTGAAGACTTTACTGGTGGAGGTGACAAAGATTACAACGACTTAGTTGTCAGTATTGATTTTAATGTAAATGTTGTCTAGTTATTTTTCAACCTAATGTAGCAAGGATTCCCCCTCTTCAAAAACGAGTGTTCGTTCAGAACACAATGTTTTAAGTGGGGGAGGAATTGCTACCAATATAACGGAGCGTAGCGACATCCAATTGTAATAATTGTTTATGGGT
>JASJDA010000134.1 GCA_030065755.1 Prochloraceae cyanobacterium | reverse complement strand
GGGAGGAGTTGAGTTCTAAGATTGCCTCTGGCATGGACTGTAGTGTAAAGTTGCCGATGCCTACTTGACCTTGAACCAATAAACCATTTTCCGGCACGCTTAAGTTGCCCGCATATTGTTTCCCGATCGCTACGGCTCCGGCTACATCGAGTTTATTCACCGGATGAGCAGTACCGATGCCAGTATTGCCGTTACCCAGGACGACGAACTGAGTATTATCCGTGCTATCTTCCAAGCGGGCGATCGGCTGCTGATAATCAAATGAACTATCTACTAGGTTTGACGAAAATTCACTATCAATGGTCAAAGATCTTTGGTCAGAGTTAACTTGAGTGATAATTTTTGTTTGGTTTTCAGCTTTGAGTAAATCTCCTGGATGTAATTCAGTTTTAGTTGTAGACCTGGTTACTTGTGTTCCATCGCTGGTAATTTTTTCCGTACCTTCGATAAATCCAGCACCTTTAGCGTGCAATCTGGAATTAATTTTTTCTATGCCGATGCCGACTTTGCCAGCGACTTTGAGGTTAGCTGTTCGATCGCTAGTACCGATGTTGACATCACCTTTTATAGTTCCTCCGTTTTGCTTATCGAAACTATTTTGCAGAGAAGGAAAAATAGTGCGTCGATCTAAGGGTTTTTTTTGATTTTTATTTTGTCGATCGTCTTCTCCGTTTTGCTGTTGTTCTTCCTGCTCAAATCCCTCAAATTTAAGTTGGTCGTTGATTTTTACGATGTTCACCAATCCCAGGAGAGAGTAATCGTGCTTAATTCCGCGAGGAGCCTGAGGTATCGGTTTAGCAGGTTTGCCTCCATCGTCTGGCCATTGGATGTCATTGGTTGCAGTTCTTGCCGGAATTAACCAATAGTCCCCAGTTTCATAGTATAAATCTGAAGAGAACTTGACCTTAATTCCTCCTTCTAGCTCGATCCATTCCTCAGATTTTATCTCTATGGCAGCACCTTCCCAACGTCTTACTTTGGTTACCTTCTTGGGAAGGTTAGTGGTGAGACTACCAAACTCGATTTTTGTATCTGAAATTATTCTGGTTAACGGAGCTAGTACTCCTGGTTTGCCTTTTAACTCTCTTTCTTCATTATTAATTTCAATCCACTGTTGTCCGGGTTTGGAGGAACTCCAGGCATCCTGACTAGACTTGGGAATAACGATCGTATTACCTTCAATTCTTACAATGGAGCTAACAATGCTACCGTTTTCCCGAGACCATTTAAATGTTGCTGATGGTTCTGTTGTTAATTTTGCTGTTCCTATTCGACCGCGATCGTGAATTTCTACTCTATATAATTGATTCTCTAAACGTTGATAACCGTTTGTGCTAGATGTAGAAGCACCTACGTTAGTGCATAGTCCAGCACAGGCATTCATTTTTACCTCAGCAAAACGCGTTTGATTATTGTTAAGAAATTTTTCCCATACTTTGTCACTCTGAGAAATAAATTCATCCTGAGAAATAGATTCATCGACGATTGTGTTGTATCGAGTTAATAATTGTTCAAATTCATGCTTCTGTTCATCACTAGTAGTTAGCTTATTAAAATCGTCTTTGAAAGATTTTGATTGTAGGTTTGGTATCTTTTGCTGTCGATCGGTAAATTTCTTTAAATCATCAATAAGTGTGTTTTTAGCCTCTTGTTGGTTTTCAGCTACTTCTATTGCATTAACAAAATCTGGCAACTGCTTTCCAGCTTCTTCTGTGATTTTGAGAAGCTTTAATTGCCAAACTGTTTTGCTGCGGGTTGTAGTATCGGGAATGTTGAGGGCGATTTCGCGGATGGAGGGATCTTCAATGGTAGTAATGTTACGTTCCCAGACATCGATATAAGCGAAAGCGAAATAGTTTCCTTGTGGTAGATTTTCTTCGGGATTGGGATAATCTGGTTGGGTTTTGTAAGTTAACAGACGACGCAGCTTTATAGTACCTAAGTTTTGTTCTGTTTGTTGGTCTGTTGCTTTGTCTGTTGTACTTTTTGAGAAATCTGTTAAAGTCAGCAGCCGTTTTTCTAGGTCAACACCTTTCTGTTTAATTTGGTAAATTTTATCTTGTGATTCTGGTACGACTTCCAACCACTGATATTCTTCAAATTTTCGTCCATCAACCACAAGACTAGATACTTCAACTTTGATATTTTCACCGTCTGGTTCTTTTATGATTGCTGTGAAAGGTGTTCCCAATTCTAGTTCGCAAAGGGTACCCCCAATATAAAGGTGACCGGGGGCGATTTGTAAATCCTCGCCGATTTGTTTCTGGTCTCGAGGAATAATTTTTAACTCAAAGCTATCGGTGCGAGGTTTTTTAGTTTTTGGATTGTAACTGGGAACGCCACTATCAGAACCGATCGAGGCTAATATTTGAGCGCGGCGCAGATAATTTTGAATGTCAACTTGCTCGTTCCAATCAGAATCGAGTTGCAAACGTCCTTGTTGCATGCGGACGCTGTTGTAGTGTTTTTTGGAGTCAAAAGTTAATCTGGTAAAGTCGCCTTTCATTTGCTTATATTCTTAAGTAATATAAAAAGTTCCTACTTGTAAGCCAAAGCGCAAATATTCCTTTAGGTTGGCTTGCAAATTGTCTTGTCTTTGGGGTTGTTTGAGGGAGTTAAAAACGCCCATTTCCGAACCATCTTCGGCTCCAGTTCGGATTTCGAGCGCGCAGTTTTGGCTCAGTTGAGCGTAACCTGGATCGCCATAAAATGCGGAAGTAAAACTAGGTTGTAAACTTGCCATTATCAAAAGTTTTTGGGCTACATTAGTTAGTCCCCGATCGATTGAGAGCCAGTTATCGCCTCCATCTTGAGAGCGCATTATGTTTCCCGCAGCCGTACCCAGAAATAAATCGCCATTAGTTTTATCTACTTCTAAAACTGCGATCGCAGTCCCTTTGAGATCCAGACTCAGTTTTTGCCAATTGATGCCGCGATCGAAGGAGCGAAACAGTTGACCATCATCGGTTACAGCAAATAGTAGCTCCTCATCTTTATAAGTGCAGGCAACAAGATCGGTAATATTTAAACTTGTCAAATTTTGATTTATTTCTACCCACCTATTTCTGTTGTCGGAGTAATAAAAAACTCCTCCATTTTTTGTGCCAGCAAAAAGTTGACCGTTAAAAAGTTGACCTTCTACATCGGCTATCAAAACTGTTATGTCGAAATTGGTTAAGCCAGTATTAAATGATATCCAACGTTGAGAGGTTTCCCTATTTTGGGAGGTTTCGGTAGTGTAGAGAAAAACGCCGTTGCCTGCGGTTCCAGCAAATACTTTCCCCTTGGAATTGACTGCTAGACTCGTAACATTTAAGTTAGTCAGTCCTTCTTTAATTTGTGTCCAATTTTCTCCATTATCATTAGTTTGCCATACCCCGTTACCGGAAGTAGCAGCCCATAATTTTTCTTCACAATCTTTGTCACCTAAGAGAGGGGAAATTGCTGTATTATTTCCCCTCAAAATAGTTTGCGTCCAATCTATATTTTCATCATTTTGAGAGCGATATGCTTGGTTAATTTGAGAGCGATATACTTTACCGTCTGTGGTACCTGCGAATACTGTTATTTTGTCATTCTGAGAAGTTGTTGTCTCATTCTGAGAATATGTGAATATTATTGCTGTTACATAAAGATTAGATAGATTTTTACTAATATTTTCCCAGCGATCACCATTGTTAAAAGAATGAAAAATCCCATTACCTAAAGTTCCGGCGAACAGAAAAGGTATTTTAAAAGTAGTTTCCGATGTTAAGGGCGGATCGAAAGCTTTATCCACTGTTAAAATATCTTCAGTTTGTATTTCAGTGACGGTTCTAGTTTGAGTTATATTTTTTTCTCCATCCTGAATGGCAATAATTACGCTGTCTTTTTCTAATTCGTTACAAAAATTTGTATTGTCGCCAATTATTTTTTTGGCATCTCCAGGCTCGTTGGATATGGTACCCGAACCTGATTTTGTATCGATCGCAAAAGAAGTAATCGCTTGTGGTAGAGTATCTAATTGTTGACTCAAAGCTAGATCGGGTTGGCATCGATAGCGGCGGGGAGTTTGAGATGTTGCGCTTACGTAAGAGAAGCGAATGCAACCAATCTGTCTTCTGAAAACGGTTACTTTTTCTGTGAAGATGCTATTGCTAGCTTCTATAGTTTTAACTGTGGTCGTTCCTAAAACCGTGCTACTGTGAATATCGGCATCAGCACCGCCAGCGAAGAGCGCAACTCCACTGATTTCTCGTTGCTGCTTGTCTCTATAGTTTTTCTTGTCGATAATGCTATCTTCAATTTTTAGTTTAGGTACCGTATCTGCTAGCAAGATAGAACCGCAAATACTGCGATCTAGGATAACTTCTAAGCGGGAATTATCTCCTCCGGTAGGGGTTGGAACTTGAGGACAAAAACACGATTCTATAATCTTTCCGATAATGTTTTCGCCATCTTTTTCACCATCTGTCGATCGACTCCAACCCCAAATATTTTTTTCCATGAGAGCAACTATCGACTGTAGCTGTTGGGAGTACAGTTGAGAAAATTGAGTCAGATTGTATCGATCTGAAGAATTTTTCCAGCCTAAATCGCGGCGAATCGACTGCCAAACCAGATTCAGGCAATATATTAATAAGCCGATTAGATCGATGGTTTCTGGTTGTGTTGTTTCTGGATCTTCAAATAATTGTTGGCTCGATTGCACCTTTAGTTGGCTTTTTTCGGGTACTAGAGTGCAGTGACTAATCTGCAAGCGTTGTAAGTTACCCGATCGCACGATTAAATTACCTTCAATTAACAGACCATTGCAAAGCAACTCCCCTGGTTGAGTATCTTTATCATCTGCAGTTCCTCGAACGTAAATATTGCCTTGTAAGTGGGGACGATGTTCGTTGAGAGCAATAATTTTGAGTTGTTTTTTGGGTGGTATTACGATGTCGAGATTGCCTTCATAGGTGCGACTATCTTTAATGAGAATAATTTCGGTGTTGGCGAGGTTGTTTTGGGGTTCTTGGGGTACTATGCCTAAATTTCGCCATTCTTCCCCTACTGGATCGACTGGCTTTAAAGGCAATAATCCCTGTCCGGTTTGAGAAGAGATAAACAGAGTTAGGGTTTGACCGTGGTAGGCGCTTAAATCCAGTCGGGAACTTTGTTCTAGTTGAATTTCTGTTCCTGAAGAGTCAGTTACTGTTCCTCGAGAGATTTCGATTATAGCCCGATCGGGATTAACTGCTTTAACATCTAAGTTTGTGAGTTCCTCGATTCGATCGATCTGAATTTTAGGAATGTTATTGAAAGCTTCTAACTGAATATAATGGCGATCGGGGTCAATTTCTTCTGAGTTAACTAACTCGATCTGCCATCTGGGTGTCAAGAATCCTCTGCTTTGGGATAAGATAAGCCATTGATTGGTATTTGTTCCCAGATAGCGATTATTGAAATCTACTGAAAAATTCTCAGCGATCGCGATCCCTCTTCCTTGTTTGTCTACTGCCATTCCTGGGGTAACGATCGCCTCTAGCTTTTCTGAGAAAACTTTTACTTCCAAACCGCGAACGATACCAGCTCTAAATTTTATCTCAAGGTTTTCTGGTTGTCTAACCAGCCTGAACTGGGAATCTACTTCTAAGCGTGCGAGGGGAATAAAAGTTTTTTCGCTATCTTCGAGATCGTCGATAGCTGTTTCTGGAAGGAATTCAATCGGCAATTGTTGTTGAGTTTTCTGGGGGTTTCTTTGCCAGTAGGAACGATAGAAAATAACTAAAAACCCTTTTTGGTCTGGATAATCAGCGATGTCATATTTTTCTGGATTCAGAGTAATTGAAATTTCTTGCGAAAGAGTAATTAACCTACCCCGATTGTCGATCGCTTGACCGGGGGTTACTATTACTCGATTGCTTCTGGGATTGCCAATTACTGAAAGACCGTTAATAATGCCTGGGGAAAAGGAAGGGCGAAATTTTTCGCTTTTAATATTTCTCTTGGTGATTCTAATACTGGGAATGGCGATCTTGGCTAAGGGAACGTTGGTAGAATCTTGCAATCCTTGCCATGCTGTAACTTTTTGGTTCCAAGTTTCAATAGCCACCGCCAGGGGGTTAGGGTCGGCTGAATTTACTCGCTCTACCTCAGAGATTGAGGGATAAATTTTTCCTGGTGCTTGGCTTGCTGGGAGAATATTTTCAGCTTCATCGCGAGAGTAAGATCCGCCGCCAAGGTCGTCGCTAAATCCGTAGAAGTAGCTTACTTCCACTCGTTGGGGAAAGGGTCGATCGAGAAATCTAATTCTGCCTAGTGTTGGATCTACTGCTACTACTTGTGTTGGTAGTGGGGGGTCTCCAGGAAGGCGATCGCCCTCGTAATTTGGCATCCGCCACTTTCTTTCTGCGGAGGTTTCTTCATCTTTATTTTCTAAACTACAGATGAGGATTTCTTCTGGGGGAATGGGATCGGATTGACCGTCAATAAAAATTTGCAGTACTGGGTCGCTATCGAAGTAACGAATACCTTCGGGACGTTTTCCTTGCCAAAGTAACTCTCGCCGTTGCTTTAGTTCGTTAGCTAGAGGGGGAATGCGTAACATCCCTGGCACGTTGATTTCTTGAGCTAAGGTAACTATATCGGTTTCGGTTTGAGGCTGGTTAAACAAGGGTAAGTCATCGTAGCCGAGGGGGTTAAAAGTGTAGCATTCTTGGTTGATTCTGCCAGCGGTGCTTTTTTCTATGGGATAGCTTTGCAACCTCCAGACTAACAACCCGATATTAGGAACGTTGTAGCGACCCCCTCGACTAGCAGGACGAATTTCAGCAGAATAAGCCGCCTGTCGTTCAAAGGGGGTCCCAATTATCTGCAAATAGTTATCGGCTCGCAAATTGACGAGAGTGCTGTTAGTAATAACGTGATTGAGGTTTTGAGTAGTTGAAACTAAGCGACCAAATTCTACTGCTCGCGATCGCCAACCCGTCAGATCTCGCGCTAACTGTTCGAGAATGGGAGCAGTACCTTTGCGTCGTCTGTAGGCTAAAGTATTGGCTACATAAGCTCGCCACTCTCGTTGACCGTAGATTCTCTTCCCTGAAACTTCTGCAGCTGTTAAAGACTGAATATTGTCAGCATAAAGCTCTCGCACGTCAAGCAAATCGCCGATGTAAGGGACTACCCAGTCTTGGCAGGTTTCAATGAACCAGTTATCGTAGAGATTGGCTATGTCCTTCTCAATCGTGTTTAGTTCAATTTCGATCGCTGCTAATAGTGCTCGCAGGGGTTCTCCCTCGGTGGTATCCCGCAACTTATAAATGGCGGGTAGTAGTTTATAAAGACGATCTCGGACAGTCAATTGGTTCATAGCGTGGGTACGATTGTCAGTTTGATTCCGGCAGAATTAAGCAATAACATTTGGGCTGGGAGTATTTGGTTATTTATCGAGTAGTAACGAGCAAGGGAAGCAAACAGGGATTGGTTTAACGCCTTGCTTCGAACGCTTTGATAGAGAGCATCGAGATCGACGGCTGTTACTCCCTCAACGTTTTGGATGGCAGCGATCGCTTCTGCTGTGGTTACTGGCTGACCGAAGTTCCTTACTTGGAAGTCAAAGGTCTTTTTTAAGGCATCTCGCGCTTTGAGTGCTACTACTTCACTTTGATATCTAGGATTTACTAATAATTTGGCTTCGATATTGAACCGTAGAGGTTGGTAACTATCTACTACAACTTGTTGCAGGGG
Source organism: Prochloraceae cyanobacterium (assembly GCA_030065755.1). Taxonomy (GTDB): domain Bacteria; phylum Cyanobacteriota; class Cyanobacteriia; order Cyanobacteriales; family JASJDA01; genus JASJDA01. The sequence continues at coordinate 18,252 of JASJDA010000134.1, read as the reverse complement.
GTCTCTAGCTGCATCGATCGCCTCTATTAAACTGGTATACAGCCTTGATTCTTGAGGTACACTCTCTCCTGCGTCCGAGGCGATCGTGATGTGAACGATTTGAGTTTGTTCGCTCCAAAGCTCGGTGGCTATAGCTTTGCCGATACCAGTAAAACTGCGGGCAAAATCTTCAAAATCTTGTAACGATACGATCCTGTCTAAAATTCGCCCCGTTGAAGGAGCTTTTTCGCGGACTTGTTTGATGCTTTCTGCTGGAGTTCCTCCCGTAGCGGGTAAGGAATTGATAACTTCAGCAATTGCTGGAGGAGTGCTGTTGAGAACGCTCAGACTCTTTGCACCTACGTTGCCTTCGGTTCCAATCCCTTGACGATAGGTAGCTGTAATGTTTTCCAATCCAGTTGGCAGACGAGACCCTTTGACTCCATCGCCAAAGGTGACGCTAGTAGTCCCGTCATCTTCGATACGAATAATATAACTTTGGTCGTGAGGTTTGAGAGGGTAGAGGGAAGGTACTTCTTGCCAGAGAACGCCGTTTACCCTTACCTCTAAGGTACTTTTGGCACCGCTGGCTGTGGGTGCAGAAACATAGGTCAGGGGCGGTTCTTGTAGGGTAAAGCGCTGGTTAGAGGCATTGCCATCTCCACTTCCTAGCACCTCTTCTACTGTTTGTCCGTGAGTTGCCTGGACTAGGTTAGCATAAATATCTACGGTTTCTGGGTCATAACTGTTTTTCAGGGGTTCTCTCAAAGTTAATAAGGGAAGTTGCTCGTCGTTGGGAGGGATGGCGATCGTAACTACTTCGCTAACTACTTCGCTGTCCTCTGCTGCTGGCAATAGCGTCAGATGGTTGAGGGTAAATTCTTGGCTTGGTAGTGCAGTTTTTAGGTCGGCTTCAAAGCCATCTTTATCTTTTACTCTCCATTTTTGATAGAGTGGCTCTTGTTGTATTGGGGTAGGCGCTTTTAGGACTTCGAGTACGTCCTGACGTTGTAAGGCACTGCTCTCGAAGCCGTCAGGAGAAATTAAAATACCGATACCGCCGACAAAAATTTTGTTGTTTTCGCTATTTGCTTGGCTAACTACAATTGCCCGCACGTCTATATTGGCTAAATTGTCGTTAAAGGATATCCAAAAATCTCCGTTATTGTTGGAACGGAAAACGCCGTCAGTGGATGTTCCTACCCAGACATTGCCAATAAGATCGACACTGAGACAGCGAATTTCGAGATCTGTTAAGTTAACGTTAATTTGCTCCCAGCGATCGCCATTATCTTTGGAGCGAAAGACCCCGCTACCTGAAGAACCAGCGAAGATCAGATCTTTATTGATAATAATAATGTATTCTCGATCTTCTATTTGTTGGTCTAAAACAAAAGGCTCGTCAACAGTTAAACTTTTCTCGGAGATTTGAGTAACGGTTCGAGTTTGGATATTTTCATTTAAATCAATGCTAATCGTATCGCCGACTTTCAAAATGTCAGTAAACTTTTTTTTGTCTTCTGTTATTGTTATTGTCGTGTTGTTATTGTTAATAGTTATGGTTTCTTCAATCCGCCTAGAACCAGCAGCCACAGCAGTAATACTTCTATTTGTCAATCCCGTGTTGATAGTAAAAAGAGTTTCAGCGACTAAATCCGATCGGAAAGGAGTATCCACCGACAGCGTGACTTCTGTTGTATTGTCAGGAACATCAGGAACAGCGGTAACTGTTCTTGTTTGACCTGCGGCATTGATAGTATCTCCTGGTTTGATTTGTTGGTTAAAGTTGCTACCTTCCCAAGTAACCTGGTTGTCTTTGCTGGAAATTCTTCCTCTACCAGGTCTGGTCTCAATAATTTGTTCCCAGCTATTACCCCGATCTATCGATCGATAAATACCTTTTTCAGTAGTGCCAACAAATAGATGATAATTATTAGATAGTTGCTTTTGGATTGCTATTGTTTGTACGTCGGTATTGTATAAACCTACGGATTTCCAGATCTTGCCATTATCTGTGGACTGGAATAAACCACCGTCGATCGTTCCTACTAATAAGGTTTCAGTGTTATCGTTATCGATGTCATTAACAGCTAGGGTAAGAATATTACTATAAATTAAACCCGTATCTTCTTTAATTTGTTGCCAGGTAACGCCGTTATCTTTAGACCTAAATAGTCCCTCAGCAGTTCCTACAAAAATTAGCTTGGAAGTTAGTAATAATGCTTGAATATTTTTATTCTCTAACTTTTTCTCGATCGACTCCCAGCTATCAATTGCTTCCCAACTGTTGCTATTGTCTAGAGAACGGAAAATACCTTGAGTAGTTCCAGCTAGGAGTACGGTTTCTTCTGAGTTCATGACCAGCGATTGCACCTGAGAATTAGTTAAACCGCTATTGCTGGGTTCCCATTTAATCGGATCTATATTAGCTCCATTATCAGGCGAACGGAAGATGCCCACTTCAGTTGCTGCAAAGAGGTTATTATTAGCATCAATAGCTAGCAGCGATCGTACCTCCATCCCTCTTAATCCCGCATCTATAGGTATCCAGTTCTCGCCGTTGTTCCTAGAACGAAGAACGCTTCCACTGTCGGTACCTGCAAAGATGTAATTATTATTAGTTTCTAGAGAAAGAACTGCTACTTCTGATAATCCGAAAAGTTTCCATTTTTCGCCATTATTACTAGAACGATAAATACCTCGATCGCTACCTGCAAAGATGTAAGTAATACCGATCGAGAAAGGATAGGGATTTTCTGATAGTGGAGGGTTAAAGGCGGTATCAACCTTCAGTTGTGTCTCGTTGGTAATTTCGGTTACTACTCTGATTTGACCTGCAGCACCAATGAGAGCTCCTTGTGTTAACTCGGTGGTGAAGCTCGTTCCCATTCCAGTAACCCTAGTTTCATTTTCATTGAGAGAAATTGTTCCCTTACCCGAACGAAAAGTAGTTTGAATTGCTAGAGAAAAAACTTTGGCTTGTGCTAGTGATTCGTTACTTGTCTTTTCCCAGTTTTCGCCGTTATCGCTAGAACGATAAAGGCCTCGATCGCTACCTGCAAAGATGTAAGTAATACCGATCGAGAAAGAATTGTCTGATAGTGAAGATTCAAAGGCAGTATCAACCCTCAGTTGTGTCTCGTTGATAATTTCAATGACTACTTTGATTTGATCTTCGACACGAATGAGAGCTCCTACTGTTAACTCCTTGGTGAAGCTCGTTCCCATTCCAGTAACCGCAATACCATTGCTGGAAATTGTTCCCGTGCCTTGGCGAAGATAGTAGATTGAGAAAGAATTTCCTGGTAGTGGAGAGTCAAAGGGATTATCAACCCTTAGTTGTGTCTCGTTGATAATTTCGGTGACCACTTTGATTTGATCTTCGACACGAATAAGAGCTCCTTCTATTAACTCCTTGGTGAAGCTCGTTTCCACTCCAGTAACTGTAGTATCATCGCTCTTTATTGTTCCCGTCCCTGAACGGAAACTAGTTTGAATTGCTAGAGAAAAAACTGCGGCTTCTGGTAATCGGGCAGGTTCCCATTTATTACCGTTATCGATAGAACGATAAATACCTCGATCGCTACCTGCAAAGATGTAAGTAACATTTTCAAGGCTGTGAATTGCTAGAGAAAAAACTTTAGCTTGTGCTAGTGATTCGTTACTTTTATTTTTCCAGTTATCACCATTATTGGTAGAATGATAAATCCCCCGATCGCTACCTGCAAAGATATCATTATTGTGAATTTTCAGAGAAAAAACTGCTACTTCTGGTAATCCGAGAAGTTCCCAGTTTTCGCCGTTATTGCTAGAACGATAAATGCCTCGATCGGTACCGGCAAAGATATTAAAAATATTAGCAACTAAAGAATAAACAGCTCGCTCGGTTAAACTTCTAATTTGCTGCCACTTTGCAGGGCGCAATATACCACCTATATCGTTAATCTGAGTGCGAATGCGTTTGCCACTAATAATTATTTTTCGATCGCTTTGTAAGTTTTCGATAAACTGACTTAGAAAAATGGTTTTTGTTTGGTTAAAATCTTGTTGGATCGGCTCTAAAAAGGTTTCTTGTTGGATCGGATCTTGAAAAATTTCTTCCCCGCGAGCAGGAATAGTGAGTATTTCTGGGGCTAATTCTAACGGTTCGCTTTGTACTAGCACATTAGTAGTGCGTCGGTTAAACTTGTTAGGTTCTCTGAGGCGATCGTTAGGTTCGATCTGAGTAATTTGTGCGCTTAGCTCGAAGCCACTAACTAAGGGAGTGGAAATACTTTGTACTCGACGATACTCGAAATGTTCGCCGTTAACTAAAACTATCAAACTGTTGTTTAAAATTTGAGGATAGAGCGTATCTAGTTGAATTGGTCGATCGGCAATTTCAAAGTTTGGCCATTCCTCCTGAGGAAAACCAGCAAATTTAGTTCCAGCAAAAAACTCTTTTTCCTTAACTGCTAGAGAAGTAATAGCTTGGGGGATTTTAATAGTTTTTGAAGTTGGATCGATTGGTTTCCAAGTTTGGTTATTAATGAAGTAATAAAGACCCTGGCTTTCAGTACCTGCTAAGATCCTTTCATCTGAATTAACGGCTAACGAAGTAATTTTTTGAGGAGAATCAGAATCTATCGTACCAAGCGATTCCCACTGTTCGTTATGATCGGGGAATTTGTAGACTCTGCCATTAGCTGTTCCGGCATAAAGAACGAGTTCTTCTGGGTTATCTTGATTAGGCTGATAGGAAATTAAAATCTGAATATCTCTATCTTCTAGTGGTATGTTGCCACTTTTATCAGTCCAGGTAGGACTATTTGGCGTTATATTTGCGGTGATATTTGTCAGTTCAAAAACACCAGTATCCGTTCCTGCAATCAATTTTGGACTAATCGTTCCCGTGCCTTGGGAAAGATTGTAAATCGAGAAGGCATAGGGATTTTCTGATAGTGGAGGGTTAAAGGCACGATCGAGCGTCAGTTGTCTCTCGCTGTTAATTGCCGCGACCAATCTGATTTGACCGGCGGCGCTAATGACATCTCCTTCTCTTAACTCGGTGATGAAGCTCGTTCCTTCTCCAGTAACTGTAGTTTCATTTGCATTGAGAGAAATTGTTCCCGTGCCTTGGGGAAGATTGTAAATCGAGAAAGGATAGAGATTGTCTAATAGTGGAAGATCAAAGGCACGATCGAGCGCCAATTGTCTCTCGCTGGTAATTGCCGCGACCACTCTGATTTGACCGGCGGCACTAATGAGATCTCCTACTCTTAACTCGGTGATAAAGCTCGTTCCTTCTCCAGTAACTGTAGTTTGATTTTCATTGAGAGAAATTGTTCCCGTGCCTTGGGGAGGATGATAAATTGAGAAAGAATTTTCTGATAGTGGAGGGTCAAAGGCACAATTAACCGTCAGTTCTGTCTGGCTATTAATTGCCGTGACCAATTTGATTTGACCGGCGGCACTAATGAGATCTCCTAATGTTATCTCGGTTAGGAAGCTCGTTCCCATTCCATTAACCGTAGTTTCATTTTCATTGCTGGAAATTGTTCCCGTGCCTTGGGGAGGATGGTAAATCGAGAAAGGATAGGGATTTTCTGATAGTGGAGGGTCAAAGGCACAATTAACCGTCAGTTCTGTCTGGCTATTAATTGCCGTGACCAATTTGATTTGACCGGCGGCACTAATGAAATCTCCTACTGTTAACTCGGTTAGGAAATTCGTTTCTTGTCCAGTAACCGCAGTACCATTGCTCTTTATTGTTCCCGTGCCTTGGGGAGGATGGTAAATCGAGAAAGAATTGTCTGATAATGGAAGATCGAAGGCACGATTAACCGTTAGTTGTGTATCGTCGGTAATTGCCGTGACCACTCTGATTTGATCGGCGGCACTAATGAGATCTCCTAATGTTATCTCGGTTAGGAAGCTCGTTCCCTCTCCAATAACCGTAGTACCATTGCTCTTTATTGTTCCCGTGCCTTGCGCAATTGTTCTCGTGCCTTGGGGAGGATGGTAAATCGAGAAATGATTGCCTGATAATACACGGTCAAAGACACGATTAACCGTCAGTTGTGTCTCGTTGGTAATTTCTGTGACCACTCTGATTTGACCGGCGGCACTAATGAAATCTCCTCTTGTTAGCTCGGTTCGGAAACTCGTTCCTTCTCCAGTAACTGTAGTACCATTGCTGTTTATTGTTCCCGTACCTTGGGGAGGATGGTAAATCGAGAAAGGATAGGAATTTTCTGATAGTGGAGGAGTAAAGACAGGATTAACCGTCAGTTGTGTCTCGTTGGTAATTTTTGTGACCACTCCGATTTGACCGGCGGCACTAATGAAATCTCCTAATGTTAACTCGGTTAGGAAATTCGTTCCTTGTCCATTAACTGCAGTACCATTGCTCTTTATTGTTCCCGTGCCTTGGGGAGGATGATAAATTGAGAAAGAATTTTCTGATAGTGGAGGATCAAAGGCACAATTAACCGTCAGTTCTGTCTCGTTAGTAATTTTTGTGACCAATTTGATTTGACCGGCGGCACTAATGAGATCTCCTTTTGTTAGCTCGCTTCTGAAGCGAGTTCCCTGTCCAGTAACCGTAGTACCATTGCTCTTTATTGTTCCCGTGCCTTGGGGAGGATGGTAAATCGAGAAAGGATAGGGATTTTTTGATAGTGGAGGGTCAAAGGCAGGATTAACCGTCAGTTCTTCTTTTTCGCTGTTAATTGCCGCGACCAATCTGATTTGACCGCCAGCACTAATGAGATCTCCTTTTGTTAGCTCGGTTTGGAAGCTCGTTCCCTCTCCAATAACCTTAGTACCATCGCTCTTTATTGTTCCCGTGCCTTGGGGAGGTTGTTTTTTGTATAAAACTAGAGAACGAACAACAGTATTTTCTAGAGAACCATTATTTCCTGAAATAGTGTTGACTTGTTTCCAGTTTTTACCACCATCCTCAGACCTATAAACCCCATTATCCGTGCCAACAAAAATATAGACAGTTCTATTTTTTTCGTAAGTTAGAAACGATCGGACAACAGTATTGGATATGCTAGTATTAACTGCTATGAACTTAGGATTCTCTGGAGCCGTATTTTCATTTTCTGTATCGCGTTCGACCCCGATCGTGCCAGTTGCGATTTCCGTCCAGCTATTGCCGTTATCTTTAGAACGAAATGCACCCCCACCAGCAGTTCCGTTGTTGGAACCTCCGGCAAAAAGATGTCCTTTGTCGTTAACGTAAAGGCTTTGAATATTGAAGTTGGTTAAACCATCGTTAATTGACACCCAGCGATCGCTACCTGCAATGAGACGAAAAACTCCTTGACTGGGAATAGCCACAAATAGATCGCCGCTTTGATTAATTACTAGAGCGCTAATATCTAAATTGGGCAGTTCTTTACCAACTAAATTTGACTGCCAATTATTATTATTATTCTGACTGACAATCCGAATAACACCACCCTCAATTTCCCCTCCATAAATTTCGATTTCACTGCGTTTAATTTCTGGGGATAATGTGTCCCATTCAGGTGCGTTGCTACCGAATAAGGAGGCTTGTTCTCGAAAAGCGAACAGTTGGGGTTGGCGCAGGGGAGTATCTAGAAGAGGAGTATCCAGAGGCGCGGCGAGAGGGGGAGCTTTCAATTTAACTAAGGTATAGTTTTCTTCAGAGTTAGTCTCGACGCTGGTAAGGTTGAGCAGATAGATGCGATCGGGATTTTCCTCATCCAGCAAAAGGAGGGAATCTCCTGCTTCAAGTTGGGTATCGATGCCGCTTAAGTAGAATTGGATAGTTTGGAGAGTAATTTTTTGGGGACGGGTTAGCCTGGGTTTGATGGCGTTCCATTGAACGTAGGCGGTAAAATCCTCGATCGTTTCAAAATTTTGGGGCAATTCCTCCCCTTCGGGAACGCTCATTACCTGGGTACCTTTAGGTATATTTGCCACGGTGGGCGAGTCGGGAGCCTCTTCTACGGTAAAGGTTAAATAGGTGCTGGCGGCTACCCCAGGATTGAGTTCGTAACCGATCGCCCTCGCTAACTCCAAAAGCGATCGTCTTTCTGTAGCGGTACGCAAATAGCCTTCATTAGCAATGCGCTCTTGATAAAAAGTTAGCACGTCTGCTACTATCGCCCAGGCATCAATGAGTGCTATCGCCGCGTCGTCTGTCGAGCGAGTGGTTAATCTTGCTAGAGGGACTTTCCCGGAAGCATCTGGTTGGGGCAAAAGCTCGAGCAGCCTGTGGAAAAAAGCATTATAGTCGCTAATGCGATAGGCTATTTGGGATAAACCAGGTCGGTTTGTTGGCGTTTTGGGGGTTCGATCGCGATCGTTCATAGTCCACCCTCCAAATTAAACTCGATCGTGCCGTTTTCTGGCAGATTGGGGTTATTATCCAAACGAGCTATTTCTAGACGCTCGAACTCGATTTGTCCGGTTTCTAGTGCTGTAGTCGATGGTGCGTCCAAACGCTGAAAACGGGTAACTTTGACTGACTCTACTCCTGCTACTTCCATAGCACTCGATACGATTTCACTCAGGTAAATAGACTGACCGAAGCTCAAGCGATCGGGATGAAAGAAACCTAACTGTTCGTCTGCTAAAATCTGATTGCTAAAAGTCTCTAATAAGGCTTGTTTGACTGAAGCTCTGAAATAGTCGGGTTTGACTGTTACAGTCATGGCAATATTGAGAGATACAAAGCGAGGTCCTTCTATTTCGAGATCGTGTCCTGCGAGTCGGAACTCTTCTAGAAATGCCAGTAAACCTCGTTCAAATTCTTCATCTACCGCCAGTCCTCCCTGACGATCGACGGTGATAAAAATGGTGTGCCAACTGCCCGTCCAGCGACGGGTTGCTAGAGCTTTTTGCACCCCTGGATATCTTTGGGCAACTGTGGCATAATCTTGTTCGGTAACGGCACGCCTTTGCTCTCGGAATGCTTGAGGAGCGTACAAACGCACTTGTTCGATCGGTTCTGGATCTGTTCCACCCTCCGCAGGCAGGGGATTGCGAACTTTTTCGATCCCATCTCGTGCGGCTTGGAGATCGCTTGCTTTTTTTAAGTTCTCTGGCAAGATAAAAATATTAGCGATCGCCTTTGCTCCTACATTGCCTTGGCTGCCATTGCCAATCCGGTAAATAGCTTCGAGGAGATCGGTTGTTTGGGGTTGTTTGCCTAAAACGCCGTCGCCAAAGCGGAGGTAAGCGCGTCCGTCATCTTCAGTTTCCACGATAAATTCGCGGGCAAAGCGATCGCTATTGAGTAAATCTTGTTGGGGATGCCATTTGGGAAGGGATTCTAGCTTAGCGTCCGAAGAGTCCTTTTCTACAAGGATAATAGCAGGACGCACGTCTCGTAATTTCCATACCATTGCTTGTTTGGCTGGCGCTTGAGGATCGAATAATACCCATTGACCGCGCTCGGACAAATAAACGCGACCTTGTTGAGTGAGGGGTTCTTCTTGCAACCGAGGTCGTAGTTGCTGTTCCCAACCGAGATTTTCCCATAGCCGTTCCGGTTCTGATCTAGTGCGTCCGGCATCTACTAAGACAACGTTGCCTCGTGCTATGCTAATGTCTTCGATTAGCTTTCCTTGACTGTTGCGATTAGAGATTTGCAAATCGAAGGGCAACGCATCTTCTGAAAACCACTCTACTTCCACCACCTTAGTCTTAAAAAGGATGTCTTCGCTGACTGTAACTTTAGTGAGACGGACTACATGAGTTTCCTTTGACTCTGGCTCTTTTTCCTTTCCAGTTTTACTATCTTTTTTGACCTCGAAAATTAATACGCTCCCTTCTTTAAGGCGTTTTTTCAATCTTCCCTGCTTATCTGCTAATGTCGCTTTAGTAGAACCCTTGGGCAAATAACATTGCTCGTCTCCCCAGGTATGAAAACTAATTTCATTTAAGGATTTATAGAGGGTAAATTCGTGGAGAGCTTCAAAAACTTGCGCTCCTGAATTTAGGGCAATTTGAAATTCTTCATCTTTTGATAATACGCCAGAGGGTAAATTGGTTTGGGTTAAAAATCTTACTCCGGGACGGTTTTGTTCCAGTGAAGGCTCCAGGAAGCTAATACCTTTTTCTTCTCTATCTCTTCCTTCTCGGGTGGGATTTTGGTTTTTCCTTAATATTTTCTCGAAATCTTCTTTTAATTCAATTACGATCCAAGCACGAGCGTTACAGCCTTCGTGCATGAAATAGTCTAACAGGCGACTGTGGCGGCGTATGGAAATCCGTTGGCGTGCAGTTCCTAAATAAGCTTCTGTTGCTACTGCATCTTGGTAATAACTGAGGCGATCAGCGGCATAAGCTAATATCTCTACCAGCATAATGCCTAGATCGGCTGGGTTGCGTTCTCGCCACTGGGGTATGGTAACGGCAAGCCGATCGAGCATCAGAGTGCGGAAGCTATTATAATCCTTAGCTAAGTAGTCGATCGGTGGTGGAGGCGGTTGTTTTGAGCGTAGGGGTTTTGGCGGCTGACAGTCAAATTCGCTAGCATCTTCGGCTCGGAAGGAGAAATCAATTCGAGACAGTTGAGGATCGAACCCTGGTGGCGGTATTAAAGATGAAGTGTTTCCTACTAAGCGGAGGGTGTAAGTAGAAAAGCCTCCTACTCGCTCCACTCTAACTATGAGAATGTTGGCAAAAGAATTTACCGACTCAATTTCTAGTTCCTCTAAGGTATTTGCTTGGGAGATAATTAGATTTTGTTTTTTCAGTTTTTGCAGAGGCTCTGTTGGTAGCTCGTGGATAAAATGTACCAATATGGTCTGGCGATCGGAGCCAATTTCAAGATAGTCAATCCCGTTTAAGTCCCGAGCTTTTTTAGCTTCTGCTCGTCGCCGCTCGTTTTGGCATCGGTACTGAGTGTTCATTATCAAACTTCACGGATAAATGCTGCTACCTGTCGTTCTTGATTGCGTCGAACAATGTATTGAATAGTTACTTCTAAGCGAGATTCAACGCTTTGCACGTCTATTGCTTCTACCTGAATCAAGTCCCCCAACCATTGCTCTAGTGCTCCTTGGACTAAAAATTGGGTTGTAGTTGCTAATTCGCCACTATTGGGTGCGAACAAAAGTTGTTGCAAACCACTGCCAAAGTCGGGACGATTGACTCTTTCTCCAGATTCGGTAAATAGTAACTGCTCTATTAATTGACGGATGTGAGTATCGTTATCTTTTGTTCGTGCTACTCTCCCGCTACCGTCAATGCGGAAAGGATAATTAATCTCCACGCTCAAATCCCCCTAACCCGAGTTTGAGTAACCAGTACTGTTAGCGGCGTTCCCGTAGGAATGCATAGTGCCTTACTATCTAGTAGTAGAACAGGCATTCCCATTACCTTCACTCGCAAGGAGCCTGTAATCCAGTTGCCGATTACGCACGGACCTACGTTGGCTGGTGGTGGTGGATTGACACAACCAGCGATCGTATAAGGTGGCCCCTGGGTGGTCACAGGCATTCCCATCACCTTAACCCGAGGATTGGGTACTGTTGCTTTTGCCTGTCCTCCATGGGCGCAGATAACTGTGGAACCGACATTAAGTAAAAAACCTGGCATCAAATTACCTCTTAATTTTCCTTGTCAAAAACTTTTGAATATTCTTGTAAATATTCTAGTTTTTTTAGATTACTTGTAAGGCTCCGTTATTGATATTTACACCTCCTGGCGAGAGTTTAATGTTACCGATCGGATTGTTAAGCTCGATTCCAGAAGCAGCGATTTTAACTTTTGCTGGAGGGCTACCAAGTTCAATTCCAGATGAAGTTAATTTAGCTGTTGCTGGATTATTTTTCATCTCAATACCCGACGAAGTATTAAGGGTAACAGTTGCTGGACTGCTCTTAAGTTCGATACTTTTATTAGTCATTTTTATCTCTATATTGCTTTCTTTTTGCTGGATACTGTCTTTAGCAATAGTTATTGTAGAATTATTACCATTTTGAATCTCAATTGTTTCTGCCATTAACTTGATGGTAGTTTGGCTGTTATTATTTATTTCAATTCCTTCTGAATTAAATACCATTTTTAGGTTTTTTTCTACAACAGGTTTTTCTACTTCAAGTGTTAAGTTTTTGTTATTGTCTAAATTACTAAAGGTTAGGGTAATTCCATCAGTTTTAAATACCTGAACCTTGCCAGGTTCTTTGACCTGTGCTTTTTGAGGTAATTCGTTTTTTCCCCAAAAACATCCACTCCAGATGGGAAAATCTGGATTGCCACCTTCAAATTCAACCCAAACATTAGCGCCTATTGGAGGAATGGCAAAAAAACCCACATTTTCGCCAGCATAAGGAGTAGAGGGCAATGCCCACAAATTCCTCATGTTTTCAGAGATGGCAGGAACTTGAACCTGAATTCGACCCAACTTGCAAGAATCTTGATTATTGGTTACTGTGCCGCGATATTTGCCAAATATTTTTTTTTGGTTATCTTGTTTCATTTCATCACTGTTTAAATGGTGCTTCCGAGTCCTTCGCGGGTAATAGTAAAGTCTTGTTTGTAACTTCCCTGCTTCAGTTTGTGAGTTACATTTTTGACATAATAAAGTCCGTCATAGGTTGTACCAACACCCCGCAAAGTTACTAACCTTCGTAATACCAGTGGAGTGCCGTAGCGGACTATATCTATTTCGCCAGTAATAGTTACTACATCATCTACAGAACTATCTACTATACCTTGGGCATAGGCATTAGCTTCAGCGGTATTAACACCCGTTTGAGAAAATTGTTTGCTTCTGCGAGCAGATTGACTGGTTAGTGCGGGTTTGCTAGCTAGACGACGGCGATCGCTCCTCAATTTGCTAACTTGTTGGATTTTGTTAGTTTTGCGATCCTGAACTTTCCCCTTGAGGACAGTTGCAGATAAACCGTTGTTCTGCAAGTTAATTGACTCGACGTTAGTGAACGAACTCATATTTACTGTCAAGGGATTTTGAGGTTGAGCCTTTTGCTTTGGCGGTCCCCAATAAGCCGTGCTAGTGCCTGAAACTGGTCCAGGAGTAACGTGAAAAACGAAGCCGTAGCGTTCTCCTATCTTTTGAAGATATTTAAAATCCGTCATATTACTTTGTAACGGAATCCAATTATTGCGAGTGGGTCTGTCTTTTAGAGGAGGGTCAATCACCTCTGGCTTCACTCCGTACTTGGCATACTTAGCAAGTATCACTCGGGCAATAGTGGCTTCATCTTGGGCTACGTAGCTTTGTGATTTTTCTTCTAAGTCCATCATTATGCTGATATCTTCGCCAGTAATGGTGAAAGTAGAATCTCCTGGTCGCAGGCTGGGGGAAAATTGTTGGTTGGTAATAACACCGTCCATTAACACCTGAGGTTTAGCCCCTACAGTTACGATTAAAATTACTCGATTAAAAACCTGTAACAGGGGATTTTTAATCATCCGATAGTCTTCTAAATCCTTATTTCCCGCTCGACCTGCCCGAAAAAGAATTTGAAAGCCAGAACTTCCATCGTCGCTTTGAGTTACTTCTACTGAGTCAATCTCTTCTACAAGGAATTTGGGAGCTGGGCTAGGAGAGCTTTTCCCAATTAGTACGGTTAGGTTAATTCCAGGCACGGGCATAATACCGATTTCTTTGATGTTTGCTACAGATGAGGGGAAGAGGGGAGAGAGGGAGACAAGGGAGACAAGGGAGAGGGGTATGCAGCCAGAATTTGGGAAAATGGTATAGTTTTTTTCTTATACCTGCGGTAGTGGAATGCGCAAAACCGTTCCTATCTCGGCGGTGAGGTTTTCTGGGTTCATAGCGTTATTAGCATCGCACACTTGCCAAAACTGTTCTGAATCTCCCAAGGTATTGAAGGTTATTAGGTCGAGACGATCGCCTTGTACTACGGTTACTTCTTGCAACAGAGGCAGATTTTGTCCTTGGGGTAAAAAGCGCCGACGTTTATAGGCTGTTGTGCGCCCGTCTTTAGTTTTGTATTCTGCCGTTTCTATATCGTAATAACGGCTAGTAAAATCGAAGACCATGATTTTTTCAGGAGAATAAACTCATCGATTTTGACTAGGTCGACTTGGATCGTAGTAGAATGGCCTGCCATATTCATTTAGACTAGAGGTGCTTCCTATAGCGGCCATATTTTCCTTGTTCGTGTGGTGAGTAAAAAATAATTCGGAGCCGAAACTCTTCCAGATTAGGTCGTTATAACTGAGAACTCGCAGATCGAGAGTTACCTTTGCTCGAATCGGATTAAGATTTACATCATAAGCTTCTTCGGCAATATTGAAATTGGCGATCCGAACTGGTAGTATTCTTCGAACTCCCCAAACTAGTAAGGTCATGGGAGCTTCTAAGGGGATTATCTCGATAGTCCCTCTATTTGCTGCCTCCATCCTCTTTTTTACCTGATTAGTTTTGGGATAAATTAGGGTTTCCAACGCTGCCAGTTGAGGATAGATACCCATTTCTACTGCAATTGTCTCTGCTTTTTCTAGTCGATCGGTAGCATCGAGTTCGATATCGAATTTAATCGTTTCTATCGGCGCATCCTCCAGACGCAAGGCTTCAGTGCGAGCGCTGTCTTCTCCGCCAGCAATCTGAGGTTGAAGGGTACGGCTTAAAGTTTCTGGGTTATATTGGAAGATGAGCGTATTTAGTACTTTCTTGGTAGATGGATTAACCCCCATAAGCGCTCCTTTGAGCAATTTGGGAGAAACTTGAAATTGGGGAGAAATTCGAAAGCTAGTCACAGCAATATAATGTCCTGTCGTTTTAGTTACTGCTTTGATTAAGTTCGACAAACTCCTGGGCCAAAATCAAGTATTTGCCGATGAATTTGCCGAATGTATTGTTTTTTAGTTAGTGTTTATTCTGAAATTTTTGATTTACAGACAATTTTAGTTGTCATCTGGTTCAAATATCTTTTTTTATAACACTTAAAACTGGCATTTTTCCAGTTATTTTCCTGATTTATACATATTTCGTCCAAAAAATTAAGAATATTTCATATTTTCTGGTCTTATTCGCTCCCATCTCTTCATCTTCGGTGAACATCGCTTTTTCACCGTCGCGATCGCCTTTCCACCGCCGCGATCACTTTTCTACCCGATACGATCCCAAAAGGAAGAAGGAAAAAATAAAAACTTTGTTACCTTAACAGCTCACTAATAACTCAACCTTCTGCCATCTGCCTTACAAGGCGGAAGCTTTGTTAAAAAAACTAAGAATAAAGGAGTGCTAAACTTTAGCAAGATTTAATTAGTTTCTTGACAAGTTTGTTGCACGATCGCGATTAAGTTAAGTATAGCCCAGACAGTTCCATGCTTACTAGAATATTTCAGTTAATCGTCCTTCCTCTAATTTTTGCTTTTATTTTCGGTTTCGCGGCTAATTTATTCTACAGTTTAGCTAATCCAAAATCACAGGATAAAACTGCTCCCAATCAACAACCAGATCGGAAGCCAGCGGCTTCTGAATCTACTTAATCTAACAATCCCCAATCATTTGTGAACAAAAGTTAACAAAAACTGGCAGTAATTTATTGACATCTACCACTTTTGAAAAAGCGGGATTCTAAACTAAGAAGACCCCCCCTAATATGCCGAAAAAATTATCCGCCTAGGGTGTTTACCAGATACTCAAAACTTGTTTTAGAGGTGTTAAAATCTGAAAAATAACTGGATTGGGGATATTTACCAATGATACTAGCTCGTTATCAACCAAGTGACTTGTACGTTCCGTCTGTGAAAGACGAGCGACAAGGAATTTCATATAGTTATACTCTGGGAAGAATTTTTATCCCTGTTGGACAAACAGTTTGGCTTCTTTTGTTACTACTATTATTAGTAGTTTCCTTGTTTGTTTGGCTCTTGATTGCTAGCTTTCGTAGTGGTTGGCGATTTTATGATTGGGCTGTTAACCCAGAACTAACCATTCAAACTCGCCCACTATATCTGGTATATGGACTGATCGTAATTTTAGTCTCTCCTTTAGCACTCTTGTTGAATTGGTTGCAAAAGAAGCTTCACAGATGGTGGGGTATTTCCTTCCCCCCCCAAGTAGACGTTCGCCAAATAATCCAAGCGCAATTGGGTATCGAATTAGATAATAAATTTCCCTTTTTGTGCGAACCTAAAACATCAACTTCTAATAACCAATCTGGGGTAGTGAGTCAGACAAGTGTGGAAAAGGTCAAATGAGCTGATAATTAACTGGTTCAGGTGATTTTTCCAACGCTCAAAGGCTTCCTCAAACTGGGCCAGGAAGTCGTTAAGCATTTCGTAAAACTACCAGTGGGGTCATGGAGGGTATTAATAATAAAATTAAACTCATTATGAGACAAAGTTATGGCTTTAAAATTTTTCTCTTTTACGAGAAAAACTGTTAGCTTGCTTGTTTTAATAAGTTTTGCTTATCACCCCAGGTAGGGGAGAACCATCTTTGTAGCCTGCACAATAGCGATCGATAAAAGGTACTGTGGCAGTGTCATCTCTGGCTAAATGTTTAATGACCTGTAACTCTACATCCATTGTTCTACCTAGTGTAGCCGCGATCGACCCTCTCAATTAATTCATTTTAATATTCGGAGAGTGACAGAAGAGGAATAGTATCTCAGCCTCTTTTTTGTAAATTGTAACAGCTATAATTTACTGAAGAAGTTTATTATACTTGTTACAATTCACATCATAAACGGAGACCCTCGACATCGAGTTTATTCTTTTACTTGTAACAGATATAATTATTTAAAATTTTTATACTATAGTTGTTACAAATAATAAAAATGAAGAAAAACTCCCAAAAACCCAAGGGTGGCAAAGGTAAAAGAGCTAACTATTCGACCACGATCGTGAGAATTCCCGTCCCCATCAAAAAACAGGTAGAAGAGTTGATTGAGAAATTCCACAGAGAAAATGAAGAATACATGAAACTTCCGCTAACGGGAAAGTGGTGGGAAATCTTGGGAGTCAAGAGAAATGCAACTGAAAGTGAGGTCAAACTGGCTTATAAGCGTTTGTCTCGTTTGTACCATCCGGATGTGAATTTGAGGCGAGATGCTCTGGTACGGATGAAAGCTTTAAATGGAGCTTATGAAATTTACCAGAGATTCAAAAGATAATCTCTTGCCTGAGGGATTCCCGGGGTAGTGTCGCAAAGGAGTTGGTCAAAGCATATAATAGTGAGCATCCCATTTTGGCAAATATAAAGAAAAAAGAAAAAAGCGATCGTTAAATTGAAACCGCGATCGATAAACAGAAACTGCGAACTTCTTACAGCAGCGCTTCGCTCCCGAGAAATGAAGCCTATTATAATTAAAGAACTAAATTAAATTATTTAGTAGTTAAATTTTAAGGTTTTAAATATCAAATTTACCGTTTAAATAGCTACAACGAAGTTGTAAAATCTGAGCCACATTTTCTTCGTTCCACTGCGCCCCCAGGTAGTTTAACTCTATGACTTATTTGTTTTACAGCTGTTTCAACAGCCCCACTCGGAGAAGTTTTTATTTTTAATAAGGAAGTCCTCTATAGTAGTTAAGTTAAAAACGAAGCAGATAAGTTATTTGAAAAGGACTTCCTTATTAAAAATAATATTTTCGTTTCCAATTGAAGAAATCTTTTGCCATTGAAAATAGTGATAATTAACAATTTTTGTTTGATGTTTTCTGAGATAGGTACAAAAGCCTCGATATGAGCTGCACTTCCCGCTTTGCCGAGATGTTTGTACTTGCTCATCTTTCCCGAGCGGGTAGGAAAAATGGGTGTGCTGGCGTGTAACTTATAGTACCAGTAAGTCCCTTGCTTTCCTCGTGCCTGATAGCGGAGTACGCAACAGCCAACTGGAGCTACTTCTCCATTCTCTTCGATTTGCTTGATTTGCTCTTTTAAAGAAAAGTTGTTCCAGTAATGGTTTTTAAAGCTTTAAACTAAATGGTTATGAATAATTCAGGCTAGAAGTGACAATTATCATCTAATTTTTTCTTTAATATAATAGTTTCAATTTATCGATCGCCTGTTCGATTTCACGACTCAGATCGGATTGCTATATTTCTAGATTCAACGTTTCTGAAAAGGTAAAGATTGAGAATAAATTAGCCCTGTTCTATTGTAGAATGATTAAATCTCCTCTTCCGTCAATAGCATCTAAGATAATGCAACTCAAGAAATTAGCAAATTTAATACTTGAATTAAAAATTTGGGGAGCATCCCATTTTGGCAACTATAAAGAAAAAGCAAAAAGTAGTTGCGGGGATACCGCGTAGTGGTATCCCCGCCCCCTCTCCTACTAAACCGTTTAGTTTGAAAACCAAG
>JASJDA010000133.1 GCA_030065755.1 Prochloraceae cyanobacterium | reverse complement strand
TGTCTCTAGAGCTAGTATAGGAGCGCTCGAACTTAAAATAAAAACTGTTGATAATAAAGTTGAGAGTAGCTTACGCATGACATTTCCTCAACCTGTCGCAAAGCAATTTAATGAGAGGAAATATAAATATATCCTACATCTAAATTATAGTTTCGATCTATCTGACTTCTGCCGATTTTTGTGATATGATTACAAGTTTTAACTTTATAACCTTTTGCCTGAATCCTCAAAAGGAGCTATTTCGGTTTTTTTATCTCGCAACATTACCAAATCGTCTGCTCAACCATTTTTAATATCAATTGTCAAGGTATAGAGGCCCTATCTCAAATTCCTTTTGGGGCTGTATTTGCAAATCTTTTGGAAATCGATCCGCCGTCAGGCGGAAAAAGAAAAAGGAAAAAATGGGAAAAGGGCAAAGGGTTACTCAGTCCTGCCGCCAACACACACAACCCGAAAACCGATAAAGACGTAGATGAGGCCGAGCCCCGCGATATCGGCGCCGCGGATCGCCGAGCGGCAGTCTTCAGGATCGTTGTCCCAGGAACCGCCGCGCAGAGGAGAAAGCTTCTCATTACCACTTTTTGTCCAAGCATTGCCATCTGTTGTAGCCCCTTCATAGTTTTCGTGCCAAGCATCAGCACACCATTCCCAGACCTGACCGTGCATATCATATAAGCCAAAGGCATTGGGGGGAAACTTGCCTACAGGAGTAGTTTGTTGTCGATATTCTCCTTTTGGCTCATCAGCATAAGTTTCACTACCGTTATAATTAGCTAGCTTGCTGGTAATAGTTTCGCCAAAATAGAACGGAGTAGTAGTCCCAGCACGACAGGCATATTCCCACTCGGCTTCGCTTGGCAATCTATATTCTTTTCCTGTTTTTCTCGATAAGCGCTTACAAAACTCAACCGCATCGTACCAGGAAACCTTTTCTACAGGACAATTATCGCCTTTGAAGTAGGATGGATATGGTGCAAGATCGCGATCGACTTGAGCTAGATTAGCAACTGCTTTCCATTGTGCTTGAGTGACTGGAAATTTTCCCATGAAGAAGGGTTGAATCCTTACCTGGTGCTGAGGTCTTTCCCGATCGCAACTATATTTTTCACTCTTCGGTGCGCCCATCATAAATTCGCCCTCAGGAATAGCAACCATATCTAAGGTGACACCATTGCCTAGGTTTTCAGTAAAGTATTGGGCTTTACTTGAGCGACGATTGAGCCTAATTTCTGAATCCAGACCCAACCATTTTCTTTGTATCTTTACAGTTACCACCTCAAATTCAAATGTTTGAAAATCTGAGACTACTCCAAAAGAAGCAGAAGAAGATGAATCTTTAATTTTTGGTCGTTCAATTTTTTCTTTTCGATATTGAGATGATACTGGGGGTGGCTCAGTAAAAGACTTAACTTTTTGCTTGGAGGAAGAAGCTTTATCTCCTGCAAGTTCTGTTTCGATCGCATTAGCTTTTTCGGGGGTCAATTCCAAGTCGATTGGTCGCCGATTTAAAATTCGGGTATCAATAGAAGTAAATTCACCCTTTTTAGCACCCTCCCGATCTGCTTGCTTTAATTGAGATAGTACTCTATCCACCTGAGATTTTAGTTGCTGGTATTCTTGAGATAATTGTTCTATCTGAGACTGAAGCTGGCTATTTTCTGTTTTGATTTTGTTTAGTTTTGATTGCCAATCAGATAAGCCAGAAAGGTTCTGGAAGTCAAGAATACCCCTTTCTTCTAGTTTCCATTTCCACTTTTGTATGACAGGAAGAAGAGAAACTTGGGCGGACTTTTTCAGGGAAAATTCATTGGTAGAGGATGATTGGTATTCTTGACACTCAAACAAGAGTTCAATTGTTTTCAGTTTATGGGGATTAAAGCTGATTTTGACACTGGGTAAAAGCCAGTAATTTTCATCTTCTGTAGCAATCACCCAATAGTTACCATTGCCCGATCGTTCTAAAAATATTTGTCCTTGGGTTTTACCTCGATAACTATCTGCTGTGAGTGAAACTTTGATGGCATTACTTGCTAAAACTTCGGGGCAATCATTATATATTTCTACTAACTTAGAAGCTGAGATATTTATTCTATTTATTTTCGGAAGTTCTAATGCTCCTGTTATTTCTATTCCCGCTTTTCCACTGGAAACTTTTTCTAATTCTCGCGATTGTTCTAGGAGCTTTAATCTGTTTTCTAAATCACAAAGTTTATTATTCAGTTTGTTAATTTCTGGATTCATTTCCTGATATTTCTCTTGAGTTTTTAAATTGCTCTGGAGAGTTTTTTTATTTACTCATATTATCTTATTTTTAATTGGTACACTCAATTTCTATCCCTTAGCATAACTTTACTTTATGCACAGTTGCTACTCACATACCCTTATTGAAAAGTTACTCCTTTTCCTCGTTAATGTGCTCTACTTGCAATTGCAACTGAGATGACCGAGAATCATTTCCAAATACCAATCTTCCTTTCTTTTCTAGTTTCCATTCTTGTCCGCTAGGCAAAATAGCAACTCTAGCTGGTTGATTTAGGGTAAATTCATCATTCTTAGAAGAGTCTTTTCCAATACAGTTAAACAAGAATTGAAATGTTTTTAGTTTGTGTATATTAACACTGATTTTACTGTTAGGTAAGAGCCAGTATTTTTCATCTTTTGTAGCGACAATCCAATAGTTACCACGTCCTGCTCTTTCTAAAAAAATTTGTCCTTGAGTTTTTTGTCGATAGCTATCTGCTGTCACTGAAACTGGGACAATACTGCTATATAATACTTGCGGACAATCATTATAGATTTCAACTAATTTAGTTTCTGATAAGTCAATTTTAATTATTTTAGAAAGCTCTAAAGCTCCAGTTATTTTAATTGCTTTTGGAGTACTTAAATTTTTCTCCGTTTCCAAAAATTGTTCTAGTAATTTTAATCTATCTTGTAGCTCATTTAATTTTTTCTCAGATTCCGCTTTGATGTTAAACTCATCTCTGGTGGATTTAATTGAATTTACTTGTGGTTCTGAAGCATTAATGTCTCTAGATTTCTTTTTATTAGTTTTTTTTCGATACAGTTTGTTAATACTCGAGAATCCAATCAGGGATGTTATTGCTCCAATACTACTACTAGCTAAAGCAACTAACCATGTATTACTATTCCTTTTCTCTTCACCAAGGTCATTAATAGTTACTTGTAATTTTTCTAGTTTTTGTTCGAGATCTTGATTTTTTTGTTCTAACAATATAATTCTCTGATTCATTACTTGAAAAGCCCGAATTAATTCTTGTGGGGAAGGGTAGGGGAAAAATTGACTAATTTCCCATTCAAAATCGGGTTCATTAATTATTTCCTCAGTTAAATATTCATTTGAAGAAGTTGAAGATTGAAGAGAATTGCTGAAATTTGAAAAATCAGATTTTGAGATGTTTGTAGGATCGGTAATTGCTAATAATAGTTGACAGCTTACTATCGAACTAGAAAATAAAATTAAGGCTAATAATGTTTTTCGGTAACTATTTTTTGTCATTTCAAAAATTGTTTGAAAAGTAAATTTTTAAATGTTGATAATAAATATCAAGTCCATCTATAAAATAAGTAAACAAAATTAAAGTTAACTGCGGTGAAAAGGATTCAGGTAATGATTTGGAGAGTTTTCTGGTTTACTTATTTTGCTAAATTAAAATTGTAATATTCCCCGTTCTTGTAATTGCCAATGTTGATTACCAGAAAGAGGATATACTGTTGCAGGTTGAATGAGTTGGAAGTTTTCAGAATATCCTTTTTTATATCCACGACATTCAAATAAAGCTTGAACTGTTTTATAGTTATTGTCGGTTATTCTGAAATTTGGACCAGGAACTAAATAATCAATATTTCCTTCTGTTAATATTACATACGCACCTCTGTTCTTGTTTTCAAGAGTTACTATTTTACTAATCCCCAGACTGCGATCGCTAATACTTTTTTGTGTTTCTGATACTTCTATAGCATTTCGTGACAAAGAACGCGGATCTCGATTATAAGTTTGTACCCATCGAAGATTTGAAGAAGTAAAAGTTTGAAGCGAAGGTTCTACAGTATGTTCACGACTATATTTTGATTGATCTTGAAAGTAATGTTTCTGTTCTCTTTGATTTGATTTTTCATCTGTGTATACTTGATGGCTTGGATTTTTTAGTCGTAAAGAATTTTTAATTTCTTTAAGTTCATATTTTATTGGTTTCAATTCTGAATCAATTTCACGATCGACTATTGAAAGTAATTGCTCGTTTAATTCAGGTAAAATTTGATGGTAAATTTCATTAATATCCCAATAATTTTCTTTAACTTGACCTGGTGATACAGACTGAGTTGATAAATTATCTGGAAGCTTAGTAGAAGTTTTTGTAATCTTCTTCTTATTTTTAAATATCTTTAACCTATTAAAAATATGAGGCAGTAAAGCTATTATTGATAATAATATAGCTACCAGAGAAATTATTCTTATTTGTTGGCTTTCTTGTTTTATTTGTTGATTTTTTTGTTTTATTTGTTGGCTTTCTTGTTTTATTTGTTGGCTTTCTTGTTTTATTTGTTGAGTTTCTTGTTTTATTTGTTGAATTTCTTGTTTTAGTAATTTAATTTGTTCGGCAAGTTTGTTTATTTCAGAATTTGATCCTTGATTGTTTGGAGTTTTTGTAGATAAAGGAGGGGGATTAATTTTTTCCCTTATTAATTGCACGTTCTTCTCTAAATCATCGATTTTTTTTGACAAAAATTTTCTTATTTCCTTTATAGTGGTTGGCCCTAAAGCCCCATAATATTTATCTGGAATATTTTGTGTTTTAAAAAAATCTAGGTTTCTTTGAACCTTTTCAATGTTATCACATTTAGTACCTGAGTCTTCACAGCCTAGTCCATCTTTAAGTGGATTTATAATTTTTTCTGAAACCTCTTTAAGAGTTTTCTTTATATCTTCTAGTATTTTTTTGATTTCTTCTTGCTGTTTATCTACTATATTTTTTAATCCTTGCTTTTCAAATAGATCGATTTGCTTGTTTAATTCAGCTAATTTTTTAGCAAGGTCATCACTTTTAAGAGAATTTTTAATGTCTGAATTTTGACTTTTTTGTGCTTTCTCAATATTTTGAACAAATTTGTCTGTTGAAACTTTAAAATTTGAGACTGTTTTCTCAAGATCGGTTAAACTACTATCGCTAGATGTTAGAGTAGGATTGTTAGTAACTTCACTTTGATGTTTTTCGTTATTTTGACAACCTATTATGGAACCAGAAGTTAACACTATTAAAAATAGTGATAATGTTAAGCAATTTTTGGTACTTCTTCTTCGACTACTGTTTTTCATGACTTATTACCTACTTATTAAATTTAAGTTCAAGTATTCTCTTTTCTTCTAGCTGCTAATTTTCTCCTTTAAAAAGAAACCCTGGCTAATGTAGTAAGTTGAAAATAATCCCACTAAAATCCTAAGATTCCCCGTTCTTGTAATTGCCAATTTTGATTACCAGGAAGAGCAATTACTGTTGCTGGTTTGAGTAGGTTGAATCTTTCGGAGTATCCTTTTTGATAGTTACGACATTCAAATAAAGCTTCAACTGTTTGATAGTTACTATCAGTTATTCTAAAACTTTTGCTAGGAACTAAATAATTAATGTTTCCTTCGGATAAAATTCCATAAATACCTCTAGATTTTTTCTCAAGTGTTGCTGTTTGACTTGCACCAGCACTGCGATCGCTGATACTTTTCTGTGTTTCTGATACTTCTGTAATTCTTGTTAATAAAGTAGACAAGTGATTATTATATTGTTCTACTAATTGATGTTCCTCCCAGCTAAGATAAAGTTTCGTAGGCATTTCTGATTCGCTTTGAGAGGTATTTGGATCTTCAACAGTGAGTTGATTGTCTGTAGAGGGAGATGCAGTACTACTTATTTTTGATTTAACGCGAGCGTTATGGGTGAAAAAAGCTTTAATTTCCTGGTGAAAATTTTCGATTTGTTTTAGTCTTGTTTGTAAGAGATGAATTTGATTATCAGTATTAGACTTAATTTGGGATAATTGGGATTGAAGTTGCTGCTCTGAGTCGGTTTTTAATGATATAAACTGCTGTTGTAACTGGGTGTTTAATCTTGAAAGTTGAGATATAAGCTGCTGCTCTGAGTCGGTTTTTAATGATGTAAGCTGCTGTTGTAACTGGGTGTTTAATCTTGAAACTTCAAACACAAGCTGCTGCTCTGAGTCGGTTTTTAATGATGCAAGCTGCTGTTGTAACTGGGTGTTTAATCTTGAAAGTTCAAACACAAGCTGCTGCTCTGAGTCGGTTGTTAATGATGCAAGCTGCTGTTGTAACTGGGTGTTTAATCTTGAAAGTTCAAACGCAAGCTGCTCCTTTGAGTCGGTTTTTAAATCTAAAAATTCAGATTCAAGTTGCGATTTATCAGTTTTAATATTGTTTATTTCTCTGATAGTTTCTCTTAGTTGTTCCTCCAAATTATTTAGTTGAGATTGAGTTTCAGGTTGGAGCTGAGGAGTTTGTTGGGCTTTGAGTCGATCGTATTTTTGCCACATAGTTCTAGCCCAAGCGATCGCCCTGTCTAAAACCAAAACCTCTTGTGGTGTTCGATCGCCAACTGAAACAAGGCTTAAGTCCCACGCACAACTGGAACACTTGCCTTGCCCCTCATAATATTCAGTATGGCAAATCGGACAATATTGCATAGGTATGAACCTCGGTACTTTAATCCATTTTTAAGCTGATGACATTTGGCATTGCATATTTTTTATAGTATACCGATCTAAAAAAGCTCTTCCTTGCTCCTTGGCCCAAGCCTACCGCATACACACAACTCTCCATCTAACTTATCCATCTAAGTTTAGGTTGTATTTTGCCCCCTAAATCTCCCAAGTTTGGGAAACTTCTAGTTATTTTTCCATCAATTCTGGGAGGCTAATACCAATTTCTTAAATGTTTGCTACATATCTTTTTACTCCCCCTCTTCCCACCCTCCCCACACTTCCCACTCTCCCCACACTCAAGAGCGAAAATTATTTGTAGCAAACATAAAATAAATTGGGATAAGAGGGCTACGATCTAGGATTTTGAAAGATTTCTCCACTTGTGCGTACACCGTAGCCACCTCTGCTGAGGTGCTGTTTTAATCGTGTAATTTGAATGAAACACAGCTTATTTACCTGCCCATTCCTTACCTAAAACCCTTAGCAGTGCTTTGAGGCCTAAGATAAAAGGAGGCTCAACACGAATGTCTTCGGCGGCTCTTCCTCTCATATTTACCAAATAGGTTTCTAGCTCTGTGTGAGTATCGTCCCACAATTTCTCTTTATAGCCAGGTTCGAGAGCATTACCTTGAAAAGCTGGCATGGGAGTAATTCCATCAATGTCTAGTTCTTTTAAGGCAAGATTAAAATCATCGAGAAAATCGGGAACTTTTATTAATTCAGGAATATCGAGTCCTTGAATATTACCTTCTAAGTCTAAGTCTTCTTCCCAGCTAATTGATCGAAGATCGACCAAACAATTTTCCCCAGCAATTACTGGTTCTGGTTTTTTCTTATTTAATCCTTCTAGTCTTGTCTTACTTAGTACCAAGCCACAAGCTACCTCATCTTTAGGACGGGTACTCAATCGAGTTTCTTTTTTCTTATAGTCGAAGCTAGAGCCTTTACTTAACATGAGACTAAATAATTCATTGACTTCGGAATGGCGATCGAATCGACCTCCTATTGCCAGCCAATTTAACAAACGAGAGCCATTGCCTCCTAAATATACTGGCGTGATTTCATTTTTGCTAAACCTCTGTCTCTCGTATAGAACTCTTAACAAAATTCCTACATAGTAATAAAGTCCTGCCGTACCAATTGCCATCAGTCGCATCAATCCCATGAATTCAGGATCGTCTTCCAAGAAGTCTCTTTTTTTGAGCCATTTATCACTTTCATAACGCAGTTTGACATCGAGCTTGGCACTAAAATTCCCTTCTTTTAATCCATTCCACTCGCTAGGATCGACATCGAATTTCTGTAACAAATTGGGATTGAGTTCTAAGAATTGAGTAAATAATTGTTTGCCAGCTAACTGTACCGAACATTGATAAACTAACTTAAAGCGATCGCGGTCTGCTTCCCAAATTGAGATATCAGAAGTACCGCCACCCAGATCGATACAAGTACTCCTGACTAGATTTTGTCCTTCTAAATCCGCAAAATATTGAGCAGTTGCTAAACTTTCAGTACGAAAGTAATCTAAATTGTCTAGTTCTGGACAAAAATGTTTTATTCCAGTCCTAGTTTCCAAATCTTTGGTTATATCCTGCCAATTGCGAGCATACTTAATTCTGTCAGACTTAGCAAAAGCCGAAGGATAAGACAACGCCCATTGAATCTGCTTCACACCATTTTTCGCTGCCATCGCTGTGATGTGCAAAGCTAAATGTTTGAGAAAAAGCCGATTTAAGGTTATATTCTTCCACTTAAGGTCAGTCTCAAACCATTCTTCATTGGGGTCAAATGAAGGACTAGGAATATAGATTCGACCTTCATAAATGGGACGTTCCTTTGCCAACTTTTGAGAATTTCTTCCTCTAGTCGTTAGCAAGCTAGAAAGGGGCAATGGCTTTTCTAGTGGGGTAAAATTTTCGGGAATAAAGTATTCAGCTAACGCAGGAAAACGACTTTCTGTTTGTGCCTCTGCTATCTTGAGATGCAGACTTTCCAAAGGCAAGGGTTCGGGATTACCTTTTCTATTTACATAAATGTTGGTAAAAGAGGTGCCAAAATCTACCCCAACTTTCCAAGAGGCAGTAAGTTCTAACTGTTCTGGAGTTTTAAGGAGGATTAAACCGATTAGATTTCTCGATTTATCCTGACAGTTGATAAAAGCGGGAAATTCTTCTAAGCGAGTAATTTGATAAGAACCTCTATCTACTTGAAAAATATGTGGTTCTTTGGCTTCAGGGAGGCTGATTTGAAAAGTTTTATCTCCAGGTCTAGTAGAAGCTAAAACCTGGTTATCATAGTAAAAACCGTAATACTCTCGCCATCCTTTTATACGGAAATGGGGCCAAAGTTCTAGAACAGGTACTTCAGTTAGAGCATTTTCTTCTTTGATGGGATAATCTTTAAAAATGGAGAAGTTTTGAGGATTCCTCTCGTCATTTTTTATACCAGAAAGGGGCAAGTGTAATGTCACTCGCACTAAGGGACCATCGCTGCCGTTGAGTGGAGTGAGTTTAATCTTGCTTATTAAGTCTTCTGGAGTAAAATAATCGAGCAAAAGGGGATTGAGAGGAAGTAGAGGTGTAATATTTTGACCTTTAAAGACTAAAAATTGAGCCTTATCGGGTAAAAAAGCTCCAGGTAAAGCATCTTCTAGGTCTATAAAGCTAAATTCTGGCAAAAATAAGTCTTTTGTCTCAATCCATTTGACATCTCTCCAGATAATTTTTCCGTCCTTCAAATCATTAATATTTAAAGCTGCTAAAGTTTTGTCTTGGTAAATCCAAATATTTTGCGGTGATTCACCCCAAGCTTTGGCAATCTCTGGATCGATAACTATTAAATCTGGAACGTTGCCTTTTTTATTAGTACTAGCAATTAAGCGAACGCAAGATTCTTGTGGTTCTGCTTTGACGGGACGATTAAGAGCATTCAGCACTCCTCGGTTGAGGGGAACGCCAAAAAATTGAGGATTATCGCTTAAGCTTAAACGTTGCTCTGGATAATTTCCCAAGCTAGATTGAAACTCTTCTAGCAAACCCCGAACTATGTCGAGGGCTTCTGTTTTACCGTTATGCTTGTTGAGTTCGTTACGGAGATTTTCGAGCCAACGCCACAGCAGTGCTTTGTGATTGGTATTGATGTAATTATGAGGAGATTCTAAGCAAAGATCTTTTCTATTCCACCAAGGTAATTTTTCCCATCTTCCTTCTTCAGCAGGAACTACCAAAGTACTGGGGGAAGACATCCCGACAGGTTTACCATCCCAGAGGAAGACATATACATCTTGCCAGGGATTTTTATTTTCTAGTGTATAAAGAGCGTTAATGGGGTCGGGTAGCAGTTCGTATAAAGAACGAGCAAAGAGGTCTGAATGTCTTAATTCCCCTAGTTCTAATAATTGAGCAGATAGAGGAAATCCCCATGGTTCGGCTAGAGCGATCGCTGCTAGCATTCCCTGCCACTGTTCGATCATCTGAGCGCGGATGGGATAATACTTATTATGGAGAGCCATTTCCATCGAGATAGGACGCGCCCACATGGTAGGAACGGAGCTGACGCTTTTAACTCTTCCTGGAGATTTGTAATCTAGACTAGAAGCAACTTTGCCAAAGGTTTCAAAGTCTTGCCCGTCCCATTTTCCTGCTTCATCAGAGACTTTAACATCGCTATCTAGTTTTAATTTTGGTAGTAGTAAATCCATAACCCTCTTGCTACTGTTTACATAAAACGTATAAAGTTCTTGCCAATCCAACTACGCCAACATTTGCGGCTGTATCTTGTCGGTAACTTTGGAGTTTTTTCTTTAAGTTGTGGATTGTATCTCTAGCTTTACTTCTTCTATCTGGGTTGTCTTTAAAGACTAGTTCGGCTAATTGTTCTTGCCTCAATTTGCCTTCAGGATTTTCAAATGTATTAGGAACAAAAAATTGAATTTGTTCTCCCTCGCATTGGTGAATATCGTATAACCAGCGCAGATAATCTTGACACCAATTACTAATAATTTTAATAGCATCTTGCTGTTGGAGATCGCTTAATTGAACCTTATCATTGCCTCTTCTGCTACTCTTAGGGAAAAATTTCAGCAACCAGGGAGCTAAAACAGCTTCGTTTCCCCTATTCATGATTTCAGTCAGTTCTGGGTTAATCTCTGCTAGCCAGGTGTAGGCAAACCTAGCACCGTTAACTAAGGCTGGTTGAATCTCAACTCGCTCCGGAAGATCGTTCCAAGTTAGTCTCCCAATGCGATCTCGACCGATCAGGACTACTCTGTTTTCTACAGTAGGAGTATGGAGCCAAAAATGACGTGCTGCTAATCCCGCGTATGCTTCTAAAAAGTGTGCTTCATTACGCTGACTATTTTTACCGATACTAAACTTAACCCGCGAAAGATTTTCATTACCCAAGAGATAAACCGTATCAAAGGTTTCCTGTGCTTGAGTGACATAGTAACGCAAGGCAGCTTCGGTATTGAGGAGAAACTGTTCTGAGCGAGCATAAACTCCATCAGTATCTTCTCCAGGTGGGGTTGAAAAACCAAAATAGGGCAGCAGAAAGAGGCACCCGATTTTAATTTTTTCTTTGATATTAAGTCGATTTAACTTATTGGCAATCAGACGACCAATAGTGGGTAATCCCGATGCTCCTGTACCGCCAAAAATTGAGCCACACAAAAACACTTTAGGTGCTTTACCAGCACTGACATCTGATTGAATATTTTTAATTAAAGTTCCCCAGGGTTCTCGGTCTAATCTATCTAAATCTACCTGACTCATTACGGCTGCACCGATAGCTGGTCTGCCGCGAAAACCAACATCTAAGCTAACTTGCTGTTCGTCTTTAGTATAAAGAATGTCAAATAAATTACCTAAAGCGGGTTGATTTTGTTTAATCGTGTTGTAATTAAAAAAACTTTTCAGGTCTTTATTTAAATTTAATCCTGTAAAAGGCGACCACAAGTCAAATGACTCAATTTTGGTTTTCATCCAAGGACATTGGTCTTTGTCGCCACTGGATACTAATCGATAACATTTATCATATATATTCAGACTACTTCTAGCACGTTCGAGATTTCCATTAGTTTCATCTGCATCGACAAACAGAGTTTTGATTGGCTGGTCAGGAAACAAACCTACAGATGCCAATCTTGTTAATGCTTCGACACATTTAGCACCAGTACCACCTGTACCAATAATATATATTGTCATTATTCAGTCACTCCATAAATTTTAAAAGAAAGTGCCGCATTTGATGTGCTAGTGGGGGAGTATACATCAAAAGCCCTGGGGTACTTGTTGCCGTAGTTAACCAAAACAGCAACAAAATGTCTAGAACAAAGAAGAGTGCCAAAGACAAGCGTACCTCTTCAATTTGATTTAGTAAACCAATGGCAACCCCAATACTAAGAATGGGAACTAGCCCTAAGACCCACCACCACAAGATCCAATGTTTAATTTCATCTGGTCTGTGAGCTGTAGATTTGGCAGTTAGAACACACCATAAAATAGTGGAGAATACTGATGCTCCAAAAACAAACGTTGCTGCCGCCATGTATTCATCGCTTGCCCAACTCTCCAATGCAGCTTCGGGGTTTTGAACGTCAGGCTCCCAAATTAACCCCTGTTTATAAAGAAATGGTTGAACTACAAACATAAGAATTGCCCCGACTAGACTCAAAACAATAACGCGAATAATTTCACCTGTTTTCATTGTTCATTGGTATGTTTAACTAAGTTTCTTTTAACCGTAAGTTTAATTTACCAAATATTTATGATTGAAAATATTTTTTATTATTTTTTTTTTAATATAAATCAACTTTTCCCAGTATTTATATATCATTAGAAGATTTTTGATAGAAACTAAATCAATGATTATCAGGCTCGCTTTCCAGTTTTGTGGGAACAAAGCTCTGCTGCTGTTGACTCTAAGTTATTAGAAGAAGAGTGATAATCTTTAAGCCAGTTGCAACCTGCCTCTAATAACTCTTCTAGGTTTTGAACTGACCAAACCTCAATCTCGCCCTGATCTCCTCCTACAACAACATATGTGCCATCTTCACTAAAACTAATACTTGTAATCTGTTCCAAATCGCTTTCGAATTCAGTAATCAGTTCCTTCTCTTTTTTTGACCAATCCCAGATCTTAATTGTTCTATCTGTTCCTGCTGTGGCAAGGCGAGGTCGCTCGGAACTGTTATTAAAGCTAATGCCAACTACACCTGACTGTTTAACATCAAATTGCTTATATTCCTTTACAACCGATGAAGTAATACGAAAAAGTTTAAGCTTGTTGTTTTTTTCTTGTGCTATGACGATGTTCTCCCCATCAGGACTAAAGCTAATATCGCTAATCTCACCGTTAATTTGAGCTTTGAATTCTATTGGCTTTATCGATGGTGTTTTCTCTAACTGTGATAAATCCCAAAGTAGAGGTAGATCGGTATCTTTTCCTAATGTGACAAGTTTTTCACTATTTGGACTGAAACTCATAAAAGAAATATTCCCCTGATTGCGAGCAATTGTTTTTCCTTTTGGATTAGAGTCTAAATATTCTTGCCATATTTTAATTGTTTCTTTAGTATCTGCTACAGCAAGATATTTTCGATCGGGACTGAAGCTAATACTTGTAATTTCCTTTTGTTCAGTATCAAGCCGACCGTCGTTTATTCCCTTTAAATTCCAAAATAGAATTAACCCGTCTTTCGCAGCTGTAGCAAGTTGTTCTCCATCAGGGGTAAAACTTATACTCGCAATCTTGCCATCAATCTTTTCTAACTGTTTGGCATGAGTAAGAGGAATAGGAGTACCTGCATCAGACCAAAGTTTCACTGTCCCATCGCTCAAAGTTGCGATCTCAGCCTTTGGTTGCGTATTAGAGTTAGGACGTAAAGCTATTCTTTCTATTGAATTCTGGTGAGTCTGAAAATATTTTTTTGTTTTTTTCTCTGAATCTAAATTCCAAAGCCGTGCTATTTTCTCATTACCTGTGGTGATAAGTTTATTTATCTTTTTATTAAAAAAAGCACTTTTAATCTCTTTTGATGAAGATCGATCGTAGCCATTTAATTTGACTTTTTTTATAGGTCTATCTTCCCCTGGCAAATATTCTAAATATTGAAGATTCTTTCGATCTTCAGCTATGATAATTAAGCTATCAGAGGCATCAAATCGAATGCTATAAAAAGGATTCTGATCCGATGAACCAGTAGATTGTTTATCGTAAATACTGAATTGTGACCGCTTAATTAGTTTGTCTTTTTCTCGATTTTGAATTTTTTCTAAATCCAAAATTTCGACAGAACCGCCTTGTAATACTACAGCAATTTTAGTTCCACTTTGATTAAAACTGACATCAAAAACTTGTTTATTGTATGAATTTTTTTTAATTAGTTTACCTTCGATATTCCATAAGTTAACTAAACCATTACCTGCTGCTGTAGCAAAAATTTGATTGTTAGGGCTAAAACTAACGCTATAAATATAGGTTACTTCCTGACGGGGGTTAGCAACGTTTAACTCTATAGGACGCTTGTTTAAATTCAAGTTTTTAAGATCCCAAAGGTATGCCTTCTTGTTGCTTCCTCCTGCAACAAGATAATTTCCGTTTCGACTAAAACTAATACTGCGAATTTTACCACCTGCTGTGTCTTGCTTTGGTAACTTTATCTCTTCTTTTTTAGTTGCTACATCCCAGATTTTTATTGAACCGAATCCTCCTCCTGTAGCAATTTTTTGACCGTCATAACTAAAGCTTAAACTGGAAATTATTCCTTGGTTAGTTTTTATAGTTTTTTCTTTTTTAATTGAATCTTCTGAAATATGCCACAAGTGAAGCGTTCCCTTGTCACTTCCCGTAGCGATAGTGTTACCTTCACGATCGATACTTACTGCTGTAATATTTTCATTGCGATCGGGTGATAGTCGATTTTCTTCATAGATTTATGAGATAATTTTTTGTAAATTGGTTATAGGAGAAGATGGTAATTGATTGTGCAGAATTGGAACATATTTAATCCAATTGATTTTATTTAAGTCATCTCCTGCTTTTATAGCTTCCTCTAACCCTTCTATTTGTTTTGCTTTATCGAAGAAGGTATCTTTTGCCTTATTTGCTGTGTTTTTAATTACTGATATTTGATTGAAGGAACTTATTATTAACACTAGTATTAATGTTAATAATCCTAGGGTCCCAAATAAGAATCCTTTCCAATGTCTTTGAATAAAGCTGGTGATTCTATCCTTTATTTCGATAAATCTATTTTTGACTCGCGGCGCAATCAGTAATAATATTGCTATCAAATAACACAAAACTGCTGTGATACTCAACCCAGTAGTCACAATAGAGTATGTTCCTGTTCCTGCTAATAAAATACCAAATACCTGGCTAAAAACTGCAAAAAAGTTACCTAAATTGCTAGCAGCACCTGGTAAATCAGTTGGTGTTGATTGTGGAGGATTTTGTGGTTGATTTGATCTTGAATTTTGATTTTTTGGCGGTTCTGGTGGTTGCGGGTTGATACTTGACATTGGAAAATATGTTCTATTTTTTATTAAAAAATGTGAGTTATATCTATTTTTTTTAATCCAATTTGAATGAAAAATATATTTTTTATAAATTAGGTTGTGAACTTTTAATAAGTTATTTCTTGTTCTAAAAAATAATCCTAATGAAATTAGTTCTTCTTCTAGTAAATCTTGTGTTTGAAGCCTATCAATATCACTAATTATGGGTTGTTGTAAAATATTTTCACAAAGTTGTGACAGTTCAGGTTTAGCTAAAAGAGGCTCGCTGATTTTTTTTAAATGTTTGTCAATATCCTCACTTAATCCTACATAATAGTTTACTAATTTATCATTTATCTCTGTTTCTGAATCTTTAGAGATAGAATTACGATCGGATTCGACGATAAAACTGAAAAGTTTATTAGTAAATAAAGGTTGACCGTTTGTCCAGTCTAATATTTTTCTAATTACTACTTCCCAGTTATCATATTTCTCAGATAATTGATTTATGGTCGATCTTTTTTGGAAATCACTTAATTTAAAACTTTCGAGTTTTATTTGCTGCTGACGATCTAAATTAAAATTGTAATCTTTAACTATTTCCCTGGTGGGAGATGTTTCTCCAAATAAGGCAAAAGTGAGACGATTGAATTTATTTATTTTGTGTTTCGGATCTGGATGCTCTTTTTCTCGGTATTCATAGCATTTGGAAATTGTGTTTAAAAAATCCCCAGCAAATTTCTTAGGAAAAAAACATAAATCAAGAAGCTCATCAATTTCATCAACAAAAATTACAATCTTTTCATTTTCATTGATTTCATTAAGCAAAATGTTATCTATAAAATAAAGAAAAAGGTCTTTGTTAGGAAGTTGAGTATTATCTTTCTCTTTTTCTTGTCTGAACTTTGTGTAACTTGTACGCTTTGAAAGCTCGAATTGACTTGCTAAATCGCTAATATATTGCCAGTAATACTCTTTAGTGAGCTTGAACAGAGGATTATTAGGAGTATCACTATCAATTGTGTGACTTTTTGTTAAATAATTTTGTATGTAAGGATTTTTTTTTAGATCTGTCTTAAGATAAATTGCAGCGCATTTAATCCCTTTTTTTTCAAGCTTTGATTTTACTCGGTACAATAAATAAGTCTTTCCTGTATCTGGTGGACTCAGGATATAAGAATATCTTCCATGGCTTAAACAATTATATAAGTCACGATCGGCTTGCCGTTCTATATAAAGATTAGACACCTTTAAAGTAAAGTTGTAATAGGTCTAGCATTAATTTTGTCATATCCTAAAGATTAATTCAATGATTCGAGTAAAATGGCTAGTTATAGTGAGCTTAACTTCTTTAGTTTTAGCATCTTGTAGTATATTCAAAGGTCCAGTAAAGGAGAGTTTTACTTGCGCTTTACCATTAGTAAATAATCAATCCGATACCCTAAATATTGAGATTAAGGTAGATGGTTCCAGCTCCATGTTAGGATATGTTAGCGATCGGAGTAGTCGCTATGTACAGACTCTTAAATATTTAGATCGAACACTTTCCATCGGTGGTTTGCGCTCTAATACTTCAGAACCCAAATACTATCGCTCCAGCAAATCCATTACCCGCAGTGACTTTAAGAAAGCACAGCAACCATCATTTTACGATGGGAGTAATTCCAAATTTCCTAATATATCAGTTCCAATTCAGGAGTTTATTACACCTCCAGGAGAAACAGATACACTTCTGGCGATCGTTACCGATCTAGATCAAGCTGAAGGTGATGTAACGATACTTCTGAAAAAAATCAAGGAAACCTACTTAAATAAAGACCAACAAGGATATGCAGTAGGAATTTGGGCAATTAAAAGCGAATTTAGAGGGACAGTTTATGTTCAGAAACAATCAGGGAGGATACAAAGATTTTATTTTCCTAACCAACAATCAACCGATAGAAACAGACCATTCTATGTCATTTTTATCGGTCTTTATCAAGACATTAATCGCTTTTTTGAAAACTTATCTAATAATAATCAAAATTTACTGAATGAAAGTGAATTAGCAATTTTTTCTCCGAATAATGTAGTCAAAGAGATTTCCTATCTCGATAAAGATATAGAAAGTGGACCACAAAAAAAACAAGCTAGATCGAAAGAATGGAGTCTTAAATATAAGAATTTAGTCAAGGTTCAAGCACAAGATGAAAAGAGTCAACTATGGGAAATTTATAGTAGACAAACAGAGACATTTGATATTCAAAATAGGGTCAACTTAGCTCTTTTCAACTATACATTACCAATAGAAACTAGTTCTATTACTCTTAAACCAAACATTCGGGTCTTTAATAAGTATTCTAAAAAGTTTCAAGAATCTGATGATTCCTCATTAAAATCAGCCATAAAGATTGGTCAATGGAATATAGATAATACTGAGCAAACAAATGGTCAAGGAAAATTAGGTTTTACCAGTACAATCCAACCAGACAAATTACCAGAACCAGGAATATACTTATTTACTTTTGATATAGTCGCTAAAAAATTACAAGAGCCAGAATGGTGGAATGAGTGGAGTTGGACAGCAAATAGAGATAGCAATTTAGATGGTTCTAAAACTCATAATTTGTCTGAATTTTTAAGGGGTTTAAAAACTATAACAACTAATTTAATGGAAAAAAATCCACCTATAATTGGTCGCTTTTGTTATGCAATTCAGAAAAACTAATTTCTTTTATGTTTGCTACATAAGATCGAGAAAGGGAGTGTGGGGACTTCCCCCTCACGTCGTTAAGCAATTGATTACCAATGAAGTCAGAAATCAGAAGTCAGAAGTCAGAAGTAAAACTCTGCACGTTGTTGTTATAAAGCCTCCGCGCTTCAGCCGCCAGAGGTGAGCTTACTTTTCAAGCAAAATCATCTTCTGACGATGACTTTTTAACAAATGAATCTCCACACCCGCTACTTGCTCCAGCATATACACTACATTTTCTGCGTTCAGTAGCGTTCCGTCATTGCGGCAACTACCCACATATTGCAACATTACGCGATTTTCTTCAATACCATTTTTTTGCTCAATTGTCAAGTCATAAAGCCGATCGCGCAGATTAATTGTTTGTTTCTTTCCAGATTTAGTAGTTTTTTCCCAAGTTATTTCCTGAGAGTCATTGACAGCATCAATCCAAGCTTGCCATTGTTCTAAGGTTGCAGACTCCGTTGCTTCGACTGTAAGTAAATATTGTGCTTTTTCTAACAAGCGAGTTGCTGCGGGTGCTTTTATATCTACTTCTTCTACTCTATATACTGGAACATCTTTGGGTAATTGAGCCGCTAACTTAGCGCGAAACTCATAAAGATCCATTGTTTGGGTTAGTTCAAAATCGGCGATTTCCCCACTGCTGGTCGATCCTAAAGACAAAGCATTAGCAATAGAAATTCTCGGTCCTGGGTGATATCCTCCAGTAAATGCGATCGGTAAGGAAGCTCTTCTTACAGCGCGATCGAACAACCTAACTAAATCCAAATGACTTACTAATGCCATTTCTCCTAATTTCCCGAACCATACCCTAAAACGCTGTACTTTGTTCTGGTTGGGTTTAAATTCGCCATCAAATTCAGGAATTGGGGGTGGTGTTTCAACTATATTGTGACCGAAATCCGTACCGCAAACGCCACAGTGAGAACAACCATCAAACGCACAATCTGGTACTGTTGTTGCTTCTAATGCCCTTTGTAAATCTTCTTTGAGCCACTTTTTTTCAATTCCTGAGTTTATGTGGTCCCAAGGTAAAGGTGCATCTAGTAGAGAAGTTTCCCTATCTTCTGCAAAAACGTTCCATTCGCCTCGATCGACTTGACGATATTTCCAGGTTAGCCCCGATTGGTCGATCGCTTTTGACCAGGCTGCAAAGGCCTTATTTAAACTTTCCCACCAAGAGTCCATTCCCGCGCCATTTTCCCAGGCACGTCGAATTACGGTCGCTAAACGGCGATCGCCTCTTCCTAAAAAGTCTTCTATAGCGGAGATGCGCACGTCGGTGTAGTTTACTTTAACCCCTTTCATGCCTCTAAATTCTTGACGCAATAGTTCTTGTTTGCGAATAAATTCCCAAGTTGATACCGAATGCCATTGAAAAGGGGTATGAGGTTTTGGTGTAAAATTTGAGATAGTAATGTTAAAGTTGAGTCTTTTTTTACTTATTTCCCGACATTCGCGACGCAACCATTTTACTGTTTCGGCTATGCCAACTACATCTACGTCTGTTTCTCCTGGCAAGCCGATCATAAAGTAGAGTTTGACTTTAGTCCAACCTTGTTCGACAGCAGTTTTAATTCCTCGGAGTAATTCTTCGTTAGTCAATCCTTTATTAATCACATCGCGCATCCTCTGAGTACCTGCTTCGGGAGCAAAAGTCAACCCAGATTTGCGGGTTCCGCCGATAATATTGGCAATATTTTCGTCAAATCTATCTACTCTTTGAGAAGGTAGAGATAGGGAGATATTTTCGTTTTTGAGGCGATTTCTGACTTCCATACCCACTGCTGGAAGAGCGAGGTAATCGGAACAACTGAGGGAAAGAAGGGAAAACTCATTATAACCAGTAGCGCGCATTCCCTGTTCGATCGCCTCGACTACTTTTTCTGGTTCTACATCTGTGGCAGGACGTGTCAACATTCCTGGCTGACAGAAACGACATCCTCTAGTACACCCTCTTCTAATTTCTACAGTCAAGCGATCGTGTACTGTTTCTATATAGGGAACTGGTCCGATAGAATAGGCAGGTATAGGAGTTGCTACCCTGCGTAATATTCGCGCTGGGACTTCTTTTCGGTTCGGATGTATGGAACCGTCTTCTGCCATATCGTAAAATTGGGGTACGTATACCCCAGGTACATAAGCGAGATCCAGCAATAATTCTTCTCTACTCAAACCTGCTGCTTTACCTTCTTCTACGATTAAACCTATTTCTGGAAGCAATTCTTCTCCGTCTCCGAGAGCTACAAAATCTAAAAACTCGCTGTAGGGTTCGGGATTAGAAGTTGCTGTTTGTCCTCCTGCAAATATTAGAGGATAATCTGTATTGGCCCGATCGCTCCAAGTGAGGGGAATTCCCGCTAAATCGAGCATTTCTAGGATATTTGTCGCTCCTAGTTCGTAGCTGAGGCTAAAACCAATGATATCGAATTCTTTGAGATAGCGTCTCGATTCTAAGGCAAACAGAGGGGTAGAAGTAGATCTCAGTTGAGCAGCCATGTCCGGTGCTGGTAAATAGCTGCGATCGCACAATTGTCTGGGCTGAGCGTTCAAAATATTGTATAAAATCACGTGTCCTAAATTGGACGCACCTACTTCGTATACTTCTGGATAGCTCAATACCCATCGGACTTCAGCACTATCCCAAGGCTTGCGAATTGCCCCTAACTCGTTACCCAAATAACGAGCTGGTTTCGCTATGTTTGAGGTGATAATTTTGTCGATCGCGATCGCCATAACAGCTTTTTAGCCTCTCTCAATACCTATTGCGCTCTCTCCACTGTTATGATAGTAACTGCGATCGCTTGTTGTCTGCGTTACAAATTTTTTAAAATTTATTTTAGAGTAGCGCGATCGGTTACAAAATAGACAATCGCGCTTTTGAGTAATATTTAGTTGACTGCTGATTCAAAAGCCACGCGACTTTCAAAAATTTCAAATACGCGATCGAGCTGGGTCAATTCTAATATGATCCTAACTTGTGGAGATACGGAGCATATGCTCAATCTTCTACCCAAACTTTGAGCTTCACGAAAAGCTCTAACTAAAACCATTAAGCCAGCACTATCTAAAAATTCTACTTTACTCATATCAATTAAAAGTGCCGAATATTGGTGAGATCGAGCAATATCACTTAGTTGTCTTTGAAACTCATTGACATTAGCAGCACTTATGTGACCGCTAGGCTCTATAGTTGCAATTTTTTGTAATTCTAAAGTACTATTCATGGTTCTATCTCCTATTCATCATTCGTAATAACACGATCTATACCCTTACCTTTGAAGATAATGTGCAATTTTTTGAGTGACCACTCTTAAGTATTGACTTTGTCAAATCTTCATGGAAAAGTGAGTTTTCGGATTTGTTACGTGTTTTTTTTATCAAGAAGCGGGCCAAATGTATTTTTTTTTACCAATAAAAATCTTCCTCACACAAATAGATAGAATCATGACATAAATCACTAACAATATGTTAAACTAGTCATATTATATAGGTCAAAAACATCAGAAGATGACCTTATATACAAAAAAACTGTGAGAACGTAAGAAATGACACGCGCCATACGTCAACAGGTAGAAAAAGCACTATATATCAAACAGTTGACTCCTGAAATAGAAAACGAAATTAATTACGAGTTAACTCGTATGGGCTACATTTCTGATGTAGATTATGAAGCTTTAGAACTATTGATGGAAGAAATGGATGCAGGAAGGATTAAGTTGGTTTTCAACAGAGGATAAAATTTAGATGGGAACTGCGCTGTATAATCTATCTGGCGCGATCGCGAACTGTTTGCCAGATCGATAGAGAAAGGTTTAATTAGTTTAGCTCTTACTACAACTTATCAATTTTTAAATCTTATTTTATCAGATGGTCACGAGATAGCCGTACAATTAGCCACTGATAGAAATTGAATTGATAAATGATGCTAGTTTTTCGTCATTTGATGGCTGCTAGTGCAGGTACGGCGATCGCCCTCGCCTATGGGATAGCAGCTAATGCACAAGCAATAAATTCAGTCGATCGAGCCAAAGACAACACTAAGTCAGAACCCTTAGCTGTTAGTGAAGTAGAGATTTTCTCCGAAAACGACCTAGATGGGCTTTTTGAATACGATCGTTTAGTTGCACAAATAGCCCAAATGAATTCGGACGAACCAACCAATGACGATCGGGAAACTCCTAGGGAAACTCCTGAAGAAACTCCTCAAGAAACTCCTGGGCCATTCACCAGAATAACTAATACAGAAGAGCTAGACCCAAGTGCAAATCCCCTGCTTTTTCCCACCGAACCCGAAGAAGTTGAGGTCAAAAAAGTTAGAGCAATTACCCTCGAACAAGCCACTGAAATAGCACTGCGTAATAATAAGCAGTTAAAAATAGCTAGAGTAACTTTAGAACGCTTTCAGGCAGACTTGCGAGAACAACAGGCAGCCCTATTTCCCACTCTCGACTTGGGATTCGATTATCGAATCGTTGATTCGTCTTCAATAGAACTGACTAATCGAGGGATAGCACTAAGTAATCAACAGGCTAACCTTGGTGATACTGTTAGCGAGCGATTAACTGGGGACCTAATATTTGACTACGATATATACACTGGAGGACGGAGGGGAGCGCTGATCCGACAAGCGGAACTTCGAGTGCGTAGGGCAGAGTATGATATAGAAATAGCTAGTGCCGACCTTCGTTTCGACGTAGCCGATGACTACTACATATTACAAAACGCCGACGCTCGGGTGGAAATTGAGCAAGCATCAGTAAGGGATGCCGAACAGAGTTTACGGGATGCCCGAT
This sequence comes from Prochloraceae cyanobacterium, assembly GCA_030065755.1. Classification (GTDB taxonomy): domain Bacteria; phylum Cyanobacteriota; class Cyanobacteriia; order Cyanobacteriales; family JASJDA01; genus JASJDA01. The sequence continues at coordinate 3,050 of JASJDA010000133.1, read as the reverse complement.
TGCTGGAACAAGCAGGATTGGGAACCAGATCCAGCGTTTTACAGGCCGAAGTTGACTTAGCTAACAACGTGCAAGCTTTGACTAGGGCGATCGCTAGGCAAAGGATAGCACGACGGCAGTTGGCACAAACCCTAGGCGTAGGTCAGCAAGTAGAATTAGCAGCTGCTGATGAGATTCAAGAGGCTGGCATTTGGAATATTAATTTGGAGCAAAGCATTGTTCTGGCATACAAAAATCGAGCTGAGTTAGAACAGCGACTTCTAGACAGAGAAATCGCCGACGAAGATCGAGAGATTGCACTTTCGGTTCTCAGACCTCAAATTGGTTTCAGTTTCACCTATGATATTCTCGACGATCTTAGAGATGAATTTAATGGCACCGACGGCTACACCGCAGCATTAACTTTCGACTGGAGACTATTTGACGGGGGTGCAGCCATTGCCCGAGCACGGCGAGCAGAAAAGGATATTGAATTAGCTGAACTTAATTTTGCCGATCAGCGCCACTCAATTCGTTTCAATATCGAACAAGGGTTCTTTAACCTGCAAGCAAACAAAGAAAATATTGAAACTACAACAAAAGGCATTGAACTAGCTGAAGAGAATCTGCGACTGGCTCGCTTGCGATTTCAAGCTGGTGTCGGTACCCAAACAGAGGTGATTAATGCTCAGAGAGATTTAACCCAGGCTAGAGGAAACTTTCTCACAGCAATTACCGAATACAATCAGTCCCTCAATACTTTGCAACGGCAAGTTAGCAATTTGCCAGATAGCCGCTTGTTCCAAAAGCCTTAGTTGGTTTTTAAAGGGAACAGGGAATAGGCAACAGGTAACAGTGAATTGCAAAGGAGGAGGATTTATAGCTCTCCCAAACCTCTTCCGTTTTAATGTTCCCCCTTCCCCGTTCCCTATTCCCTCCGATTTCGTCAGCTTTTGCTTGAGGCAAAATTTTGTATCATTCCTTAATATTATAAGTAGAGACAAGGCAAAAGGAGGGCACATGGCTAATATTACGTTTGTTAAAGAAAATAAAGAAGTAGTTGCTGCAGATGGTGCAAACTTAAGGCAACAAGCTCTGCAAAATGGCATAGATATTTATACTTTTAAAGGTAAACTGACCAACTGCGGAGGATGCGGCCAATGCGGTACCTGTATTGTTGAGATTGTCGAGGGTATGCACAATCTCTCCCCAAAGACAGATTTTGAACAAAGAAAGCTCAAAAGAAAACCCGATACTTATCGCTTAGCTTGTCAAACTCTAGTAAATGGCCCTGTAAGTGTTAAGAGTAAACCATAGCTCCAATTTACGCGGTCAATTTCTCGTAAAAGCGGTTACAAAGAATGTAACAGTTAAAAGCTTTGCATCTCTTAGAAGAGGGACGAAAACTAGTTGGAGATTAAAATCCCCACTATCCCAAAACATGAGATAATATTTATAGCGCTAGTAGCAATATGAGCCATATCGGAAAGTAAAGCATAGCTTTATCCTATGGCTATTTACTAGTGCGGCAAAATACCGCTAAATAAGAAACATTCGTATAGATAAGAGGCGATTATTCAATGCAAAGTAACGATCTTGGTTTCGTAGCAACTATTTTATTTGTTTTAGTGCCCGTAGTATTTCTTCTAATTCTTTACATCCAAACTTCAAAAAATGAAGGCAATACTTAATAAATTTTAAAAAAAGCAGATTATTTTTAAGAACCCACCCTATTACACCCACGGGTGGGAATTATTTTTTAATAACCCAGATGTTCATATGCATCTTCTGTAGCTACTCGACCTCTGGGAGTGCGGTTGAGATAGCCGATTTGTAACAAATATGGCTCGTATACTTCCTCAATTGTTTTCGCATCTTCTCCAGTAGCTGCAGCTACCGCTTCTAAACCTACTGGCCCCCCTTTAAATTGATTTATAATCGCATTTAATATTAAACGGTCTGTCCAGTCGAGACCTTTAAAATCTACTTTATATATCTCCATTGCTTCTGTTGCTAATTCTTCGGTAATTAACTCTTCTTTTTTAACCTGGGCGTAATCTCTAACTCTTCTGAGGAGGCGGTTAGCAATTCTAGGAGTCCCCCGCGATCGACGAGCAATTTCTTCTGCACCTTCTGGGGCGATCGCTATTTTAAGAATAGAAGCGGTGCGCAAAATAATCTCGGTCAGTTCCTCAGGTTCGTAAAAGCGCAGTCTTTCAATAATACCGAAGCGATCGCGCAAAGGAGAAGTTAAAGCGCCAATTTTAGTTGTTGCTCCTACTAATGTAAAAGGGGGCAGCTCAATACTGCGAGTTCTAGCGCTAGGACCTTTACCGATCGTAATATCTAAGCGATAATCTTCCATCGCTGGATAGAGTAACTCTTCTGCCATTTTGTTGAGACGATGGATTTCGTCAATAAATAAGACGTCTCCAGGTTTGAGATTAATTAAAATTCCCGTAATATCTCTAGGACGCTCTAGAGCAGGTGCAGCAGTTATTTTGCAGTTTACTCCCATTTCTGAGGCTAAAATCAGCGACATAGTCGTTTTTCCCAATCCAGGTGGTCCGTAGAGCAATAGGTGATCTAAGGATTCTTTCCTGGCTTTGGCAGCAACGATGGCAATTTTTAAAACTTCTTTGAGATCTTTTTGTCCGATATAGTCTTCTAGGCGATGAGGACGAATATTTTCTTCATTTGTTATTTTTTCTTCATCAGTCGCGGTTGCTGTTAGTAGCTGTTTCTCATCTGCAGTTTTTTTGGGAAATTTACGATTAGTTTGAGCTTTTTGCTCTCTTTTAGGGGGGTCTGAGGGAGAACTTTTTGAGTCAGAAAATCTTTTAATTGCCATGGCTACTTATATAAATTATGCTCGATCGCTTTTGACATACTCTCGCCGTTAACCGCTAGCGCGGTTTAACGGGAGATTCTAACACCTTGCGCGTTGCTAGCTTTCTGCTTCTTACTGTGCCAACTAGAGTAATGTAACCAATACTCCCCGTCGCATCCAGTATTAAAGTCAGTGAAGAGGTCGCCCTCTCCACTGCTCTCCAAAACCGTGCTTGATACAT
>JASJDA010000132.1 GCA_030065755.1 Prochloraceae cyanobacterium | reverse complement strand
CTCGAAAAAATAAAAATTTTCTAACCGTAGCGTATTGTTTCTCGCGCATCGATCGCATCCGAGCAACTCCACCCATAAGCGCACCAGCAACTCCCGCGCCACTGTGGGAGATTGTGGGAATCGATCGCCCCCAAAAATGCGCTCGATAAATAACGAACAGTTTGTTATATTATCCGCGCATCGATCGCATCCAAGCAACTCCACCCACAAGCGCACCAGCAACTCCCGCGCCTCAGCCTGTTTTCCGACTGCTGACTATGTTCGATCTCTCCGAGATCCGCGTAGCGGTGCGATCGCAACAAAATAACTCTCGACGGCAAAAGTGCGATCTCTACCTTGCATCCGAGCAACTCCCAAATAGGCAATCGCAAGATTCCACGCTCCCGATCACGTCAAAAATCGATCAATATATCTGCAACACTACCAGCTCAGCTCGTTTTGATATATCGGTAGTTGGCGAAAAACTTGAACACCGATATCCTGAATTTTACTAGCAACTCATTACTGTCTGTTATTTCTGGCAATCACTTGAAATATAACCCCCATCAGAGCCGTAGGTTGTCACTAATCTGTTTGTGAGAAATGCGAGATTTAGTGCTAACGATCGCGATCGGTGAAGATTAAATTTTTCTCTGATGGTATGACTGTCACAAAATCTTCTCTATGACATCTAAAATCGATTTTAAGACGAGTTAGGTTTAGGTATTGGGTTTTACAATTTATGACTTTTGGACAGCTAATTAGGCATTTTTCATGGGCTTAGTGGTGGTATTTATAAACTCTTTCCAATATTTTAAAGTTTCTATTCTAAAGTCATTATAATTTTGTAAATAACTTATATCATTTAATCTTTCATGTTCTCTATAACATCTACACATATGAAAAATATTTGAAATAAGTATATTAGGGTATTTTTTTAAATTGATTCCTATTTCGGGAATTTCTACTTCCTTAGAATTTTTATCTTTCAAATATAAAATTATTTCTTCAGGGTCTTTAAATGCTGTAACTATTATATTATTAAGATTTTCTCCTTTACATTTGAAAAAATGATCCATTTCACTAATTTTAAATGTGACTGGACATTCTTCAATTTCTTTGAGCACTGCTTCTTTTACACCTTCACCTATAGTTTTTCTAATTCTCTTATTAAATTCTTCTTGTAATTCTTTAAAAGAACGGTTATTTAGTATCGCCTCAACTAATAATTCTGGTCTAGATTCTATTGCTGGAACAATGTATGGTGTTTGTTTTTCAATTTCAGTTGCAAAGCTTTCAATAGCTGTATTATTAAGTAATAAAAAACTTGATAGTGCTGCACCTACTATTTCTTGGCTATTTTGTTGATTATTATTTATTTTACGAATATATAATGCTATTTCACTTCTATTTTCTCTTATCTTTTCAGGAATTTCTATTGTTTGTATTTCTTTTTTTAGTTTATTAATTTTTTCTACGTTTTCTTTATCGTTTCTATGAATTATTTTCTTTATTAATTCTTTAAGTTCAATATCTATTTTTGTCCAATAAATATTTATGTCAAATATTTTTGTAGCCATTGCAATAAATACAGCTGAAGCAATAAAGTCTTTAATCTTATCAGTTGCTTCATCTATTGGTTCAATATCCACTTGTTCTTCTAAAATTGCTATATCTTTTTGTATATGTTTTTTATTCATTAATTCTTCTACTTGATATGCGGTTTCTCTTACATAATTATTTTTTGTTGTTTGTGCTGTTTTTTTTATAGCTTTTGATATTAGTCTCAACTGAATTTTATTTTTGACATTTTTTTGTATTACCTTTTCTATAGTGTTTGGTATTTTTTCTGGATTTACTGGAATTGCATTTGCTCCTAAAACTTCTGGAGTATCAACTGCAAATGGGAATAGTGCTGAAACAGCTGTGGTTAAAATAATTTCCTTGGTTTTTTCTTTCATAGTGTTTTTGGGTATTTTAAGATGGTTAAGGTGAATTAAAAATTTTTACTTTCTAGAGTAAGTTATGCTGTCACCATAAATAGTTTTGTCATATGTGAATGTCAGTTGTCTTAGCGGAGACAAATGAGTAGCATTCACAGACATATTTTATCTATGTATTGATCTAACTGATTTTAAAGATTTCCAATATAGTTGTGTGTAGTCGCTCTGATCGAGAGTATAAAAGGTTTTCCTCGATCGCCTATTGATAGTTTTATATCGAAAAATCGTTATACTTTGTGCGCTTTGATCACCAGTTAAAGTGTGATAAATTTGATTATCCCACCTTACCAAAACCTCGATGTCTACTTCTATTGACCTATACCACCACGATTTATCTTTACCGCGTCCCTTCTCAAAAATACTGTCATCAGAAATCGCTAACGGCAATGCTTCACCAGATACGGTCAAAACTTATCGCCAACAATTTAAGCTTTTTGCTTCTTGGTGCGATCGCCAGCGACTCGATATTACTCAGCTAGGAGAAAACCAGATTAAGGAATATCGTGGTTATTTGGTGGCGCAAGGATTAAAAGTAGCTACTATAGCCTTGAAACTAACGGTCATACGGCGCATATTCGATATAGCTGTAGCGAGGGGGATTTTACCAGTTAACCCCGCTTTGAGAGTTAAGCCACCGACAGAACGTCGCGATCCAGCTACCCGTAATAATTACCTAGAGTTGGATGAAGCACAGCAGCTTGTTAATTCACTTCCCACTGGTTCTAGTGTGAAAGAATTGCGCGATCGCTTGCTGGTCGTTTTAATGGTGGTTCAAGGCTGTCGCCAAATCGAGCTATATCGCTTGAATGTTGGGGATGTGATTAGACGTAAGGATAAAGTAGGCATAAGAGTTAGGGGTAAAGGGAGCATTCGAGTAGTTCCCCTAAAAGCAGATGTGGCTAACTTACTCGCTCTCTATATCAAAGCAAGAAAATCCTCTGGAGAAAAGCTTAAACCTAGCAGGGCGATGTTTATCAGTTTTTCTCCCAATGTCGCGGGTAAACTTGAGAATCGTTTGACTAGAACCAGTATGCAGCGGATTGTCAATCACTATTTAGAAGCAGCTAGACTCAAGCACAGCGAAAATAGAACTGTAACCACACACGGATTGCGTCATACTGTGGGTTATTTACTTCAGACTGCGGGTAAACCTTTGAGAGTGATTCAAGAATTTTTAGGTCATGCGGATCCAAGAACTACCGCTATTTATGCTCATATTGCTAGTTTGTGGTCTGACAATCCTGTCACGAGTATCAATATTTTTGTTTAAAATTTTCTGATAAATAAGATATTTACTGATAGTAAGCACCGAAATATAACAGTTAAGAATTATATTTATGGTGTTAAAAATATTTTTTATAACTGTCAGTAAATTTCTATTTTTAACAAATGGCTAAAAGTCTTTAAAGTCGGGGGTGTTTTGTGGTTTTTAAATCTAACCCGACTAACCCAGAACAGTAATAAGTACCTAGACAAAATTAATTGGACATTCTTCAGACCCTCAAACCCTTGCCCCGTGCATATGTCTTTATTTTTATAGAGGGAACCCTTTTTCTTATAATTATGTCCCGACCCCATTAACTTATCGCTATAAAAGGGTTCCCTCTATAAAAATAGAATTATTGGACCCCTGTCGATAACCTACCGCAACAATAATGGATAATTAATTCTGTCCGACTACTTACCAGGTTTAAGGGGCTAAAACCGGCATAATTCAACATATCCAGCGCATCAATTGCATCCACCGCATCCAAAAAAATCGTAACCCGCGAACTGCAAGAGATAGTGAATCGAGAGTTATTGATAGATTAAAAATGGATTTTGGATAATTTTTTATTCTATAAATCACGAGTTACTGTTAGTTTGATATTTTTTCATATATTAATTGAAAATCCTGTGAGTTACTGATAGATTGAATCAATCGCATACAGGGCAAAGGTTACAACTGTTTTCAGGGTGATAAGTAGAAAAATCGGTGTATCCCATAAGTGGGAAATCTTAGCGGGGTCTTTTAGCTATAAGGGATTTAGGATGCAATCATAACAAACACAAAAATAAAAGGTCGAAAAGGGCTGGAACATATATAAAGAAAAGATTTCATCACCAGCCATTAGAAGCCAAAATAACGAGTTGAAACCAGTAGTTATGATGCTCTACTCAAAAATGGATATCGAGGCATCTTCACGGCTATTTAAACGAGAGAAAAAAATTCATATTACACCCTTGACAAACTAGTGGCGCAACCCCTACTTACTCTGTTCTGCGCCATGACTTTTTAAACCACTTGAAATTGCGTTGTTCTAGCGTTGTTGAAGTTCGACACATTTTTTTAAGAAAATCGGGTTCTATTCATTTAGTGGTATAAACTAAAGGTCTTTTTTGCTGTGATAAGTCAATGGCTTTGTGTCGAAAATCAACACTTGTAACACAGTATAAATACTTACTACATGGTCTAACGCTTTCAGGGACTAGAATAGGTCGTCTTCAAGTTCACCTTCAAAAACAACACCTTCACTAATCAAATTGACTTCATCTTGGGTATATTCCTCGAAGCAATAAACGAGGTCGTTTTCATCAATTAATAGTTGGTGATCGATAAAATCAGAATCTAAAGAGTTATCATCGTTAGAAGAGAGGTTAAAAAGGTCACGTTTAATATGGAGATAAGAGCGAGATTCAGGATGATTAATATCTTTGTTGCGGGTTCGATGTCTGTCTTTATCTAATACTTTATTGATAGAAGTAGCGCCACTAGCTATGATACGATCGATGGTTTCAATCATGTCTTGGAAATTAAGCGTACCGTCATTGTTAATAAAATAACCTTCATAAGATTGGTTGTAATAGCGCTTATTGCGAGCAACTTCTTTTTCAATTTGTTGGTATTGATTCAGATTTAGAAAGGTTAATTGAGAGAGACTGAATTCTCGAAGTAAACCGATTTTATAAATAGTATCTCCAGGTACAAAACCTAATTTCTGCCATTTTTCAGGATTCTTTTTGTACTCTTTTATTTTTAATATTCCAGTTTTTCTAAAAACTTTAGCTCGTGTTATATTAAAGGGATTTTGGAAAGAAAACAGAAATTTTTCAGCAGGGTTGATATTTTCATAGTACTTTGTTATTGTAAATTCATTATCAATTTCTTCGATCGTTTCGTGTTCTTTTTTCTTTTCGTAACTACGTGCGGCTATGTTAGGTTTGTTTGGACTAATTAAACAGTAATTAGCGCTACCGTGAAAAAAACCTTCTGTATAAATACCTTTTGTCTCGAATTCAAATTGACCAATTCTATTTTCGTAAGATATTAAAGGGTTACCATCTTTGGTTTTTTCTACTTTTAATCTCGTGCTATTTGCGTGTAAAACATCCACATTAGGAAAAATATTTTTTAGATGTTCCATGCAAACATTATCAATCCATTTTTTAGGATGACCTATGTAAGTAACTTCGTTATCTTTGTATATTTTTAGTACTGCTTCATATTTTTGTTTTATTTTACCTTTATCTCGATAAAAATGTTTGTACCAGTAAATATGGATATTATCTAAATTATTAATAGGTGCTAGTTTTATTTGTCTTTTTATTGGGTATATTTCTCGATATAAATTAGTTACATTGTTAGCGGTTATTCTTCTATTTTGTTTTAGAGGGTAAACAAGTTCTAATAAGCTGAAAACACACCCGTCAGTAATAGGTTGTACCCCATATAGACCTTTCTCCATGTACCAAGCAAGTGCGCGGCATCTAGCGGTGATATTATTACCCACAATTACGTTACCGATATCGAAATAAGGAGAAACAAAGATACCATAAAGAGTGTTTACACACAGTTTGTATAGAGTGTTTAATGGGTTTCTACTTCCGTCTTCATTGTATTTAGGATATATTTTTCTCCAAGCTAGTAGATTGTTAATTAGTAGCTCACCCAAATTAATACCGTACCAATAGGAATGCTCTTCTTTAATTGATTCAACTCTTGCCGAGTTAACTTTTTTGCGTTTTTTGGATGTTGTAGTGTTTTCTCCTTTATGTTTACTTATTTTTTCTAATAGCTCTTGTGGAGAGTTTACGCGGCTATAAGCAGGATAGTAAACAGCAGTATTAATATAAAGATTGTCTAATAATTCGTTTCTTTGTTGTGGTGTACATATGTTGTATAACCATTGAATAAAATCGTGGTTTATTACACCGTTTACAACTTGGTTATTGAATATTTTGACTTGTCCTGTTTTCGGTTTAATCTCTAATTCAAAACATTCTGAGTCAGTAGGCATTGCTCTAATTTCTTCAATTTTGAAACCAAACCATGAAGATAGAAAATCCTGCTCTATTTTTAAATTACTGTAGTATTTAGTATTATTTTGAATAGTATATTTAGTGCTTACGATCGCAGTCCATAAACCTGGTACTAATTCACAATCTTTCTTGCCCGATTTCCTTTGTTCTAGCCATTCTCTAAGGTTGTAAAAGCGATTAATTTTTGAATTGGGGTCAAATTGTTCTACTACTGGATTACCAAAGGGATATATTTGATTACGTTGACCTTCTCCATAAGCACCTAGAATATCTAGATCTGCTAAAAGTTTTTTTAAAAAGGATGTAGTGGGTCTATTATTTCTACACCGACCGCCAAAAACTTTAGCAATTAATGCTGCGGTACTGTAACCAATATCTTTATAGTAAATAGCAGAACCTTTAAAACATAACTTGAGTATTTCTTTTTGACCTTCTTTATCTTCGGGACTAATATTAAATAATTTGTATATTATGCATCTAAATATTTGCGCGATCGTTGCTCCAATAGTTAATTTAGGAGGTTCGTAATATTCTAGAATATCTAGAGACTTATAGATTTTTCTAAATAATTCGGCATTGTTGAATAAGATATCGTATACTTCTAAGTCACCTAATGCATAGTTATCAAATTTCTCTGGTTGATTGAAGTAGATTAAGTGCATATTCTTTTTTTCTTCAAGAGTTAGAGTATCTTTATACTTTAGATCGATACCCACGGTTTCGCATAAATCAGCATAAGATGCTACTCCATGAAGAGCAACAGTATCTACTATTCTAAGTTTCACTCTGAATGCTTTACCGTTAATATAAACCAACCAGTTTAATTTAATACTTTCACTAACAGGTTTTCCATTGTGATAAGTAGTTGTTTTAACTCTTTTATTTTGCTCTATTTTTCGCAGCCAATTATGTTCGATAAGATCGAGGATATCTTGTCTATATTCTTCTGTGACCATCATTAAAAGTTCTGCTAGAGCATAATGACTAAGTACGATAAATTCACACCATGGTATAGGTAAGCCATTTTGTTTTAGTGGTTTTTTCTTATTACCTTTATCTCGATATTCATAAAATTTTTTGAGTTTTATATCTACACCTATAGATTTAAGATAATTGATCCCAATAAAACCACTATCAAAAACAGGATGTCTAATATCGTCTTCTGTTTTGCCGATTTCTTTAGCTAATTCGATTAGATCGGGATGAGCAAATATTTCGCCTTTTGGTTCAAAAATACCGCGAACTTGACCAGTTATCCCTTTACGTTTCATCCCTGTAAATTCAGTATCTATCGTCAATGGGATTGTAATGTCAAAGGGTGTAGAATCCTTTTGTATTGTTGATGGGTCAATTGATTTTTCTTTATCAAAAAGGTATTGATTTTTAGCAGCTTTTGGGAATATAATGTCCATAAGTTAATGCTTTCGGTAAAGTATTGATTGTGAATAAAAACCAAAGGGAGCTAGTGCTATAGCTCCCTAGTTGCTTTAGATTTCTAAATCGCTAAAGTTTTCAGAACCGACTCGTAAAATATCAACGTAATGACGAGTATTCGAGTCTTTATCGGTGGTATACTCTCGAACCTCTAAAATCTCAAATTTGACTCCATTACCGTAGTCGAGTAGCAATTGCTGTAACTCGCTATTGGTAATTACGTCCCTGTAAACGTTACCAGCACTATCTTTTAGGTCAACTAGAGGAGTTGAGAATTGCTTGGTTTTCCTTCCTGTAGTTACAACTTCTAAAATTTCGTTACGAGGTAAGATAGGAGAGTGTAAAGGAGTTTCTGGTTGTGGGATAGCTTTGAGATATTCGATCGGTGGCTCTCCGTCACCTTCGAGAAATTTCTCATCTTCAATCTGTAACTGATTGAGATGGTCTGAAGAGCATATGATCGCAGCAATTAGTTTTATGCCAGAAGAGTGTTTGAGAGTTACCCGACCGCCAAGACCAGTTTTCCAGTTGACAATCTCAAAATCTTCTAAAACTTCAAGGTCGGGAGTCACAACTACAACAGCCTTATCTTTTTGATAAACTGCTATTGTAGAGACTTTGAACGTTGGGCTTTTTTCTCGTTTGAGCATCTGGAAAAGAGTTAATTCGCTCGGTAATTTGGCAAGATCGGGTATCTGCTTTTTCAAGGTTTTCGCAGGTATAATTAGAGGTTTAGGATATTGACTCAAACACTTTTCTTGAAGCTTTTTAGCTTTTAACGCTAAAGTTTTGCTAATTTCAAGTAGGTTAATCATTTTTGTTCACTTTTCTTTTGTTTACTTGGATTCTCTTTTTGTAGAATCCTTTTTTGTTGCCACGAGCTTTTAGGCGACTTCAGTGGCGATTGGTCGCTAGTTAATTCGGCCCTAATTACGATCGGGGTCTACATAGTTGAAGCAACAATGGCTCAGTGGATCAAAGGAACACCGATATTTATCCCTGTATGAATTTAGGGGAGGTATTGATCGCCATTTAATGGGCAACATCCCCTTATCGCTTTTTTGATTTTTCATTTGCGCACCGCTACGCGGATCTCTTCGAGATCGCCTTTTGCGCTTGTAGTGGGTTCCAGTTTTCTTATCCCGTAATCTGCAAGAGAGATCGGGACGAGTGCGATCGCCAAAAGGAATTGAAATTATTTCAAGCTCATACGGATTTTTGAGCATGAGATTTACCTCTTATTTGTGTTGGGTAGAGGTTCCTCTTCTATCTCGTAGTAATTCTGTTCAGAAAATTAATCGAACTTTTGAGAGCTAATGTTAATCTAAAAGTAGTAATAATGGGGTTGCTGACTTCACGAGTAGTTCTGTCTGCAACAACAGGATCCTAAAGTGTAACAAACAAGTGGAACCAGTATCAATCGAAGCAAAAAATAAATATTGCATCAATTAGATTGTTGTAGCTCTCATTGCTACGAAATGAAGTTAGGAACCTTTTCCTAACTTATTTTTTTAATCAATATACGATCGCATTATACAACTTAGTCTTTTATTTATGCCATCAATATAAGCGTTTTAAGCTCTTATTTAAGATTCTTAAAATGTGGCGTAATTATTAAAAAATATATTTTTTATGGCATAATCAGCTAAAAGTAGATTATTGTGGCTTAATTTACTCGAAGTAAGTGGCTTAATTAGCTAAAAGTAGATTATTATCGCTTAAATCATTCAAAAAATGCATGGCATAGTTAACTAAAAATAGATAGTTGTAGCATAATTTACTCGAAGTGAATAAGGGCTAGAGTGCTTGATATATAAAGGGTGGCATAATAATGACAAAGTAAGTTAATGTGGCGTAATATGTGGCATAATTAATAAAAAGCGATATTTTTCAAATATGTCACTACCATTAAAAATTATAGATACACCAGAAAATAAAGTACTTATAAGTCATTTATTGGGTTATTTATTTGAAAATGAAATACCTATAGGTACTAAATTGTCAGTGCAATTACATATTATGTTTTGGTTTTACTATGGAGAACATAAAGTCAAAGAAATATCAGAAATTATGAAAATTTCAGAGTATACTATATATGATACTTTTCACAAATGGGAAGATGGTCTTATACAAAAAGAAATCATCCCATATTGCTATAGTTTAGATATTAAAAAAATGACAGATGTAACTAAAGATAAAGTGACAGATATAAAAAACACAATTCACAATTTAAACAGTCAAGTTAGAGTAGTAAAAAAAGTGTCTAGAGGTAGAAAACCTAGATGGAAAGAAGAAGATTTTGAATATTTATTAGAACAACAAAAAGAAAATGATTATAATAGTAGAGATTTATCGAGAATATTAGCAAAATATAGAAATATTAAACTTTCACCAAGCAGGATAAGAAAAATTTTTAACAGTAGAGGTATTAGAATAAGCGTTTAATTTTTCAACTAACTTCATCAGAAACGATTGGATCTGTATTTATTAAATAATTCCTCGTATAGTTTTATAGCTTCTAAAGCTAGACCTATACTTATAACGATATCATCGTTGTAACCGTGTGAAGCTCCTAATCTGTTATCAATCCGTCTAAAATTATTATATTCATCTATAATTATTGGATCGTTGGGAATTATAAATTTACCTTGTTCAAAATATAAGATGGTACGATTTATCAAATTGTTCTTACTTGAAGTGGTGGTTTTAAAAGCAAGATAATTGTATACGGGCATATCTTCTTGTAAAGTTTCCAAATAGACTTGACCCCCACCAGCACCAGTTATTTCGATACAAACACCAATAGGATAATATTTTTGCATATAAGTTTTAATATTGTTGAGGTGGTAAAGAAAAGTATTTGAATTTTCTCGATATAAATCAATAAGTTCTAATTTTCCATTTATCTTACTTTCTCGAATAACAGTTGCTACAACGTAATCTTTACCAACAGATAAAGACGTATCAATCCCCATATAATAGGTATAATGTTCGTGTTTAAAAGTCCGATCGTACTTTCCGATCGCAACAGAACGAATTAACTCAGGAGGAAAGACAATACTAGTAGAATGAGTAAAACTGAGGTTATATTCTTGTTCTATTACACTCTTAGGTAACTGAAAGCGCTTTTCAATGTCATTTAAGTAAGTATCTTTCTTTTGGAAGTAAATGGGGTGTGCTTTCCAGTGAAGCAAAAATTTGCACCAACCATTATCATCTTCCCAGTATTGATATGGTTTTATTCGCTCATTTTTAATATCCTCGCAGATTTTGAGAAGATCACGATCGCGATTGTTGTTAGATAAGACGCGCCAAAAGAAGCCGTTTTGTCCAGCTGGAGTAGACAAGAGTATAATCCTCGCTCGATCGCCAACTGCGGTAGTCGTTGGGATGGTTGCGCTGTAGATTTCCTCTATCTCAGGCACAAAAGCACATTCATCAAACAGGATATCCGACACTGATTCAAGACCGCGCGCACCGTTGGGAGTACTGTTTCTAAACAATATTCGACCGCCATTATTAAATTCCAGGTCAGTTAGAGAGTCAGTTTTTAGACTTGTTAAATGGGATATTGACTCTATCGATCGCCTTAACCGTTTAGCCAGATTAGAGGTATCACTCTGATTCTTAGAGAAGACGACGGCTAAATAACCTTGAGATTTTATTGCTCTATGGAGTATGAAATTGATAATAGTCTCGGATATCCCTAACTGACGAGTTTTAGCAACTACAGTAGTAGGATGTGTTTCTATTTGCTTGACTAATTCTATTTGGTAATCGTAGGGAATAAAAGGAACTATCTTGTTACCCGAGCGAATTTTTGTCAGAGGTGCGAAATCAGACCAGCGTTCGGGAATGGGAGATGTTTTAGTTTCAAGAGAAGCTTTGAATATTTTCGATTTGTTCTTTAAGCTGAGTTTGTTTTTAATCATTTTCCGACTCAACATTTATGACTTTTGAACCGTTAAAATGATGCCCTAAAGACTCAAGATATTGGATAGCCTTATTCTCATTAACCATCATTTCCAGACCTAACAATCTCGTATACATTTCAAAAAGTAAGCGCATACCTTTAATCTGTTCCATCGGATAAGAACCGAGATCATTTAAGTTTTGAGATAACTTATAATTGACCAGAGCCAAATTTTTGAAAAGTATGATAGATATGGCTTTTTGAGAACCATAGATAACTTTTTCTAAATTTTCTTCTAAATTTTCAAAATCTTCGTGAGATAATCCTAGAGATTTGCAGTAAGCATCGAAGTTGACTAGTTTTGTCCCCTCTCGATCGCCTTCAACTATCTTGGTTTTAGGATTTTGTAAGTGTGAGAGCGCGTGTCTTTTAATGGTCGGGGGACTGATTTTGAAACCGCGCTCGCGACACCAATTAGAAATTTCATTATAGCTACAGCCTGACAAGATTTTGTTATCTATGTCAGTCTGCAACTCGCTGTTACAGACTTTACAATTCATTTAACTATCAATACCAATTAATTCTTTAAAATCAACACCTTTACCTTTTCTATTATCAGCTTCTTCAAGTTCGTGTTTGTTATTATGCTCCTCTATGTATTTGTGATTGTCAAAAAACTTACTTATTGTTTGTCTATTGCTTCCTGTTAATTTAAACACCATACCTTTACTGATATAAACTTTGTTATTTCTTTCAGTCTGCTTATCGTTATGTTCTATTATTGCTTGTATAGCTTTTTCAATCTTGTAGTCAGCAGAACCTTTGACAGTGGTTTTATTTAATGTACCCTCTTCTTCCATCTTTTCAAATTCAGATTGCTTTTTGGCAATACCATTTATGTATCGAGAGCGCCACAATAAACCTTCTCTAGCTAGATCTTGAAGCGTCAAACCACTATTAACGAGCGCATCTTTAACTTGTTTAATATCGGAAGTTTCTTTAAAACCAAAATTATTTATTTCAATTTCTCCTATTACAACTTGTCCATTTTGACCAGCTTCTAATTGTTCCATTTTTTCAAAAGTATCGAACATTTTAGCAATCAATTCACCTTGATTTATTCCAAGTTCTTTAGCTTTGCTACTTATCTTAGCTTTGTAACCTGAAGGTAGAGTGCTAATATTAAGGCGATCGTGTTTATCGGTCATTTTTGTGTATTAGTAATCTTGACACTTTTATTTTACAAAAGCTTTTGTATAGTGTCAAGACATTTTATCTATATACAAAAGCTTCATTTTCCGTATCGCTCTGAAGTAGCTATTCTCATCTCGTGACCTAATAGGTGACCTTTCAATATTTCACGTTCTTTGTCCGATAGATCATTGGTGCTATCAAAGTAAACCATAACCATGTTGCTATAGATATCTCTAGAATCCTTATATGCCTTAATACCTAGCGATGCCCTAAGCTTTTTAGTGGCATTGGATATAAGTGTAGATACTCGCTTATTTACGATTGTTGGGTCGAGATTTAATCTTTCTGGTGGTAAATTATTCCAGCGCTCGAGAAATAACTGAGGTTCACAAAGGAGGGGTATTTGAAAACTCAAGTCGTCTTTACTTTTGGTTTTTGCTTGACCAGTAAAAACTAAAGTTTGTGGGAATTGGTATGATTTATCGATCGCTCTACCGTTTACTATTGGGGTTATTATTCCGTTCCCAACCTCAAAATGGCGATTCTCTCCGTGCAGTTCCACCATGCGCCGACCGCTAACAACAGCCAAGGCTAAAGAAACTCGATGCCACCTGTCATCGTTCTTAAGAGTCTCGATAGCCCAATTTACGATCGCGTCCGTGTTCAAGTCGCTGACTCGAGCTTTTTTCTCTGGATTGACTAGTCGATCGTATTCAGTATTAATCGCTTTAATAGTGGGGTTGTATTTGGAATAGAGAATATCCACCACTTCTAAACCCCATCCTTTCTTGCGGTAATCTCCAATAGATGTTAAATACTTTTTGATTTTTGGCAGGACGGTTTTACATATAGTTTTATTTGTATATTGCTTCGAGTCTAAAAACTTACATATCTGCTCTACTGCAAGATTAGGTGAGTCGCTGTAGGTAGAGTAAATGCGATCGAGAACATCAGAGCTAATTCCCGATCTACGAACCATATCTACTATTGTTGTTTCGCTCATGTTTTAGATTGAATCATCTTTTCACACTCAAATATTATACTATTCATTCCTACCAAGTATTACTAATTGCTATAAAATCTTACTCGGGCTATGATATAAGAGTAGGAATAAGTAGGAATGTAATGAGTGAAGAAAAAACGGTTAAAAAGTCAATATCTCTTTCAGAGAACCTTGCAAAAAGAATAAAAAAATATAGCGAAAAAGAAAAAAGATCGTTTTCAGCACAAATGGCTTTATGGGCTGAAAAAGCATTAGAAAAAGAAGAGTTAGATAATGATTAAACCTGAAAAAATCAATTTAACCACACTTCCCACTTTACATTTAAGAGATAAAGAAAAACTACCTGAAAAATCTGGAATATATTTTGCGCTCGATTCATTAGGTATTGTTCAATACATAGGAAAAGCAAATAATTTAAAAAATAGATGGAACAATCATCATAGAGAAAATCAATTAAAAGGGTTAAATGATATAAAAATAGCCTATCTAGAAGTCAGCGATCCTTCTTTGTTAACAGAGATTGAAAAATCTCTTATAAACAGGTTTAAGCCTGGACTTAACGGAACAATAGTTGTTAATAAAAAAACAATAAGAATAAATATTAGTATGACGGTAGAATTTTACGAAAAACTAAAAAAATATGCTGAAGAGAATGAGCGTTCTATATCTGCTCAAATTAGATATTCAGTAGAAAAAGAAATACATTCTACACATAAATAATGCCTAAAAAGATTAGAGAATTAAAAACTCTATTAAGAAAAGCAGGTTTTATAGAAATATCAGGAAAAGGTAGTCATACTAACTGGATACATCCTCTATATCCTGGAAAATTAACATTAGCTGGAAAAGACGGTAATGATGCCAAAAAATATCAAGAAAATGATGTTTTTAAAGCAATTGAAATAATTCAAGGAAAACAAAATGGATAAGTATAAATACAGAATACACATCGAATGGTCTGACGAAGATAATTGTTATTTAGTAGCTTTACCAGATTTCCCAGGTAATTATTGGCGTACACACGGTGATACATATGATGAAGCATTAGAAAATGCTAAGGAGGCGATTGAAAGTTTAATAGTTACTTATAAAAATTTAAATGAAAAATTACCAGTAGCAAAAACAATTGACAGTGAAAAAGCTAGTACACAGATTAAAAATTAGAAAATGTTATTAAATAAGGTAATTAACAATGGTAAGAGTACCTACAAAAAGACAGCCAACACATCCAGGTGAAGTATTACTAAAAGACTTTTTAGAGCCACTAGGTATGAATCAAAGAGAATTAGCAGAAGGTATATTAACAACATATCAAAGAGTAAATGAAATTATTAATGGTCGGAGGGGAATAACAACTAGTACAGCTTTAAGATTATCTAAATTCTTTAAAACCACACCAGATTTTTGGATGAATTTACAAGTTAGATATGATTTATATAATACTTTAGACAAAGAAAGTGAAGAAATAGAAAAAATCCAACCATATATAGCTATCAAAGAAATGGAAAAGTAATATAGAATATATTATGTGAATGTCACATTTTTCTCCGCTAAGACAAGTAACATTCACATTTAACTGAACTATTTAAGCAGATAACCTCGTTACTTTAGAAATATTTTCACTATCCAGAAAAAAGAATTTCTTAGGCGAGGTTTTTTTTGGAATTATTAAACGGTCAATAAATTGAATAAATTCTTTTTTTCTGTTTAAATAACCAGGCACGTAAATTAAACAATGACCTGAAGGTGAATTGTCTTTAACTACAAAACCATTACTAGATATAAAATTTACACGACCATGAGAAAAAGCAATTTTTCCAATACTCACTAATTTTAAAAACCAGTTCGTATCTGTTGAAGCCCTAACTAAAAGAATAGATTCACCAACATTACCTAATTCGATTTCAGAGATTAACTTATCAATAAAACGCTCAACACCTAAACCATTTTCTTTTTTATATGGTGGGTTCATAAAAATACTTTTAGCTACCCAAGGTTTATCTAAACAGGTATTTTGTTTAGAAAAATACCTTTTTGCTTTAACATTTCTATTAGCAACCTCGCAAGATGTTGGGTCTAAATCTAATACAGATTTAAAAAAATCATCTCTTATCTGGTCAATAAGCCAATTAGGAGTAAACCATTCATTATTAGTAATTGGATTCTGTTCTAATCTAGGCATAAAACACTATTAGTACTAAAATATCAAACTAAATATAACTAAAAAATCAAACCAGACCTGCAAAATTTATAATTCTTTACATTGCCAAGATTTTACTTAGGAATAAATATTTTTTAAATAAAAAACTATCGCACGTATCATAGCCTGTGGAACCAGTTCTATTAATAAAGTAATAGAAATCAATCATCCTGAATATAACGCCGATCTCCAAATAAAAATATAATTTTTACCTATTATATTTCTGTGCTTACTATTAGTATCTATCTTACTTATAAGAAAATTTTAAACAAAAATATTGATACTCGTGATGGGATTATCAGACCACAAACTAGCAATATGAGCATAGATAGCGGTAGTTCTTGGATCGGGATGACCTAAAAATTCTTGAATCACTCTCAAAGGTTTACCCGCAGTTTGAAGTAAATAACCCACTGTATGGCGCAATCCGTGTGTTGTAATTGTACGGTTAGAACTGTGCTTGAGCCTAGCCGCTTCTAAATAGTGATTGACGATGGGCTGCATACTGGTTCTAGTCAAGCGATTCTCAAGTTTACCCGTGACGTTGGGAGAAAGACTGATAAACATCGCGCTTGTTGGTTTGAGAACTTCTCCAGATTTTTCTCTAGCTTCGAGATAAAGAGCGAGCAAGTTAGCCACATCTGGTTTTAGGGGAACTACTCGAATGCTCCCTTTACCTTTAAAGCTAACTCACAGATTGGTTGACGTGCATAAAGATCGCCAGTTCCATTTCACGATCGCCAGTTCCATTTCACGATCGCCAGTTCCATTTTACGATCGCCAGTTCCATTTCACGATCGCCAGTTCCATTTTACGATCGCCAGTTCCATTTTACGATCGCCAAAATGAGAATTGCTGGTTTTACTTTTAGAATATTTTTATAATTTAAATATTGAAAAAATAATCGAGTATGACTCTAACGATAGATAGTGCTAAATCAAAGGTAATTGGCGAACAGCTCCTCAAACATATCTTCTGCTACCGCCGTTTATCATCAAATAGAGGTTGCTGCGCACAAGAACCCTGTCGGATGTGTCTAGCTCCTCATTTACCAAAAATCGAGTTCTTTATTAAACAGAAAAAGCCCATCCACTTTATTCTTCCGGCTTTCCCAGCCAAATCATCCAACAAGCAAAAGGTTTTGGGTCCTTTACCCGATATGGGAGAACGGATTTCACTCCAATTTCTTCAGTCACTGTGCGATCGAATCCGAGACATTTATGCTCCTGGGGCACAAATTACAATTTGTTCCGACGGAAGGGTATTTAGCGATCTCGTCTGTGTCAAGGATGAGGATGTGACTGCATATGGTCGGGAGATAAAAAATATACTTGATGATATTAATGCAGACGCGATCGATGTATTTAACTTGGAAGATTTATTCGGCGAACTAAGTTTCGATGAGATGCGACAGAAACTTATTCTTAACTATGCTGAGTCCATCGAAACTATTCGCTTCCAAGTTAAGAATGACCCTGACAAGCGTAATTTATTTAACGGTATTCATCGCTTTCTTTTTGAGGATTATCTTGTCTTGCAGCCTTTCAAAAGCCGCAATAAAATTCAAACCGAATCCAAGAAATCTGCCTATGGTGTAATTCAGCGCAGTAATGCCTGGAGCGTCGCGATCGCCGAGAAATTCCCTCAAGCTCTGCGCTTTTCCATTCATCCCCAACCGTACCACTCAGAAAAAATTGGTATCTACACGATCGAGACGAAGGATGCATGGGGCACACCCTGGCACAATGTCGCGGTGTATGACGGCAAAAAGTTCCTGCTCATGAAACGAAGCCAGGCAGAAAGCATGAGAGCTTCACTCGTATGGCATAACGATCGTCCCAGCCATTTTGTTCTTTCCAATACACTTATCTCTCCCTTAAATTAGGAGGTCGCATCATGACACTTTCTATCGATCCAAAACTGTCTGTGAAACTAAAATATCGTGCTTTGAGTCCCTTTGGCTTATTGCTGGAGGCTACTAATTCAGGGTCTGACATCCGAGATTTTTCGTCTGCACAGTTGCGTCAGTTAATTTGGGAACATCATTTAATTGTTCTGCGCGGTTTCTCACTTTTAGAACCAGAAGTATTGTCGAGTTACTGCGCGACTTGGGGAGAAATCGTAGGCGGTAATTTTGGTACGATACTCGACCTCGTCGTTCACGACAATCCCAAGAATTACCTATTCACGAACGGTAAAGTTCCTTTTCATTGGGATGGTGCATTTGCAACCGCCATGCCTACATTTATGTTCTTCCAGTGTCTAAAAGCGCCGCCATTGGGAAGCGGCGGCGAAACTTTATTCTTCGATACGACGCGAGTATGGGAAGATGCGAATCCCCTTCAACGTGAGATCTGGAAAAAGATTGAAATTACCTACCGTACCGAAAGAGTTGCTCATTACGGTGGGGAGATTACGGTATCTCTTGTCAACGAGCATCCCATTACTGGGAAGACCACGCTTCGCTTTGCAGAACCAGTCGATGCCGGCACCTACCTCAATCCCCTATTTTTCCAAATTGCGGGATTGCCAGCCGAACAGCACGATCGATTCCTCAGCGAGCTAATAGCAACGATTTACCTGCCGCAAAATTGTTACGTACACGAATGGCACGAAGGAGATATCCTTATAGCTGAGAATTACGCCCTGCTGCACGGCCGTCGTCCCTTCGAGTTAAGTTCGTCACGTCACTTACAACGCGTAAATGTCATATCAAGTGAAATTCATCCCTCGAGTGAAATTCATCGCGGCACTTACAACGCTTGAAAGAGTAGTAAGTAGTGAGTGTTTTTTCAGTCAGGGATTCAAACCACTGACTGAAAAAATAACCAATTGCATTTCATTTATTGGGGGTCTTAAACCCATTAAATTACTCACTACTCACTACTTACTACTCACTACTTCGAGCGCTAGCTCGATAACAAACTGTTCGTTATTTATCGAGCGCATTTTGGGTGGCGCTGTTGAGGGATGCGTGCCGCTACGCGGATCTCTTCGAGATCGAACGAGAGAGTTGTTGGTGCGGGGTGGCGATCGCGGTGGCGGGTGCGCGGGAGTTGTTGGCGGGAAGCGGTCGGAGTTGTAGGTGGTGTTGGTGGCGATCGATTCCCACAATCTCCCACAGTGGCGCGGGAGTTGCTGGTGCGCTTATGGGTGGAGTTGCTCGGATGCGATCGATGCGCGAGAAACAATACGCTACGGTTAGAAAATTTTTATTTTTTCGAGCGCATTTTTGGGTGTGGCTGTAACCATTGTGGGGCGAGGGCTGGGTGTGGGTGGCGATCGATTCCCACAAATTCCCTTAGTGGCGCTGCTCTGGTGTTGGGGGGCGAGAAACAATACGCTACGGTCAGAAAAATTTTTTATTTTCTCGAGCGCATTTTTAGGTGTCGCTGTAACCATTGTGGGGTGAGGGCTGGGAGTTGGTGGCGATCGTACGAGAGAGACGGTGCCGATCGATACCCACAATCTCCCACAGTGGCGCGGGAGTTGCTGGTGCGCTTGTGGGTGGAGTTGCTCGAATGCGATCGAATAGCTGGGGGTTTTGCTCGGATGCGATCGATGCGCGGGAGTTGCTCTGAGTCGGTGGCGATCGCATTTTTACCATCGAGAGAGTTTCTATTGCGATCGCACTATTTAAGAGATTTAGAAAAAACTCGATCAAGCCGTTAACAACTCCCACATTGATTACACCAAGTTTACGAATCAGCTCTCAGATAGTTTGGTGCGGGATAAGGGAAAATAAAGTCAAGCTCGAACTTTTTATTTGACCCTTACTTGAAGAAATTCAAATTAGTGAGAAAATGTTGAGGTCGATTGCCTTCTATCCCTTGTTTGTTGATAAAGATCATCGATCTTTTTCATTGCTTGATAGTTTGCGATCTGCTTGACATTTGACAGACCATTGTTTTAAATCTATGGTGCATTCTCCATTGTTAGGCTGGATTAGCCATAAGCAATATGAGATAACGACAGTAGAGCTTATTGAAAGCACTACAATAAAAATTAATGGACGAAAGAGTCGCTCGGGCTTTGGGGTTCGTGGTAAAGCGTTTTTAGTTGGGGGTACATCGGGTTTGTGGTTTTTTTTAAACATAAAATGTTTGTTGAGCTACCTGGATTTTTTTATTTGATACTAATGTAGCTATTCAATTAGTTTAAAACCCATGCCCAGTAAGGCTTATGACGTTTGCCTTTCTCAAAAAAACTTGTCGATTTAATGAGAGTTTGTTCGAGAGCGGGTTGATTTTGTTTTAGATTTGTTTGTTTATGTTTGCATTTCTAAAAACAGGGTGCGCGATTTATGCTTTGGGGTGTATTATAAAATTCTTAATATTTATTAATATATTCAAGTTATACTTTCAGCAACTACCGATCTAAGTAATGAGTAAATCTGATCGAACCCCTAAACAAGAAACGGCTAAAAAAAGAATCTCTAAAATAGTAGGTGACAAATTAAAGCAGAGACTGGAACAGAAACGAATAAATCAAAAAGATATATATCAGCTTGCAAAATGCAGCAGGACAACATTGACTAAGTTTTTAAACGGCGAAAATGTTGTGAGCGAGATTTACGATGGCATTTCCCAAGCTTTTTTAAAAAAAGGTTTTGATTTAGAACAGGTATGTGAAAAAGACTTAGAGCAAATAATTCTTGATATTGCTATAGCAGTTAATGGGGAAACAGCTAAAAATATTCAGGATAAAACACGAGCAGCTCAAATCTTAGAAAGTTATACAAATAGCTATAAAACAAAGTACGGCAAACTTAAGCTTTTAGGAATGTCCCAACATGTTTTACTCGAATCTGTTTATACACCAGTTAAATTCTTAGACAGTATTTCCAGTCGTAGTTTTGAATCTATTGATGGATTAGAAAAGATTTATAGAGAAAGTCAAAAACGTAGATTACAGCTAGGAAACCGCAAAAATAAAAATGGTATTCAGGTCGCAAATCAGAATCAGTTTCTTATGGTATTGGGAACTGCTGGAGCAGGAAAATCTACTTTATTACGTCGAGTTGGTTTAGAAGCTTTTAAAAATTCTTCTGAAACATTTAATCATTCTTGCATTCCTATTCTTTTAGAACTAAAAAATTTTACTACTAACAACATAGATTTAATATCATCTATCGTTGAAGAATTTGATAAACTTAACTTTTCATGTTCAAAGGAGTTTGTTACTAAAGCTTTAGAGGATGGTAAACTATTAATTTTATTAGATGGACTTGATGAAGTTCCAGAAGATAATTCAAACGAAGTAATCAATTCAATTGAATCATTAGTTACCAAATACAATAACAATCGCTTCATTGCTTCTTGTAGAATTGCAGCTTATCGTAGTTATTTTAAAAATTTTATCGATATCGAACTAGCAGATTTTGATGACGAGCAAATTAAAAATTTCATTGATAATTGGTTTAAATTAGATAGACATAAACAAAGAAATACTGCTAAGGAATGCTGGGATAGTCTTAATGATTCAAATAATAAAGCAGCTAAAGATTTAGCCCAAAATCCTTTACTTTTGACTTTCTTATGTTTAGTTTATGTAGAATATAAAAGCTTTCCTAGTAAACGTAGTCAATTATATAATAGAGCTTTAGATATTGTGCTTGAAAAATGGGCTGCAGAAAAAGCAATAAGAAGAAAAGAAATTTATAAGGGATTTGATACTGAATTAGAAAAAGTATTACTCGCTCAAATAGCTTATGATAATTTTTCAGAAGATGTATTATTTTTTACCCGTCAAGACTTAATAAACTATATTAAAAAATTTTTAGCAGACACAGTTGAAAATCCTAAATATTTAAATGGTAGAAAAGTTTTAGAAGCGATAGCTATTCAACAAGGTATTTTAATAGAACGAGCAGAAGGAATTTATTCTTTTTCTCACTTAACCTTTCAGGAGTTTTTAACAGCTCTAAATATTTACCAAGACTTCGATCTGACAAAAGAAATTATTAAAAATCACCTAAGCGATCCACGTTGGCGAGAAGTATTACTGCTTATAGTTGGCTTATTAACAACTAAACCAGATAAGTTTTTCGAGGCAATGAAGCAACAAATTGAAACTTACGTTGATACTCCTAAAATACAGAACTTATTAGCTTGGGCAGAACAAATAACTGAAGAATCTGAAAGCAATATAAAACTTGTTGGTAAACGAGCGCTCGCTTGTCATTTTGCCCTCGCCTACGCTAAAGCCCGCATCGACGCCGAAGCTAAAGACGAAGCCAAAGCCAAAGCCGTCGTCAAAGCCTACTACAAAGCCGAAGTCTTTGCCAAACTCTACGACAAACCCGAAGTCTTTGACTACAGCAAAAACTACATTGAAAATCTTGGCAAAGCCGCCAATATCTATACAAGATTTTACACGAGACCTTACACCAATGAAAACTACAGCCAAAGTGCCTCCATCTACGTCGAGCATGTCCACACCTACGTGCTTAAGGTCAGAACATTAACAGTCTATAATACAACTGTAGACATTGATGGATTACTTATCAACTTAGATAATTCAAGGAAACAAACTTCACAAATAGATCGATCATTAGATACTATTGAAAGTCTTATGGGTGAGATATTTGAAACTGTACTAGATAGTTTTAAACTTACTACAGAAATGATTGATTTATCAGAAGAAGAATTTAAAAGCTTTGAGAATTATTTTTATACTAATAAATTAATGTTAGATTGCAAAGAAGCAGCAGTTCGAGTAAAGCAAGAAACTTGGAATCCGATCGAAGATAGTATGTTACGACCCACAGTTAAAGATAATTAGTTCTATTATAAAACTAATACCAGACGGATAAACAATATTACAGATGGGATCGGAGTCTTTTTAATTCCAAAAAAAAATAAATACGGTCTCTCTCGAAGATTTCTTTTTAAACGAAGACAATACTCTCAACTACGATCTCATGGTAGAATATACCTAAAATATGGTTCTTAATGGCGTTATCGATCCTATTACTTATTTGTTTAAAGAGTACAAAAAGAAAAAGTATAATCGTCTTTGTCACCCCGAACGAGAGAAGGAATTGAAGATTAAAAAACACTTTCAAGAATACAAAAATAACATTGAAAAATAGCAACAATTGGGTTTTGTACCTGGAGATACTATTTATAAAATCGGGTTACTTAGGGAATTTAGTCTCTCTCAATTCACCTTTCAAAACTTCCAACAATACCAAGATATTGAGAAAGAAGTTGGTCGAAATAAGCGCTACTATAATCAATCTTACGAAGGTTATTTTATTAACGATAACGGTTTTCTTAACTTCCAAGAAATGATTGAAACTGTCGATCGCATCATTGCCAATGGCGCTACTTCTATCAACAAAGTATTAGATGAAAACAGAAATCGTACCCGTAACAAAGATATTAATCATCCTGAATCTCGCTCTTATCTTCACATTAAACGCGTCCTTTTCAACCTCACTTCTGACGATGATAACTCTTTAGATTCTGATTTCTATGACCATCAATTATTAATTGATGAAGAAGACTATGTTTATTCGCTCGACGATTATAGCCAAGATGAAGTAAATTTAATAAGTGAGGGTGTGGTCTTCGAGGGTGAACTTGAGGATGACCTATTCTAGTCAGAGACTGGATTAGATATTGTAGTAAGTATTTATACCGTATTACATAGCAAATTTTTTCACACACTCACAGTTTTTATATTTGCTTAACAATTACCTGTATTTATTTATTTAAAAGGAATACAGACGAAAAAAACTCTAAAAACATAAAAAAATGTGTGAAAAATCAAAACGCTGAAACTCAATAGCAGTGAGTTGCAGAGAAAATCATGACGCAGAACATGGTAAGTAGGGGTTGCGTCATCAGTTTGTCAAGGGTGTAGTATTAATTTTTTTCTCTCGTTTAAATCCCCTTGAAGATGTCTCGATATTCGTTTTTGATATCTGCATCACAACCCTTAGTTTTCACCCGTCATTTTGTCTTCTATCGCGATTAGAGAAAACGCATACTATATAATAAGTGTTCGACTTTTCTTAGTCTGATTATTCTCTCTCGATCGCGATCGCTCTAAAACCTCTACTAGCTAAAAATTAGCAGTGAATATTATCAGTTATAGGCTGAACTGGGTACTATATTTATTAGTACATTAAGAGCGAAAAAATCCCTATAATGTATAGCCAGTAAGCGATTGATAGCAAGCTGTTAGTAATTGAAATTTTATTAATTACTATTTGATTTATATAAGTTTCTAACCCCAACTCTTAATTTTTTGATTTAAAAATATTAAACTAACCGTCACCATTCTATCAATAACTCACAAGACCTGTGGGTGGTGGTGGGAGTATCCTAGAAGTTGCTCGGATGCGATCGAACACTTGGCGCGGGAGTTGCCGCGGCGGGTGGAGTTGCTCGGATGCGATCGAATAGCTGCGGGTGCGATCGAACTATGGGTGTTGTTGGTGCGGGCTGGCGATCGCCTTCTCTGGCTGTTGTTGGTGCAGGGTGGCGATCGTCTTCTCTGGCTGTTGGTGGGGCTGCGGGGGCAGCGGACTGCGGGTTTTGCTCGGATGCGCGGGAGTTGTTGGTGCTGGCAGGCGATCGATGTAAAAACCACCACACTCGGAAATATAACAAACTGTTCGTTATTTCACGCGCTGAGGGATGGTTGTTGTTGGTGCGATCGATGGGCGGGTCTTGTTCGCGATCTGTTACGGCTGCTGTTGTTGGTGGGAGTCTGTGGCGATCGATTCACACCCACAGTGGCGCAGTTGAGGGATGCGATCGCATTGTGGAGCGATTTTGTACGCGCACCGCTACGCGGACTCTCCGAGATCGGTTACGGCTGTTGGGAGTCGGTGTCGGTGGCGATCGCGGTTGCGGGTGCGGGTGGAGTTGGTGGTGCGGGAGTAGTTGGTCGAGTTGGTGGCGATCGATAGCGCGGTAGTTGTTGGTGCGCGGGAGTTATAGCCGATGTAAAAACCACCTAAGTCACTCGAAAATATAACAAACTGTTCGTTATATTTGCGATCGAGGCGCGGTATTTTAAAGTTTCTAACAATAACTCACGAAAAATAACTATCAAAAATATAGTAAAATAGCTCATAAAAATTCTAATTACTGTTAGTTTTAAGCTATTTATAGAAAATAAATTTACTATTTTTTTTCTATAAAATTATTTCATACTATTAGCTAAGAACATCCTCACAAATACTTTGTAACCCCTCACAAATACTTTGTAACCCCTCACAAACATTTTGTAACCCCTCACAAACATTTTGTAACCCCTCACAAACATTTTGTAACCCCTCACAAACATTTTGTAACCCCTCACAAACATTTTGTAACCCCTCACAAACATTTTGTAACC
>JASJDA010000131.1 GCA_030065755.1 Prochloraceae cyanobacterium | reverse complement strand
GTGGAAAGCGAATTAGGAAAAGGTTCTACGTTTCGAGTTGAATTACCTCGTCGCCTTGAGAGGTAAT
Organism: Prochloraceae cyanobacterium; assembly: GCA_030065755.1. Taxonomy (GTDB): domain Bacteria; phylum Cyanobacteriota; class Cyanobacteriia; order Cyanobacteriales; family JASJDA01; genus JASJDA01. The sequence continues at coordinate 25,017 of JASJDA010000131.1, read as the reverse complement.
TAACCAATAACAAAAACAAAAAATAGCCCAAAATATTTACTGAACCAATAAATTATCTTTGGGCTATGAGTTAGTAAAAATTAGTCGCAATCACACTGCTGCAGAAGCAAAACTCTGACAGTTTTTGGGACAAATTTTAGAACAAGCCTGACAGCCAATGCAATTATCTCCATTAAGGATGGTCATAACTTTGCGTTCGATATCGTCATCGTCATCGTCGTCTTCGTCTACAAATTCTCCATCCTCGTTTACTCCCTGCAAAGAAAGTACGTCGCGACCGCAAACTTTATAACATCTACCACAGCCAAGACAAGTATCTATATCAATTGACTCAATAAATTGAGGTTCCCAGGTTTTTCCTCCACGGGTCAAGGCAGTTAATGTTGCCATTAAGTGTTCTCCTCTCAATATAAATTGTGAGTTGTTTTAGTGTTTAAATCTGCAGCAGGAAATCAGATCGGTCTTAACTGCAGATTTCTCTCGCTATTTCTTGATGATAATGCACTATCTTCTCTTATTAGTTTAATGTGGTTTTTTGTTGCCAAATTTAATATTTATACGTGTAAAAATAGTATTTTTTAGTGAATTTTTGTTATAAAACGCGCGATAATTCTTTGCAATTAATTTGCATTTTTAAACTCTAAATATAGATTAAATATTAGGATAAAAAGAATATTTAAAACTTTAAATTTTCCTTCAATCTGATAGAACAATAACCCGCAAAGGGTGAAGTTGAACGTACCAAGGGAAAGGACGGTCTTTGAGAATTGCCCATTTTTCTTTAAAAACTTCTGCTTGTAAGTGATAGTCAAAGGGAGAGGTAGAGGGGCGATCGAGCTTGAGATATAAGGTGATTCTGTGTTGGGTTTCGCTAGTAGTCGCCAGCCAACACTCAAAGGTATTTTCCTCTTTTCGATCGTCAGGAAAAGTCAATTGATGGGCGCGAATGCCAATATGGGAAAAAGATTCAGGAATTGGTTCGAGTACTTTTAGAGTACACTCTCCCCAGTCGAGGGCTTTAACAGTGTGAGAATCTACAGCTACAGCGCGGGAGAAATTTTTACAACCAGTAACTACAGCAACTCTCTTGTTAGGTGGACGCTCGAAAATATCGTGTTTTGAACCAGTAGCGAGGATTTTTCCAGCTTCAACGACTAATAAATTATGGCAGACTCGATAAGCTTCTTCTAAGTTGTGGGTGACAAATAAAGTCGCACCTCGATATCGGGCTAAACTAGCAATGAGAAGCTTTTCGAGCCGATCGCGCAGATGTGTATCTAAAGCAGAAAATGGCTCGTCTAATAATACTACTTCTGGTTGGGAAGCTAATGCTCTTGCTAGAGCAACTCGCTGCTGTTGACCTCCCGAAAGTTGATGGGGGTAGCGATCGCCCATTCCCCCTAACTGCACTGCTATTAGTTGTGCTTCTACAAGTTGCTTTATAGCCAGACGAGATAGATTCTTAGGTATTGCAAAGGCAATGTTTTGGGCTACCGTTAGGTGAGGGAAGAGTGCGTAATTTTGAAACAAAAAACCGACGCGGCGAAGTCTAGGTGGTAGATCGATCCCTTTCTCGGAGTCAAATAAGACTCGTCCGTTTAAAACAATTCTTCCAGAATCTGGAGTTTCCAAACCCGCAATACATCGCATAATTAGGCTTTTGCCCGTCCCAGAAGCACCGAGTAATCCTATTGGCTTGTCTTGGGTCGTAAAGGAAACGTCAAGGAGAAAACCAGGAAGTTTTTTTTGAATATCTACTATTAATTCTGGATTTTGGAAAGTCGTAGAGGGGAAAATACTGTGATTCTGGTTTTTATTTGTTCCTAACTTTTCCCCTATCTTCTCGGAAGTGAGATCCCTGTCTGTTTTGGGGGTAGACGACCTGGGTTTGTGTTTTTTATTATGTTCTGACCACAAATTGACTGCAATTATTACGCCGAAGGAAATAAATAAAATTATCGATACCCAAGCTAAAGCCAGATCCATCGCTCCACTTTCAGCAGCAAAATATATGGCTACTGGAATAGTCTGAGTTTTTCCAGGAATACTACCAGCTAACATGAGAGTAGCGCCAAATTCCCCCAGAGCGCGAGCAAATGACAACAATATCCCAGAAATTATGCCAGGTTTCGCTATAGGCACTATAATTCGCCAGAAAATTCTCAATTCTGAAGCTTTTAGGGTTCTAGCAGCAGCAATGAGGTTGGTGTCTATTTGTTTAAATGCCCCAAGTGCGGATTTATACATTAAGGGAAAGGCGACAACTGTAGCGGCTATAACTGTTGCATACCAAGTGAATATAACCGTGATGTCGAACAGGCGCAATAGTTGACCGATCGGCCCATTTTTTCCCAATAGCAGCAGTAGCAGAAATCCAACTACGGTTGGAGGTAAAACTAATGGGGCTGTAAATATTGCATCGATCGCTCCTTTGGCGATACCGCGATATCCTAACATCCAACGTGCCACGACAACTCCCAACAAAAAAGCGATCGCGGTGGCTGTTGCGGCTGTTTTTAAAGAAATCCAAACAGGAGATAAATCGATCGTCATTTTATTATTTGCTGTTAGCTATTTGCTGTTGGCTGTTTGCTGTTGGCTGTTTGCTCTTTGTTATTCTCCCCCTCTCCCCCTCTCCCCCTCTCCCCCTCTACTAATTAGGGATCGCAAAACCGTATTCAGTAAACTGTGCTTCTGCTACATTGCTAAACATAAATTCAACGAAATTTTTAGCAAGATCTGAATTCCGACTATCTTTGAGTACGGCGATCGGATAAACAATGGGAGAATGAGATCCAGGTGGTGCAGTCTCGACAATTTTCACCTGGTCTGAAACTTTGGTATCGCTGCTATAAACAATCCCTGTGTCTACATTTCCCGTCGCTACGTAGTTGAGAACTTGACGCACGTTTTTGCCATATACTATTTTTGGTTTTATTTTGTCAAAGATCCCCAGGTAAGTTAAAATTTCCTTGCCGTATCTTCCTGCTGGTGAGCTATCCGGTTCTCCTAGGGCTATTTTTTTTACTGAATCGCTGGTTAAACTTTTAAAGTTGGTAACTGCTGTGGTGCTATCTTTTGGAACGATTAACACCATCTGATTATTCAGTAAGTTTTTGCGAGTCGATTCTAGCAAAAGACCTTTTTCTTCTAAGGCATTCATCTGTTTCGGCGCTGCGCTGATAAAAACATCTACTGGCGCACCTTGTTCGATTTGACGTTGCAAAGAACCTGAAGAAGCAAAATTGTAAGTTAGCTTGACGTTAGTATTTTCTTTTTCGTACAGTGGCTCAACTGCCTCCATTGCGTTTTTTAAACTGGTTGCTGCTGAAACAGTTAGTTCTTGGTTCGAAGTATTATTGGAAACATTCGTGTTTTGACTGCAACCAACTACTAACAAGAACGACACAGTAAGCAAGCATAAAAATGCTACTATATTACTCTTCGTTACAAACAATTCACTAAAATTTAGGTAACTTTAGCATTATAATAAAAATCTGTTAACTAGAAAATAAAAAACAAATGAAATTTAGCGCTCGCAATTCTCTAAAAGGTAAAGTTAAAAGTGTCTCGCCAGGTTCAGTAAATACTGAAGTAGTAATTGAAGTTGCTCCTGGAGTAGAAGTGACTTCTATTATTACTAAAACCTCAGCAGAAACCTTAGGTATAGCTGAAGGAAAAGAAGTTTATGCTGTCATTAAATCTTCAGACGTGATGGTTGCAGTCGATCATTAATATTTTAACAGTTGTCAGCTATCAGTTACAAATTATCAATTGATTCAAAAATGAATTCACAACTGATAACTGATAACTGATAACTGATAACTGATAACTGTTTTAATAGTTCAATTGAATTTTTATTACTACTAATTTAATATTGAGAATAATAAAAATTACCTAGATAAACTGTTAATTAGATTACAAATTAATCAGCTATCGAAGTAATTTATATTTTTTTAATGCCACGGGCAAAATAACTTACTCCCGTTTGTGTGTTGCCACCCAGTGTAACTCTAACCACAAACGAGGGTTATCTTTCTTGAGTTTTGACATGGGATCTCTTACTAGTCTGTTTGCATTGATGTAGACTACTTCAATTAATCCCATGTTTTCTGCTATTTCCCTCAGTACGTCCTGCTGCAGTTGTAATTCTTTGAGGATTCCTTCTGGGTAATAAACACCAATGTAGTATAAGCGTTTGCCCAATCTTTGCACGTAACACTCTAGAATTTTAACGTAGCAATGTTTTAGTACTTCACCCGCTTTGGGGTAATAGTTACGGACAACAGATAGAAATTCTTTAGTTAGTGTGTCTCGGCTAATCATTATACTTAGAGTTTGCCAACAAGTTAATTATCTCCTGGATAGGCACGAAAATCTAAAGAAAATCTTCGTAATTTTCTAAGATTTTTTTATTATTGCCGATCGAGCATTTTTACCTACGCTCAATTTGTTCCCTATTATCTCTATAATTAGACTAGTTCCCTCGGATCCCTGGCGTCAGTTAGTAGGAAAATTGGCAGTACTGTCGCGGAATTAAAATTATGCGATCGATTTTACCTTTTTTTGAAAGGAGATGGGATAGATTAGACAAAATCGCTATTTAACTATGAAGTAAGATAGGCTCAAAACCTAAGGCTACATACAATTGAGTTTCCCAGGACTGGTTTAATCTTGAGTACAAAGTTCCCTACGAACAAAAATAGAGCCGAGCCATTGAAATTTCTAGATAATTTGCGATCGAGAGGTAGTCAGAAAAAAAAAGTCCCCCTACCCATCAATACCGAAACCTCTAGATAAAAATACTAGTACCCCTACCCCAAAAAAAAATGTTGACTTACTCTATGTCTTGTTATGGGTAAATTGCAGGGTTTTGAGTACAACAGTAAGAAAAGTAATAAATAATAATCCACATTCCCTATACTCAAATAAGCTTAGGGACTTACTATAAGCAGTGACATTATCCCCGACCTTCGCTAACGCTTGGAGGGACTGTATGTATTCTAGAACACCTTTTACTTGCCCCAAAAAGAAATCGCTTTCATCACAAGCACCGCCAAATACTCAAACTAATTCCGAACTTAAAAACCAGTGGTTTTTAGAGTTTGACCCACAGATGCACAAATGCAGTGCCAAACCTTGTAGAGAAGTTACCAATAACTCAAATTGGTGGCAGTTAATTAGAAAAGATTTTCAAGTTATTTTCGATCGCGATCGAAGTGTTGGCAATTTTTGGGAAGTATTTTTATGCTACTCAAGCTGGCACGCTTTAGTAATACATAGAGTTTCTAATTGGCTTTGGCAACAGCAAATTCCTTTTTTTCCTCGCTTTTTATCTCACCTAGGAAGATTTTTAACTGGGATTGAAATTCATCCAGGAGCAACTATTGGCGAGGGGGTCTTTATCGTTAATGGTACGGGAGTAGTTATCGGTGAAACTGCGATCGTGGGAGACTATTGCCAAATTGAAACCGATGTCACTCTGGGAGGAACGGGAAAAGAAACCGGAAAAAGACACCCCACTCTAGGAAACAATGTTCTTGTTGGTGCTGGAGCCAAAGTGTTAGGAAACATCCGCATTGGCGATCGCTGCTGTATAGCTGCTGGTTCGGTGGTGTTGCGAAATGTTCCAGACGATCGGGCGATCGCGGGCATTCCAGGTCGCATTATTAAAATTTCCTCTCTCGAAGGCAACAAAATACCAGATTTAGAAGGTAAATCAATTCAGCAATTATTAAACCGAATTGAGCAATTAGAAAAAAAAGTAAAAAGTTTACAGCACTTATAGGGAGAAAAAATGTTTCAATATTCCCATTCCCAAGGTTTGTTGACGTTCTCCTCGGCATAAATGCACGAGGATTCTAACCATCACTGGTTAAGTTTTCTCTTTCCACGACAAACTTTAAAATCAACTATCTCTTGCGAGCAGTATTTAAACCATTTCACCATTCCTAGAAACCAATGAAAGAGCTTAACTTAGTTAATTCCAGAGAGCTTTATCTCCAGAGACGTACTAGGATATCAAACCTAGAGTTAACGTGCGCCCCACGTTACTGTGATTTTTTTTTTCTTGAAATGAGAAAAACTTATTTTCTCTAGTTGCTACTTTTTTCATTTCGCTGGCTATTATCTCTTGGTTTTCGCCACCCAATTTCTTTAGCCCACCATCTAGCCTTTAATGTACGCCTTTTTTCTATACCGTTAGCATACGGTCTAACTCTAATAAATAGGTATGGTGCTTTTGTTGAGATATTTGATTATAACACAAAGCCGTCCTAGAAGGACGGGGCTTTAGACCCAAATTTACGGTAAGTAAGGTAGGCAAAATTAAAAGGAGCGATCGCTGGATAATTTATCACCGTCTCCAAGAGTTGGAAATACCTTGTTGGTGTGCTGCTGACGGAATTTTATGGGTGGAAATAAATAACGCTATCGATACTGTATTACTACGCAGTACAGTCCAATCGTTTATTGCTTGCAGACAAGAGTTAATACACTGGTTAGACCGCTGCTGGGATGCCAAACAAAAAACATTCCAGTAGATATATCAAATTAATACAGTAAATACATTATGAGTTAAATAATAATAAATAAAGAAAGAGGAAAGAGAAAATGATGGTTTCTTTCCTCTTTCTCATTTCTAAATATTTAGCAATAGTTTAAATAAATGTTATAAGAAAATGGATTTCTTTATTAAAAATAAATTTTCTAACTGGTCGTGGAATTAAATTTAAAACCTACAGAATTGATTAAATTTTTTTGTCGTAAAAATAGAGATTTCTAAGGCTGAAATTGCCGTATAACTTGAAAAAGAGAAGATTTGAACGAACAAATATTAGTGTTATTGTGGCCCTATCGCTATAGACTAGTTTCGTTAAAAAAAATCCAGCAGATTGTCGAGGGGTTAGAGGATAAAAAAAGTTCGATCGTCCCGTAACTAAAAAATAAATATCTCGGAAACCAAGCAATGAATCAAATACAAATAAATGATACGACCTTGCGGGATGGAGAACAAGCAGCAGGGGTCGCTTTTACAGTAAAAGAAAAAGTAGCTCTAGCAAGTTTATTAGACGCGATCGGCATACAAGAGCTAGAAGTGGGTATTGCCGCGATGGGAAGCTTAGAAACAAGAGCAATATCAGCGATCGTTAACCTAGGTCTGGGTGCAGATCTCATCGGTTGGAATCGTGCGGTGCTCTCAGACATCCAAGCTTCGATCGACTGCGGTCTCAAACGGGTACACATTTCTGTACCAGTTTCCCAAATTCAAATTAATGCTAAGTTTAAGGGCAATCGTCTTTTGGTTCTCGATCGCTTGCGTGATGCAATTAGCTATGCTGTCGATCGAGGTCTGTTTGTTGCTGTAGGAGCAGAAGATTCCTCTAGAGCAGATGAATCCTTTCTCCTCGACGTTGCTCTATCCGCTCAAGAATGGGGTGCTTCCCGCTTTCGCTTCTGCGACACGGTGGGTATTCTCGACCCCGTCACCACGTCTCGAAAAGTCAGCAACTTAGTCAAATGGCTGTCAGTACCAGTAGAAATGCACACCCATAACGATCTGGGCTTAGCAACAGCTAACGCTCTAGCAGGTATTATGGCAGGTGCTACCTCTGTCAATACTACTGTTAATGGTTTAGGGGAAAGGGCTGGTAATGCTGCTCTCGAAGAAGTGGTCATGGCACTAAAACGAATTTATGAGATAGAAATTGGTATTGACACCCCCAGATTGCGAGAACTATCTCAGTTTGTAACTGCGGCTTCTGGTTGTAACGTACCTCCTTGGAAAGCTATTGTCGGAGATAACGCCTTTGCTCACGAGTCAGGTATTCACGCTCACGGAGTCTTGCAAAATCCCAATACTTACGAACCCTTTGCCCCAGAAGAAGTGGGATGGGAGCGTCGTTTAGTAGTCGGGAAGCATTCAGGAAGACACCTGCTATCTAACCTCTTGCAACAACACGGGATTGTCTTGAACAAAGAAGAAAGCCAATTGCTTTTAGAGTCAGTGCGGCAAATGTCAACAGACTTAAAACGGAATTTAACGCTAGAAGAATTACTAAATTTAGTCGATCGAGGGAGAATGGTTCATGGGATCGTGGGATGAAATAGAACTAAACGGGCCACCTGCATTTGAAATGGAGCAAAAAGTCAGGTTGCGCAAGTTAATTCGTAATGACGGCACCTTTCCAGGAAAAGAGATTGGAGAACATTTGGCAAAAAAGGGAGATGTTGGCTATGTAGTTAATATCGGTACTTATTTGCAACAATACTACATCTATGCAGTACATTTTATTGAGAAAGGCATAATCGTCGGCTGCCGCAAAAAAGAACTAGAACTTGTGGAGGAAAATTAATGAAAGTTATGTTACGTCGCAATGGAGAAGGACATTTATCTGTTTACGTGCCTAAGAAAGATTTAGAAGAAGAAGTAGTCAATCAAACTACAGGGCCAGAAGGAAAAATCTTAACCTTGGCGAATGGCTGGCAGCTAGCTTTTAAAAATTTAGATGACGACACTCAATTACCCTTAACTTTAGACGCAAAGCGACTTTAAAAGGGAACGGGGAACGGGGAATTTATTCCCTATTCCCTCTAGCCAGAGGCTGGTAATAGGGATTTTGGCTAGCAGTTAGTAGTTAGTAGATATATGAACTCCCTACTAATTGCTAACCGCTAACAAAAATTTCTATTTAAGTTAGGAGGTCTAAATACAATGCTAAAAGCATCTGACATCATGACCCAAGACGTAGCTACAATTCGCGGTTCTGCGACTGTGGCTGACGCAGTTAAATTGATGAAGTTCAAAAACTTGCGAGCATTAATTGTAGATGTCCGCAATTCTCAGGATGCTTATGGAATTCTCACCCAAACCGATGTGGTAACTAAGGTGGTTGCTTACGGGAAAGAGCCAAAAAATGTTAGGGTACATGAAATTATGACCAAACCCTGCATTGTGGTCAATCCCGACTTGGGAGTAGAGTATGTAGCGCGTTTATTTGCTAATACAGGTATTCGTATTGCTCCAGTTATCAGAGGGGATTTATTAGGGATCGTTTCTGAAAGCGACATTCTCTATAAAGGTGATTTCCTAGAAAATCCCAAAGTTCCTTTATTACAGCGAGAACTCGAAAAAGCAATTGAAGAAGCTAAATCGATCGCTGCTAGTAAAGGGGCTACTTCTACTGAATGTCTCGATGCTTGGCACTTGGTAGACGATCTTGAAGCTGAGGTAGCATATCAAGAAGGGGCTCCATCTCCTGAAAAAACTTCTTTCCAAGAATTCTGCGACGAACATCCAGAGGTTCTAGAAGTTCGCCACCATCAGATGGTAACTGCCTAAGAAAACTGGGTCAATAATTGTCAATTTAGGGCGGATAATTTACCGCCCTAGATATCAAATCCAAATATTGATTTTATGTTGTTTCTTCTGCCTTCTGCCTTTCCCTAATCTTTAATAGGTGTTATTTTCAGAGGATATAGCGGCTCTTTTCCATTCAATTGCCAAATACTAAATACTAATACAGCAGCCACAGTTAGCCACACGCAAGAAGGAGCTAAAATAATTCCAGCTAGAGGATTAATCTGCCAGTAAAGTGCAGTCACTATTAAAGCAGATAACCAAGGGCCAAAAATAACTACAGGAACAGCAGTACCTAACCTGCGTTCGACGGTAAAGATAGTATTCCAAGTATCTCCTAAAGCAAGATGCACCCCAAAAGCAATTAAAGGAAGCACTAAAAATTGTTGGTTCATCTCCTGCCAAACTAATAAGGAAGAGATGACTCGTAAAACTGCAATTGACATCCAAACTATAGGAAAAGCTAAAGGGGGAGGAGCCCATTTGGGTCTGACTATCTCATCATAAGTCTTGCGAGAACGGGTATTATCTAATGGAGAAAAAATTCGCGATCGAATACTCAATAAGGTAAAAAATAGGCCAGCAAATAAAGTGCTGACCCAATTGGGAAAAGAAGGGGAATTATTTACTACAGTTACTAAATTTTCCATTCCCCAGAAAGCTAGAATTATTATTCCTATTTGCAGAACAGTACCTAATTTATAAGTAAAAAGTACCTTAATATCTAGATCCTTTGTACTAGCTATTTGTTGGGCTTTAGATTGGTTTTCATCCTCTGTTTTAACCCCCATTACTGTATTGACAACTTTTTCAATTGTTCCGCTATCATTTGATTGAGTCATAATCAAAATAATCATAGTATAGAAACTAACTAACTACTTTCAATGACTTCAAACTCTGTTGTCAAGTGATGACACTACCAAACAGGGATTATTTGTATTTTTGATAACTAAACACTAATTTTTTCTCAATTAATTCAAGTGTTCTCTTGTCTAAAAAATTGATGACAATCAAAGCCGGTATTATCAGCAATAGCAATGATAATGCGCAGAAGACAACCGCACATTTAATCATAAAATCCATTTTTTGAGCTTTGTTTTATTCAATAATAATTATTATAAGTAAAAAAATTCAACTTAAAGATATTTGTTTGTATTTCTTAAAAATTTGAGAAATTTGTTATAAAAAAAACTAAAATTAATAATAAAATTAATAATCCTTAACTTATTGCTCAGATTAATTTATTATTCCTCTTATTTTGCGCCACAAAGTAGACCAAAACGAATCAAACCGCGTTGATAACCATCACTCATCAAACTAAGGGATAATGCTCCTTCAATAGTTTTCCAACCCGATCGCAATAGACCAATAATTGCAACAGAAGTAAATGCTGAGTCTATGACTACGTCCCAAAAAGGAGCAACTGAAATTGACCAGTCGTCGGTGCGAATATTCTGATAGCCGATCTGGCGGACGATCGCTTCGTATTCTGGCAGAGAAATGACGTAGGGCAAGCAATAAACTCTATATATTTCTTCTAAGTGTCTTTTCTCATCTGCTGTCAATTCTCCAGCTAAAGAATTAGTGGGACGATGGCACCAAGTTGCGACGATCGCCATTCCGCCAGGTTTTAAGACTCGATAACATTCCTGCAAAAACTGGGTCTTATCTGGCATGTGTTCGCCGCTTTCTAAAGACCAGACCAAATCGAAACTATTGTCCTCAAAGGGCATATTCAAGGCATCAGCAACTTGAAACTCTACCTCTGCTGTTTTACCAGCTTCTGTAGCCCTTTCTGTTGCCCTGGATGCTTGTACGGGAGAAAGGGTAATACCCCTAGCAGTTGCCTGAAACTTATCTGCTAAGTATAGGGTACTGCCCCCAATCCCACAACCTACATCGACTATATTCGTTGCACTTGTTACTTTTGACCACATTAAAAGTTCTTCTATGAGGTCAATTTGTGCCTGACGGCGATTAATTTTATAGTTTCCTCCTCTGCCATAATAACCGTGGTGCATGTGTTCGCCCCAGATTGATTCCCACAGTCCGCTAGAGGCATCGTAAAATTGCTGAATTTGTTGATAAAGATTAGAACTCAATGTGAAACTCCCCACAACACGATCGCCCGTAACTAAGTAAAGCAGAAGACAAAAGAGGAAACAAGGGTTGACAAAGTACTAGTTTGACTCTGCAGAAGTTTTGAGATTGATAAATGGTAGAGTTCCTTCACCAGTCATCACGTGGGGAAATTGACCGTCCCATTTTTCTATTGCTTGCTTTTGCAATAACTCTGGGGTTAAAGTTTCTCTCAACAATCTTTGTGCTTCAGCTTTACCCTTAGCGCGATTAATTTCTGCTTGAGCTTCTTGGGTAGCTTTTCTAGCAATAAATTCTGCTTGTTTTGCCTCTTGTTCTGCTATTTGTTTGGCTTCGATCGCTCTAGCAAATTCAGGTGAAAAAGAAAAATCAACTAAAGAAACGTCATCTATAATTAGTCCATAATCTGACAGACGTTCTGCTAGATTTCGATCGATTTCGTCTTTCAAATCTGTTCTCTTAGTAATTATCTCTTCTGCTGTTTTTCTAGCAGTTGCTGCCTTAAGCACTTCAGAAACAGCAGGAGTAATAATACTATCTACTATGCGTTGTTCGTCTCCAACTTGTTGAAAAATCTTGTTGACTTTTTGAGGATCGACGTGCCAGTTAATCGCAAGTTCTGTGGTTACTTTTTGCATGTCGCGAGAAGCAGCATGAGTATTAAAAGTATTTTTTTGTACGCGAACGCTGAGTGTTTTGACTGTAGTAATTCCTGGGACGATCGGGTGGATCCCTTCATCTAAAACGGTGTCTTGAACTCTACCGAACTTCATCACTACGCCTCTTTCCCCAGCATTAATAATGGTAAAAGGGCGTAACATGATGCATAAAAACAAGAAAATAATTCCTCCTGTCCAATAAAGAGGAGCTTTTCCCTTAACATTGATGTTTACTTTTCTATTTCTCGCTTTTTCAAAATCTAGCATGGCTTTTTTAAATTTTGTGTTGTAGAGTTACTATCTTCCTTTGAAACTATTGAGTGCTGGAAGATCTCTTATTATGCAATGCTACCTCGCTTGCGAGTTTCCTTATAAGAAATCCCTACATTTTTTAATCCTGCGCGGATCATTTGTTGTTCGAGGAGAGCAAAAAAACGGGCGCGATCGCCTCCTCTAACCACTGCTTGATTGTGTGCTTCTGCTAGTGCTACGGGATAACCATAACCTTTAGAGACTTGGGACAGCATAATGCTTAAAGATCGATCGAATAAGGATGAATCTTTTGCTACCCAAGCAGGTACTTCAATGCGGGCAATTTCGCTGCCAACATTGACGTAACAAAAATAAACTCTCTGAGACTCGTCATATAAATCGAGAATGTGCAAATTACTTTCCCATAGGGTACTTCTTTGTCCTGGGGCTAATAAATGGCTCCACAGATTAGCATCTCGTAAAGGTTCGACGACTTGACAAGGGTGGCGATTTGTGGGATTGAAGTTATTTTCACTAACCTCATCTCTGCTGCAATTTACTACGCAGTTGGGATTTTCGTAAGGACAGGCTTGCAAGCGCAAAAAGTTAGTTGCTTCCGTACTTCTCGAAGCACTCACATAACCCATTAGAGGAATTTTAGTTTCCCGTAACTGTTCCCAAGCGGCAAGAATAGGGTTTAATATACAGTCTCTAGCTTCGGCTGGCAATGCATCTAAGAACCAATAAATCAAAGAACCATCTACCATTGCTAAATTGGGTACGTCGTAATGAGAACCTGGAGGTAATACCCAACGACAAGCTATTTCTGCTAGCATTTGCGCTTCGCAAACACTTCGCCGATATCCCATCCATTCTTCGGTGCGAATTCCCCATTGTTTGGAGACGTAGAGATCTTCTGGTTTATAGTAAACTTCTGGCAAACTATCTAATAGTGGATGCAAACTCTGTCCGTAGTGCAGCATTATCCTGCCGATATTAATTAAATAACAGTAGGCAATTTCGTGGTGAGAGGGTGAAATTTGCGAACCGTCAGTAGCAAAAACGCTGTGACTTTCTGGAGTTGGTTTGATGTCAATACAAGTATCTAGATCTTCTAGAGGAGTTGCAGCGGCAAATATGAGGCGATCGCTCCACTGTTCTCTTATTTCTAATAATTCTTCTTGTCTCACTTTAGCTTGTTGCAATAAAACTTTTGCTTTCTCCAGACGTTGGTGAGAAGCAGCAGCTTCTTGACTCAAGTGTTTACTAATACCAGGGATTTCTCTTGCTAATTTCGCTAGGTCGAGCATTTTTTTGGGAGAGGGAGATTGGGGGAGAGGGAGAGTGGGAGAGGGGGAGAGGGGGAGTGTGGGAAGATGGGGGAGTGTGGGAAGCCAGGAAGGAATTAACAGCCAACAGCTAACAGCCAACAGCCAACAGCAAATAGCTAACAGCTAACAGCTAACTAGTAAGATTTTTTTTGTTGTTTTTGCCAGAATTTCCAGATTCTTTTGAGGGCGTATGATAGTACTAATATAACTACGATCGCAGCTATCAACGGTGCATTTATTGCCATAACGGAGAGGGTTGTTGCACTCAATGCTTCAGTGGTAGAAACTACTGGGTTCCCTATTCCTCCAGTAAAGCTTGTGGAAGCTAAGCGAGTCATGCTGGTTAAACCTTGAACGATTTCCGCACTACCACCTCCAGCCACTACTGCAATTGACCACTTTAGTACTGGATCTACATCTCCTAAGCTAGCAGCTGTTAGCATTGTACCTACTACTAGAACAGTAGGGATTTCGATCGTATCTAAGAAGTTATCCACAACTGGAATGTAATAAGCCAAAATTTCTACTAGGGTAGCCGCAGCAAGAGTTATCATTGCTGGATAAGTCCCCAACCATTCAAAACCTTGTCCTAAAGGGTAATCTGCATATATGGCTGCTACACTCATTACTAGTGGCGGTACGAATACCCGAAAACCACAAGCTGCACTTAAAGTAACTCCCATACATAGGGCAATTAAAGTTTCCATCCGAGATCTCTTTTCCTCACCAAGCAGAAAAATCTTGTCTAAATTGTTCTAATGATAATAATTTAATGTCTCGATCGTAGCGTATAGACTCTCGTGCTCGTTCGGTATTGTATCCCCAATCAGCTAGATATAATCCTACTCCTTCTAAATCTGGTTGTTGTTTCACCGATTGTAGTGTTTTTAGTCTGTCTTCAACAAACCAAAGATTGATATTTTTTTCATTAGCAGCCTCAATTAATTGTCGCAAGGTTTGGTGTTTGGGTCGCTTGCACTCTTTTCCGATAATTGAGTTGGAGTCTAATTCGATTCCCTGTTGCTGCAGTAGTTTTTTGACAAAACGCCCTTCTTTGGTCGTAACTATATATAACTGAGTAGTGGAGTTAAGGATTTTGCTTACTCGATCGACTACTCCAGGATAAAAACGATGTAGTCTCAACCAATCTTCTAAATCTGACTCGATCCACTTATCCCTGACTGTATCTAGTTTGCCAACAACTTCTTTGGGATTTAGTTTTTCTGATTCGACAATTTGTTGAGAAATAGTTGCCCAATCTTGTAATATTTTCTCTTCTGAAATACCTAAAACTAATGCTCTCAGCAAAATAGGCATTTCCCAACCCGTCTCTATCACTGGACGCAGGCGATAAAAACTAGAGGTAAAATCGTCTATTACTGTTCGATCGTCTGGATTCCAAATTTGCTGATAAGTGCGTTTGGTAGTTTGGAAATATTCAATTAATCCGTCACAAAGAACGCCATCAAAATCGAGAGCAATAATTTTTGGTAGTTTATCGAACATAGAAATAGTTATTGTTGAGGTATTGTCTAGATTTATGATGGCAGAAAGATTGAAAATTGAATTAAAAATAAAAATGAATATTTTTTTTGGCTATTGGCTATTTGCTGTTAGCTGTTTGAATGTATTTCAGTAAACAGCTATTTTGTTAAGGGTAAACTTAGTGCATCAGAACCAAGACTTCTTATTTTAGTAAATTGAGAAATGAATCGCGAACTCGAAAAAATGTTTTTGAAGGCAGGTCAATCAGATCGAGCTTATACTAAAGACGTATGGTATAAAATTATAGATTCTTTATTAGATGATTTTCAAAAATTTATTGGATGCACTTTCGATCGAAATAGTGAAAGTGAAATAAGCTTAGATATTGAATATCCACTATCTCCTGGGTTTGCAACTTGGATTTGGACACCAGAAAAAGAAAAACAAGAAATTATTTCTCCATCACAATTATGGTTAACTTTAGTCAATAACGATCTACTCAAAATTGACAATAAAAATTCTCGTTCTTCAATAAAATGGTCTGGTGTAATGGGTGGTCAAATGGCTGGAATGGAAAAAGACAATAAAATTTACGATGTCTTTTACGCAGGTATTACTATCTTTTTATTTGACCCTGTTAGTGAAAAACGCTTGTATCTTGAAAGTGGAGAAAGTCTTCTAGAATTTCTTTTTCATCCCCAATCTAATGATTGTGCGCAATGGGTTAGTTTAGGTTGGTGTAAAGATGTATATGGTGAATGGGAAGATGTTGATTCTTTCTAGAATAGTAAGATCGTCAGAAGATTAAAAAATCTATCTTGAATGTCGGAAGAAAATTCCCGTTAAACCGAAGATAGGAAGTTAACGGTGAGAGTGTCAACTATCTGGAATTGGTTCCCCTTCCACTACTTTTAAGGGAATTACTCCAGCCCAAACTGGTAAACTATAATCTGCTTCGTCATCTTTAGGTGGGCCTGTACGTACTTTAGCAGAAACTTCTACTAAAGGAATAGATAACACCATTGTTGCAGCTAACTCTTGACGGTTAGGCGATCGCACTTTATCCCAACGTCCAGGTGTAATATGTTCGGTAATAGCACGCAGTGCCTCTAGTTTACCTGTTTCTTCTTCTACCACCGATGCAGTGCCAAAAATTACCACCGATCGATAATTCAGGGAATGATGAAAGGCAGAACGAGCTAACACTAAACCGTCGATTAATGCTACAGTTATGCAAACCTCCACGCCACTTTTAAGGGTTTTGAGCATCCGCGACACCTGGGAACCGTGAATATATAACTTGTCCTCAACTCGTCCGTAAGCAGTAGGAATTACATAGGCTTGTCCTTCGATCGCAAACCCTACGTGACCAAAAATTTGGGTTTCAAGCCCCGTCCTTCTAGGACGGCTTTACTCTACAATCAATATATCAAATCTTTATATTCAAAAGCTTTTAACTATTATAAAATAGTAAAATGAAAGCTAGATACAACTATCGCATTTATCCTCAAAAAAACCAAATAGAACCATTAGCAAAAGCTTTTGGTTGCGCTCGTGTTGTGTGGAACGACGCGCTCTGGTTGTATAAGAAAGCTAGCTTACAAGGGCAACCAACGCCTAAAAATGTAGACAAACAAGTAATTACCCAAGCTAAAAAGACAGAAGAAAGATACTGGCTATCTGAAGTATCTAATATTGTTTTACAACAATCATTTAGAGACTTACAACAAGCCTGGAATAATTACTTTAGTAGCTTAAAAGGAGAAAGGAAAGGGAAAAAGGTAGGTCGACCTAAATTTAAGAAAAAACACTCAAGACAAGCTATACGTTTTAGAAAAGGTGGTTTTACTGTTCATTCCTCTTCTATTAAAGTAGCTAAAATTGGTCATATACCAATTGTGTATAGCAGACCGTTACCAAGTGCGCCTAGTTCGGTCACAATAATCAAAGATACTGCTGATAGATATTTTGCTTCGTTTGTTGTTGAGATTAATCCTGAAATTCTGCCTAAAACTGATAAATCAGTAGGCATCGATTTAGGATTAACCCACTTTGCTATTTTAAGTGATGGGGAGAAAATTGAG
Source organism: Prochloraceae cyanobacterium (assembly GCA_030065755.1). Classification (GTDB taxonomy): domain Bacteria; phylum Cyanobacteriota; class Cyanobacteriia; order Cyanobacteriales; family JASJDA01; genus JASJDA01. Next base: position 7,748 of record JASJDA010000131.1, on the reverse strand, counting down.
AATCCCAGACTGCATAAAAAAATGCTACGTCGCCTTAAAACAGCCAATAGAAGACTGTCTAAAGCTAAAAAGGATTCTAATCGTAGAAAAAAACGCAAGTTAAGACTAGCAAAACTTCACGCTAAAGTAAAAGATTCCCGAAATGATTTTCTTCATAAGTTAAGTACTAAATTAGTACGCGAAAACCAAGCAATAGCTATTGAAGATTTAAATGTTTCTGGTCTGATAAAAAACCGTAAATTATCGCGAGCTATTAGTGATGCTGGATGGTACAGTTTCAGGTCATTACTAGATGCCAAATGCGAAAAATACGGTAGGGATTGTGTTGTAATTGATAGATGGTTACAATGATTATATTTTTATTAGGGAACCCTTCCATAGCGAAAACTTTACGGCGAAGGGACATAATTATTTGTAAAAGGGTTCCCTAATAAAAATCAATACATCTCTCGGGAGGCAACCTCTCAAAAGTGTTCTGCTTGTGGAAAACATGGTGGCAAAAAAGAGCTTAATGTTAGAGCTTGGACTTGTTTGCATTGTGGAGAGAAGCACGACAGAGATATAAACGCCGCCAATAATATTAAAGTCGCGGGAGGGCTTTCCGAGACTCTAAATGGACGAGGGAGTGAATGTAAGACCTCGAATGAGGCTGTTTGCGATAAACTGTCAACCACCCCTATAGTAATTCAATTAACTTTGTTTTAGGGGAATCTCCGCACTTCCAGGGCGGAGAGGAAGTCAAATACTTTTCCCTCATCTAAAATCTGATAAACCGTTTCGCGATCGTAACTTCCCCGTTTGCGAACTCGTCTTACTTGCGATCGCTTCGTAGGTGTAAATTCTTTCATTTGGCTGTTGGCTGTTGGCTGTTGGCTATTGGCTGTTGGCTGTTAGCTGTTGGCTGTTAATTCCTTCCTGGCTTCCCACACTCCCCCATCTCCCCACACTCCCCCTCTCCCCCTCTCCCCCTCTCCTCCAGCTCCCCTGACCTCATCTACCAAGGTAAAATCTCACCATTAGAGTGCCAAAAAGTACCAGTATTTTCTAGATTGAGTTCGTTAATTCTTGCTAATAATCCCTTGACTGATTCAGTAGTTGAAATACCTTGAAAATTTGTCATGCGAGTTTGTACTAACCCAGGGTGTAAAATAGCAACTGGAATTTGTCGAGGTTTCAAATCGATCGATAAAGATTTTCCCGCCATAGAAAGAGCTACTTTAGACATTCTATAACCATAAGAATTGCCAGATGTATTGTCATCGATCGAAGCCATTCTGCTAGTAATAATGGCAATTTTAGAACCAGCTTTTAAGTTAGGAAGTAAGGCTGTAGTAACTCGCAAAGCTCCTAAAGCATTAATATTGAATTGATGCAAAATATTTTCAAAGTCTAAATCTTCTAATCTATTTCTTGAGACAATTCCAGCATTATTAATCAAAACATCAATAACAGTATCCTGCAAGCGTTCTTTTAAAGTAGCTACAGATTCGTTATTGCCAATATCTATGTCTCTCTCTATTCTCACTCCTAACTTTTCTAGTTCTGCAGATTGTTCGCGACAAACAGCAATTACTCGCTCGCCTAAATCTGTTAATTGTTGACAAAATTCTAAACCAATACCGCGATTAGCGCCTGTAATTAAATAAGTACCCATTTTTAGCTGTTTTATTTTAACTCGCTATTATACAAAAAATGGAACTTATAGTTTCTCTTCATCAAGGAATTTTATTTAGTAACTCGATCAGACTTTTTCTTACTGATTCGTGAGTGTATTCGTCGTCTGGATGTGCTGATTGTCCTGGACGCTGAAAATAAGGTCTTTCGTCATACATCTGACCCCATTTCCGATCGACTTGCTTGACTAACTCGTATAGCAGTTGTGGGTTATCGACGATCGCTTCTATAATTTCACGCAAAGCAATCATAGGTGAGTTGAGATGCTCACTGACTTTTACTTCATCTGCTTGTACCCAAGTGTGTAAAATCGCTTGTAATGCTCCTGACGAATCTGAAAGGTTTGCAGAAATAAACATATTAATTTCTGTTATCACCTGTACTAGCTTAGGTACGGGCGATTCTCCTTTTAAAAACCCTCCTCCTTCTCTAGCAATTAACTCACCTAGTGAAAACTTCCGATCGGAGAGGATTTCTCTTTGAATCTCAAGATCTTTGTCGTTTTCAGGGTCTGACGGCATAGTATTTTCTTTCTTGTTTGGTTCGCGATCGCTGGCCAAGTAATCTCCTTAATAATTTTCAGGTTATCACTCAAGCTCCTATAAGGGCTATTTTTTTTGCTTTTGTTTTTTTCACTAAATCGAATACTATTTCAATTGCTTTCTCTCTACCCATATAATATTCAGCTTTTTGGAAATACTTATCTTCCATAAGTTTGTCCATTATTACTTCAAGAGAATTATGAGCATCTAGGACTTTTTGAGTAATAGCCTCAATTCTCATCCTATTTACATCTCGTATAATTTGAAGACTAGAACCATTCCAGAGAGAATATTGTTCTTTGCCTCCTTCCAACATTATATCCATACTTATTTCAGAAAACTCTCTCCATGCTCGAGCGACTTCTGTCGTCCATTTATCTTGTAAATAACAAGCCACCGATCTTAATAAGGTGTCGCTTACGATCTGATAATGCTTGAAAGTAATTCCTAGCTCTATATTTTTACCTCCGATATGTTTGAGAAGCACTAGAGAATAACTTGATTGGCGCACCTTATTAAATACAAATGTCAACCAATTCATTAATTGTTTGTATTTATAGTTAGTAGTTTTATGCCTAAATAACCTCATTAATTCATTATTTTCTTCTTCAAGTAATTGATAAAATATTTTACAAAATTTTTCTGAATTACTTTGGATATATCTGAGATTTTCTTCTATGACTTGTATATTAATCACACTTTTTTAGAATACTTTAACAATACTTAATATTACATATATCTATTTAATAATTTTTTTATATTGTTAGTAAGTGATTTGGATCTTATTGAAAGTTGATTTAGATCTATTATTCAAATGATCTCTCGTACAAACCCTGTAACTAAAGGATCTGATGTTTATATTTTTCTAGAAACAGATAATTACCTTCTCCCTCAAGATATGATATAGATCGTTGCCGTTCGATTTGTTAGTTGGTAAGTGGGTGAAGAGTTAGATCGAGCAGTACCAGTAAATCAAACAGCGCGCAGGGAAGCGGATATCGAAGAGATCGTTAGACTGTGTCAAAATAGCGCTGTGGGTAAACTTCTACCTACTGCACTCTACGTACATATTAGCGCTCTACAAGATCTCGACCCCTTACTGCAAAGCTACGAACAACACGCGAGAAGTGCCGAGATCGATCTAGAAGAAGCAAACATAGTCAAATTTAGCACCGACAAACCGAAAATATCTTATCTTTTTTATCCCGACTTCGATAGGAATCCCCATCCTGCTCTTAAATGTAGCATTGTGGTGAACGCGCAAACTCTAGAATTCAGTTACAGGAAATACGATCGCGTAGATAATCCACCTATCCTTCATCGCAAAGAAACTTTTGTCACTCCTAACTATCCCCTTTACGAACAGTTTGCACAATTGACCCTTTTTGAAGTAGCTTTAGGTTTGTTAGATAAATCTAGCTTTATCGGTACTCGCCAAGAATGGGAATATCGCTTACTACAAAAGAGAATCGGCTTTGTCGGACATCGTTTAATTTGTCCGATCGATCCTACTTCTAACAACAAGAATAAAATAGCTGTTCGCATCGATCGTCACAAAGCAGCTATTGTTCGCAAAGAATTGTCTCGTCCTGTACGTTTAGCTTTAGAAGCGGGTTTATTCTCGATCGAAACGACTTTTTTTGACTACGGTTGCGGTTATGGTGGAGATATAGAACGCCTTGGTAAGCGCGGTTATCAATGTTCTGGATGGGATCCTTATTACCGTCCCGATACTCCCCGTACTTCTGCGGATATTGTTAATCTCGGTTATGTGATTAATGTCATTGAAGACATAGAAGAAAGAAGAGAAGTCCTCGTCAAAGCTTGGGAATTAACTGGAAAAATTCTGATCGTCGCTGCGCAAGTTTTGATAGACGATCGCCTCCGAGGTCTAGTTGCATATGGAGATGGAATCATTACCAGTCGCAACACGTTTCAGAAATATTACCAACAAGAAGAACTCAAAACCTATATAGATAGCATTCTCGACGTGGATGCTATACCTGCGGGACTGGGGATCTATTTTGTTTTCAAAGAGGAGACAAAAGCGCAAGCTTTTCGCGCTTCCCGCTTCCACTCTCGCGCGACTACTCCCAGAATCAAAACTCAGGTTAAGAATTTTGAAGACTATAGGAAAATGCTGACTCCTTTGATGAATTTTATTACTGAGAGAGGACGTTTGCCAGTAAAACAAGAATTGCCAGAAGAGGTGGAATTGAAAGCCGAATTTGGCAGCATGCGCCGCGCTTTTAAGTTGATATTACAAGTGACTGAGGAAAAAGAATGGGAAGCGATCGCGCAAAAACGCCGTCAAGAACTTATTCTCTACTTAGCTTTAAGTAATTTTAGTCGTCCTTTAGCGCCGAGACAACTACCCCGTCAAGTGCGAGAGGATATTAAAGCTTTGTTTGGTAACTACAAACAAGCTTCTCTGCTGGCTGAAATGATGCTGTTTAGTCTCAGAGACCTTGACAAAATTGCTAGTGTATGCGACGAAAGCTCTATAGGAAAAAAATTACGAAATTCTTTATTAGTTCATCTGAGTGCTTTAGAAAGTCTGGCTCCTCTTCTGCGACTGTATGAAGGTTGTGCGAGTCGTGCTGTAGGTCGTTTAGAAGATGCTAATGTAATTAAATTTTATTTCGATCGGCCAAAAATATCCTATCTTCTTTACCCCAATTTCGATACCGATCCTCATCCCATACTGCATACGAGTATGGAAATTAATTTAAAAGATTTGCGGGTTAGCTATCGAGACTATTATCTAGAAAATAATCCTCCCGTACTGCACCAGAAAGAGATGCTAGTTACCCCAGATTATCCTCTCTATGACAAATTTGCCAGACTCTCCAGTCAAGAGCAAGACTGGGGCTTATTAGACGATATAAGTGCTATTAGTCACCTTCAAGGGTGGTTGCAACGTTTAGACGATCGCTGTGCAACAGTTAAAGGACATCGACTGCAATGGCGCAAAGATGCGGATCCCTATAAGCTTAAGTTGTTGCGAAGTCAGATTTATGCGCGCAAAAAGAACGCAGACTAAAAGTTTATTTCCGATCGCGATCTAGATCGCTGATACCTTGTGTTTGACGGAGACGATCGAGAGCTTGTTTACTCCATATTACAGTCTGGGGTTATCGAAGCATTAAGCTAACTAAAAAAATCCCTTATACTACTTATTGGTTAATATTGAGAATAATTATTAATTAGTAGCAAAATGTCAACTATTCATCTTGGTTTATTAGAGCCAGGTAAAACTGCCACTATATTGGCAATTAAGACACGAGAAGGACTAAATCAGCGCTTGCAAGCCCTAGGATTTCGGGCTGGGAGAGAAGTAAAAATGATTCGGCGCGGTTGGTTTTCTGGCCCCTTACACGTCCGCATCGGAACGACAGAAGTAATGGTACGTCGTACAGAAGCGGAAAATATTTATCTGAGCTATGTAGATAAAGGAGAGTCAACGTGAAACAGATTGCAGTTTTGGGAATGCCGAATACAGGCAAATCTACGTTCTTCAATCGCCTCACGGGTGCTGATGCAAGTATCGGTAATTGGCCAGGGATTACAGTAGACTTGATGATGGCAAAAGTCAAGCTCGGTTCTTCTGAAGCAGAGATAGTAGATTTACCAGGAATTTACGACCTGCGGGGCTTTTCAGAAGACGAAGCAGTAGTGAGAAAATTTCTCGAACACACTCCTCTACATTTAGTACTAATTATTCTTAACGCTACTCAGCTCGATCGCCAACTTAGCCTCGCCTTACAAATCAAACGCTTGAATTTACCCGCCGTTTTGCTGCTGAATATGGCAGATGAAGCCCCACAATTTGGGGTAGAAATCGATCGTGACAAAATGTCAGACCGTCTGAAAATGCCTGTAGTGCCAATTAGTGCTAAATACGGAAAAAACTACGACACAGCCTACCAGACGATCTCAGATACTCTCGATCGCCAAGAGCAAGCAGTTTCTGCACAGTCTTTAGACCAGTGTATGAAATGCGACAATCAAATGGCTTCGGAGATGGGCAGTTTAATGCAAGATGCTATCAAGCTGCCAAAAACATTTAAAGACAATTTGACAACTCGTTTAGATCGGGTGCTACTTCATCCAGTGTTTGGGTTGCCGATCTTTTTTGGGGCAATGTTTTTGATGTTCCAATTGGTCTATGCTATTGGTACCCCCATACAAGACATAATGGGACAAGGAGCAGATTGGTTTCAAGGAGCAGTCTTAGAACCAACCCTTGCAGGTTTACCTGAAATGTTGAGAGGTTTACTCGTAGACGGTCTTTATTCTGGCTTGAGCGTAGTATTATCCTTTATCCCCGTAATTATTTTATTCTTCTTTGCCATGGCGATCGTCGAAGATAGCGGCTATTTATCGCGATCGGCTTTTTTGATGGACGCTTTTATGGCAAGGTTGGGACTAGACGGTCGCTCCTTTGTCATGTCCCTAATGGGATTTGGCTGTAACGTACCGGCAATAATGGGAACCAGGGTGATGCGATCGCCAGGTTTGCGGCTGCTCACAATGCTAGTCATTCCCTTTTCTTTATGTTCGGCGAGGCTGAATGTATTTATATTTATGACTGCGGCTCTATTTAGCGCTACTGTTGCACCAATAGTTCTGTTTAGCTTGTATATATTTAGCTTTGTAGCAGCGATTCTAACAGCAGCTTTATTTAAGAGCAAATATAAGAATGACGACCCATTAATCTTAGAATTGCCTCCCTACCGCTTTCCCACCTTGAAACAGATGTTATTGCGATCGTGGTCGGAATTAAAACATTTCTGGCGCTGGTCGTATAAGTTTATTATTTTTGGAGTAGTAGCAATTTGGGTGCTAAATAACTTTCCTCCTGGAGTCCCCCCAGCAAGTCCCGAAACATTTTCAGGGATAATCGGTCAGTGGCTCCAACCCATATTAGGACCGATCGGTATTAATCCCCAATTAGCAGTAGCTTTGATTTTCGGTTTCATTGCTAAAGAAATTGTTATCGGCGGTTTAGCAGTAATTTACGGTCAGTCAGACAACGCTTTGATGGGGGCGATCGCAGCTCAAATAGACTGGGCTCAAGCTTATAGTTTCATGCTCTTTACTCTACTTTATACCCCTTGTCTGTCAACTGTTGCCGTTCTCAAAAGTGAATCGAAAAGCTGGAAATTTACGGCTTTTTCTATAGTTTGGTCTCTAGTTTTAGCTTGGGGTGCCAGTTTTGTTTTCTATCAAGGCTCAAAAGCTTTAAGCTTCTAGTCGTTTCTTCGATCGCTCAGCAACTCGGTCTTTGGGCGAGATCGCACTCCAGTAAAAAAAAATCCTCTAATATAAACATTTACTCTTTAGCAAAAAGCGATGACAACCACAAACACCGCCAACAATAAAACCTATCTCAACACCGAGAAAATGGAGATGCAGATTGCCGAATTTCTGCAAGAACATCGTGAAATCGAGACGATACTCCCAGTTGTTATTGGCGTTATTGTTACCACTCGCTTTCAATTGCGAGGAGCAAATGCACTCCTAGTTAAC
>JASJDA010000130.1 GCA_030065755.1 Prochloraceae cyanobacterium | reverse complement strand
GGTCGAATACGCAACCTCGATTGATTTCTAGGGATTAATATGCTTTATTGTTATTGATAAAAAACTGAATTTTGTTGAATTAATAATAAAAATGGCATCTAGTGTGGAACTTCATTTAATGAATCAACTTCTAAAATTAGAAGGAATGAAAGTTCTACAAGTATTTCATTTTTTATAGAAAAGCCCTTTTCCCTCACATGCCCGCACCTTGTAGCTTGAAGAAATATTCCAGGGAGGGCGATCGATACCCAAAAACACACACAGTGGCGCGGTTGAGGGATGGGAGGGATGTGCGGGAGTTGGTGCGGGTGTTGTTGGCGAGCGATGGGCTAAAACAACCACGGTTATTAGCTTTTGTCGTTGGTCGTGGTTTTGTGGGATTAAAGAAGTTGCTGACGCGGGAGTTGTGGCGCACCGCTACGCGGCTCTCTGCGAGATCGCCAGCTCCATTCCTCGATCGCAGGTACGGAAAAACTTGTTCTCTATGGATGCAAGAGAACTAAATTCCGATTTTTTTCAAAATGAGAATTGCTGGGCAAAAGCAGGCAAATACCCCTGATATAAAGTCTAAGGCCCAGGTGATTCGAGCAGAGGCGGGGGTCGAGTTTCTTGGTCTTGCTGTGGAGCGGCTCGACTACACTAAAGGAATTTTAGAGCGAGTCCGAGCAGTTGAGCTGTTTTTGCAGGAAAATCCCAATTATCAAGGGCGCTTTACACTCCTCCAGATTGCAGCTCCCAGTCGAACGGGTATCGATCAGTATCGTAAATATCGGGAGCAAGTAGAGCGAGAAATTCACCGCGTCAACGACCGATTTGGAAACGAGGTATGGAAGCCGATCCAATGTCGATACGAAACCGTCCCTCGGGAAAATTTGTCAGCCTACTACCAAGCAGCTGATCTCATGTGCATTCTCCCGCTACGGGATGGAATGAATCTAGTAACCAAGGAATACGTGGCTTCCTGCTTAGAATGCAATGGTGCTATCCTTCTAAGTAATAAGGCGGGGGTCGCCGAGGAGTTCGGCGACTATGTACTCTTGGTAAATCCGTTCGATACAAAGGCGGTGGCCAAAGCTCTCAAGCAGGGGCTCGAACTCGATCCGGTCACACGAGCTACGAAGATGGCGCAACTGCGCGAAAAAGTTGGGCATCAAGATCTTAATTGGTGGTTGCAACGCCATCTTGATGAGATTGGAGCTTTCTTGCTAGAGGACAGAACCGACAGTGGTACTCATATCGCTTGCCATTCTTAGGGACATAGATGCCCAACTGGATCTAAGCGTAATCTTGCTGTATTATATTTTGACGTTCATAAAAGGAATTCTAAGATTATAAATTTATACTGATTTTTACGAATTTATATGTATTTAAGGAACTACCTTTACTCGATTCTTTACTCGATTGTGTTAGAAATTGTATATAATCTTTGAATTAATTCAAAGATGTTCCCTTTCAGAGAATATTGAGTTCCTGTCTCACAAAGCCCTCTACAAATTAAATAGATGGAACTATCATTTGCATCAAAAGCCATTGAGGATTTAAATTTAAAACACCGTGTGGAGGTCAATGAGCTGACTGGCACTGCCTCTATCAGTGTTCCTTTGCCTTTGACAGCTGGACGAGGAGGATTTGGTCCTTCACTTGCCCTTCAGTATGGCTCTTTTAGAAGAGAAACTTGGAACTCCTAAAGTTGAAAAAAATCCAAGTGTAAATTTCTCGTGTTCTGCGATCCGGCACGGATCCGCGTAGCGGCACGTGGCGGTAGAAAAGTGATCGAGATTTCTAATTGTTTTACAAGAATTTACTTTAGATAAAGTGATTACTCTTCTATTATGTAACGTATAGAATATTCTGAATTTGCTCCAACTATTGTGGCAATATCTTCAACACCAAATTCGACATTTGCAGCATCTACAGTGTAGCTACCTATATAATCAATATCACTAGGATTGAGGTCATAATCTTTTAAAACTAGTTCTCTTTTATCATTAGAGCCAATAGGTATTTCAAATAATGGTGAATTATCATCATTTTTCATTATTTCTCCTGTTTGAAATGGTCTTTTATCTATTTTTTTGATTCCGTCTACTTCAAAAATAATATCGTCACTTCCAGCTCCATCGGACTGAGCTTTTTTTGCATATATTGAAATTATTTTTAGCTTAAACATTATTAACCTCAAAGAAATAAATTTTGTGAATCTATTATATTATAAGCCTAAGAGCAGATTCTTAAACTAACCATTAAGAAGTTGATCACGAGTGATTATTCGAATCAAGGAACTGTGAATCATAGCTGTCTTAAATTTGTCAATCATTCGTAATCTTTACTTAGACTTCGGGGCACTGTTAGGTTAACTAAAAAAATTAGGCTCTTTATGGGTTTCAGCGATTTAAGCCAAAAGGCACTCAAGTAATGACGGCAAAAGGATTTTGGCTCTTTTTCTGACGTTGTCAACGAAGAAATCTCCTTAACTTATCACGAATGGTGCCTGTTAATTGGATTTGCAATTTAACTCAGTTAATTTTATAATTCACAAATACAAACTGTTCTTTAAACTGGATAGAAATTTACTATGAGTATTACTAAGGAAAATGCCGTTGGTGGTCAAGGCGGATTCATAGATAATACTGAAAAATTCGAAATTGTAATTGAATCTCATCATAGAATAACAGGATTACATGTTTATTCAGATTTAATGCTGGATGGTATTGGTTTGATTGTTAATAATGAAAGTAATGTATATAAAGAGTTTCGTGTAAAAGGGAAAATGACACTGATTCCTATCGATCGTGGCAAAAAAGAATTTATAAAACAAGTACACGTATATTATGGCAATGTTATTGATCGTATTGCATTTGATATTGCGGGGGAAGAAGATGATGACCTAAACGATCCAAACAGAGAAGGGCGTTGGACGCAATTTTACGGCCGATCAAGGGGAGGTCCCAACTCTAAAATTTTTAGCGCGAAACCAGGGGAGGAGATATGTGGATTTCATGGGAAAAAAGGAGTTAGAGTAGATACCTTAGGTGTGTTCACTCGCCCAATACCTGTATGATTCTATTAAAACAGGGTAGTCCTTACAAACCAATACAGTTGACGCAACTGGTTGATTGACAAAAGTTTAGAGGGCGATCGCTACCAGGGCTAAGGCATCTTAATCTTAATGTTTAGTTTATAAACAGTCTCTAATACTTAGAATTTTGGAATGGGTCGAGTTAGAAAACCTAAACTATCTACTTTTAATCCCCATTTCCCATAAAATCCACATATCTCCTCGCCATCTGGTGCAAAATATTCACCTTTTTCCACTCCCGGTGATGTGCCATAATATTTTGTCCAATTCTTTTGTCTATTAGGATTATTTACATTATCATCTTCTTCACTAATAATCTCAAATTTGATACGATCAATAACTTTATTAAACCAATGAGCGCCGAGATAAAATTCAGCTCCTTTTATAAATCGTTTTCTGCTTCTATCAACAGAAATAGATTCCTGTTTCCCTTGAGGAACGTCAATGACACCACCTCTTCCAACACTCTTCTTTTCAATTACACGAAATTCTTGTGACCAAGATGCCCAATTTTGATTTTTTACCATTAATCCAATACCTTTAAGAAATACATCTGAATAAACAAATAATCCTGTTATTCTCTCATTAGCTGCAATTTCAATTCTGAATGTATGGTTACCGCCGTTACCGCCATAGAGTTTACTCTGTCCCATATTAAATTTAAGTCCCTTTAATTTTGAATAAAATATATTGTAACCAAAATATTCCAGGTGTCAAATTTTCGTGTTCTGCGATCGAATGCTCTTTGAATTATTACTGCAATTCCAGACTGTTTGGTTTAGCTCGATCGCCGAACACGAGAAATTTACACCTAGAAATTAATTGTATATTTGCTTCCTACATACAGAAGATATTTATTTAAGATTTATTGCAAAATTGGCAAAGTATTTATCTTGACTGTAGACTTATTGTTGAAAACATATAAAAAAAAATATTCTAATTAATCCGTAAACCAAAACGGATTTTAGTAAATATTATATTACTTATGTTTGTAATATTAAGATCTAGAATCTTCTCAATATTTATTTTTCTTTGTTTCTTTTTATTTAGTTACTTATTTAAGACTGAATTATTGCTTGCGTCAAGTCCTTCTGCTCGAGTTGGAGCGATACCGGCTCAGTTTAATATTAATGGAAACGGTGGGGCAAACTATTCAATTGAAATTGAAGTGCCGCCAGGGACGGATGGTGTTCAACCTAATATTTCTTTAGCATATGATAGTCAATCAGGAAATGGATTAGTAGGAGTGGGTTGGAACTTATCAGGATTTTCAGCTATTAATCGTTGTAGTAAGAATATCGCTACAGATGGTATAAGAGCAGGCGTAAATTTTGATAGTAACGATCGATTTTGTCTTGATGGACAACGGTTAATGGCTATAGAAGGTAATTATGGAAATAATGATACAAAATATCATACCGAGAGAGAGACTTGGATCGATGTTATTTCTCATACAGAATCGGGGAAGAATGGACCTCGATATTTTACAGCGTTGACTCGCGATGGTCATAAGCTTCAATTTGGAGGTACTGAAGATTCGCAAATTGGAGTAAGAGAATCTGATGGAGCAATAAGGGTTTGGGCTCTAAATAAAATTACTGATCGACAAGGAAATTATATTGAAATAAAATATTACAAAAACAATCTACTCAAAGCATTTAGAAGTGTAAATATTCCTTTTCTTGGTTATTATCCTAAAGAAATTCGATATACAGGAAATTCGGGATTAATTCCTCAAAGACTTGTTAAGTTCAATTATGAGAATAGGAAAGACATAACTATTTCATATGTTGGAGGCTCGAAAGCTCAAATAAATAAACGATTAGCAAGTATTAAAACATACGTAGATCTTGATGGAGATGGTGCAAATATTGAGATGGTACCTAATCTCGTTAAAGAATACAAACTTAGTTATGAATATGGCATTGCTACCAACAGAAGTAGACTAATAAAGCTCGAAGAGTGTGATAAGGAAGGAGCTTGTTTGCCTGGAACAAAATTTGAGTTTCTTGATTTATCTAATAATAGTTCTGATTTAAAATTATCTAAACAGGGAGACGCTAATGTAGGTAAATGGAATCCAAATACAAGTCATCTTGTTGGTGATGTAAATGGAGATGGTTTAACAGATTTGATTGAGCTATTAAAAAATGGCAGCCAATATAAAGCTATTGTTTGGGGAAATACGGGTGAAAAACAAAAGTTTTTTAACAAATTAGGGGAAAGTGAACTAGGCAAGTGGAGCCTAAACAACAATTATCTTGCTGTTGATGTAAATGGAGATGGTTTAACAGATTTAATTGAGCTGTTTAAAAATGGCAGTCAATATAAAGCTATTGTTTGGGGAAATACGGGTGAAAAACAAAAGTTTTTTAATGAATTAGGGGGTAGTGAAGTTGGCAAGTGGACAAAAAATACTCAGTATTTTCCTATCGATACTAATGGAGATGGCTTAAACGACTTAATCGAACTCTGGAAAAATGGTGGTACAACTGAATCAAGAATATGGAGAAATACCGGCAACCAAAGAAAGCCTTTCTCAATAGGGACTGTTAAGAATTTGGGCGAGTGGAGGGATAATAACCAATATTTTCCTATCGATACAAATGGAAATGGTTTAAATGATTTAATTAAGATATGGAATAACGGTGAGAAGACCCAAGCAGTTATATGGAATAGCACTGGAAATGAACAAAAACCATTTTTAGAGCCAAAAAAGAGCTATTTAGATATATGGCGAAATAATACTCAATATTTCCCTCTTGACATTAATGGAGATAGTTTAAAAGATTTAGTTGGAGTCTGGAAAGATGGCACCAAATCAAAATCAAGAGTATGGATAAATACCGCTGACGAGAAAAGTCCTTTTTCTAGGGGAGGAGAAAACGATTTAGGTGTGTGGGAAAGCAATACTCAATATTTTCCTCTGGACGTCAATGGAGATAGCCTAAGCGATTTAATTGAAATAAGGAAAGATGGCATCAAATCAAAATCAAGAGTATGGATAAATACCGCTAACGAGAAAAGTCCTTTTTTAAACAGGGGAGAGCGCGATTTAGAGACATGGCAGATCAATACCAAATATTTATCTGTAGATATTAATGGAGATGGATTAACTGATTTGTTAGAGATAAAGAAAAACGGTAGTCAATTTTCTTCTACAACTTGGAGTCTAGATAAAGAAGAAAATGATTATTTTGATTTATTGTCAAATATAACAAATGGCTTAGGAAAAAGAATATATATTCAGTATAAACCAATAACTGATAAGGGAATATATTCTAAACAATCTGTAGAGAAATATCCAAGACAAGATGTTCAAACGCCCTTATATGTAGTATCAAGATATGAAATATCAGATAAGTCAAATAATCCATCTAATCAATTTGTTTTTGAACATAAATATCAAGGAGCAAAAGTCGATCTCCATCGAGGTTGGATGGGATTTGAGAAAACTATTTCATTAGACTTACAAAACGATACTCAAACTGTTAATACTTACAGTACTAAATTTCCTTTATTAGGAATGATTGTAAGCGAAGAAATATTTCATGATGATAGTTTACTAGGTAAAGTCGCCACTGATTATGGTTCAAGTAAGGATGATAAAGGTATTTATAAAGTATGGAAAACTTCCATAAAAAGTCAATACTACACAGAAGGGAATGAATTCCCAGATTATGTTCTTGAAAAGAAATTTTATTATGATTTAGAACGAAAAAATGTGACTTTAATCGCAGATTTAGGAGATAATAAAGATTCTGAAAATAATGATAATGTCTATACTTGCACTAAATTTTATAATTCTACTAATGACGAGTGGTGGAAGAGCTTCATGCCAATTCAACAGAAAGTAGTGAGAACTGAATCGGCTTGCAACAATCCAGAAACTTGGAATAGATGGAATGCAAATACAGATTTAAGTTGGGAAAAATATGACTACGACGATCATATGAATCTTATAAGTCGCAGTCAGTATTTAGATCGAAATGGAATAGATAGCGACCGAGGTAAGTGGTTAGTATCAAGAAGTACTTATGATGATTATGGTAACGTTATAAGTACGACCGATCCTCAAAGAAACACTTCAAAAATTACATTCGACTCTACTTATCATACTTTTCCAGTAAAATATACTACTCCAAGAGTTAATTCAATTAATCAACCTCTAGAAACAATAACGAGTTACGAACCCAAATTTGGCATTAAAACGAGTGTTATCGATCCAAACAAACACAAAATAATGGAAATCCCTGATAGGGGTATTGATGGTTTTGGTCGAGTACTCGAAGTTCGAGGCATTAAGCCAGACAGCAACGCAATGGTTACAGTTGCTACAACCGAATATAACAGTGAGAACAGCGGGATGTCTCTACAAAGTTGGTATCGTACTCAGTGGGAGGATAGCGATATCTCTAATAGTGACACATGGCTCTGGGACAAAGAGTATATCGATGCCTTGGGACGTAATTATTTAACTGAATCAAAAGGCTCTAACAATCAAACTAAGCTTATTGAAAAAGTAGAATTTAACAATAAGGGACAAATAGAGCGTGAGTATTTACCTTATTACCTGGGAAACAAACAAAATTTTTCTACTTATCAATATGATATTAGGGGTCAAGTAACTCAAGTAACGACCCCCAATCAAGCCGTAACAAAAACAGACTACAGTAAACAATATAGCGATCGCCAACTCACTTATCAGTCCCCAAATCCCACTGATAATACTGATGGAAGTAATTTCGTTAGTTCCTCAGTTAAAGAAACCTCTAGAGGTTGGGTGGAGCAAAAAATTGCTCCCGACAATAGCAAAGCACTTTACGAATACGATCATCTAGGAAGAGTAATCAAGATTATCGATCCTTTGGGCGAAGAAACACAGATAGTTTATAACTCTCTAGGAAAGGTTCTCTCGGAAACTAACCCTGAAACAGGAACAAAAAAATATATTTATAACGACAATGGCAAGCTGACAAGCTATATTGATGCCAAACAGCAAAGACTTAGCTTTGAATATGATAATAATGGTCGAATAACTAAGAAACAAATTTATGATAATCAAAACGACCAAAATCCAACAAAAGTAGTTAGCTATGAATATGACGATCCTTCAATAGCAAATAGTAAAGGTAATTTGACCAAAATAACTATGCCCGAGGGAATTTACAGCTTTGCATACAATAATCTTGGGGAAGTTAAAGAAGAAAAAGTCCAAGTAGAAATTGGAGGACAACAAAAGGTATTTGTTACTGGTTATACTTACGATGCAGCAGGTCGTCCCGATCTTATTACTTATCCCGATGGTTCAATTGTTCGTTTTAGTTACAATTACCAAGGACAGTTAAACACCATTGAGCTAAAAGAAGCAGGAGAAAGTAATTTCACCACTTACGCAACTTATGAAGAATATACAGATTTAGGAGAATTAGGCAAGGTTGTTTATAACAATGGCGTAGAATCTGAATATAAATACGATGAGATTGGACGAATTAAACGAAGTAAAACTAAAAAGGGGGGTTTTTCGTATCTTGATTTTACTTATGAATGGAATAAAGCGAATAATCTGCTAAAAATAGATGACCAAACAGAAAGAGGACTTACAGAGACATTTCAATATAATGAGGTGGCAAGACTGATAGGAGCAACCGGACCCTATCCTTCCCTTACTTATGATTACGATCTCGCCGGAAATATAATCAAACTTAATGATGAGATTTTTGATTACGATTTAGAGCGAAAACATCAACTTGCTGATGTTCAGTATGATGCTAACGGAAATACCAAAGCTGATGCGCCCTGGAGTTACATTTATGATGCTGAAGACCGACTGATTCGAGTAGAAAAAGAGGAATCGGGAAGCACAATCGAGGTAAATCGATTTACTTACGATGATTCAGGCGATCGCTTGATTAAAACGGATTCTGATGGGACAAAGACTTATTACGTTTCTCCACTGTATGAAGTAGTTCAGCAACCTTCTGGTTCCGAAATTCATACCAAGTATATTATTGGTCCGCAGGGGGTAGTGGCAGCAATTAGCAAAAATGGCAGTAATGTAAATCTACTGGCTCAAATAAACTACAACACAGCTAATCAAGAAGCAGATATGTATAGTATGCGTTCTTGGGCTAGTTTACCATTGAGCCTATCTGCTAAGATTTCTCAAATTATTTATTATCCCGATTTCGAAAGTTTACTAGTAGTTGTCACGATCGTTGGCTCGCTTCTATTTACTCTGTTGTTGTGGGCTTATCAATTTTTCCGTTCTGCATCTAGAGAAAGTTGGGTGGGCAAAGCCCGAGGCTTAATTTTACAAAGGTTAGTGGAACTGAGTTGGATTACCTCTGATACCGCTAATCGATTAAATACACCTATCCCGACAACCTGGTTAATGATCGCGTGGCATCGTCCCGGTTCCTTTGCTCTGGTCCTAGTTGCTTTCTCTTCGATTAACTTGACTGGAATCAGTACGCTAGCTACCTTGACTCCTGGGGCAAATGGAGCGGGCTATCCAGAGTATGGACAAACCCTCTATTTCCACCACGGTCATTTAGGCAGTACGAGTCTGGTGACCGATACAGATGGTAATGAAATTAGTATTGTGAACTACGAACCATACGGCGAGATCGCTGATTCTAGTGAAGGTCAAGATATTTTTCGCTCTAAGTTCACCGAGAAAGAGTTTGATAAAAATATCGATCTCTACTATTTTGGTTCTCGTTACTACAACGCTAGTTTAGGCCGTTTTCTTACTCCCGATCCTGCTAAACAGTACTTTAGTCCTTACGTTTATGGGGATAGTAATCCACTCAATGGTGTCGATTCTAATGGAGAAGCATTTTTTACTTTGTCTTTGTTAGTAGGAACAGCACTGTTAGGTGGCGCATACGCAGGTGGTGCTGCCGTCAACAACAATTTGAATCCAGCTAGTTGGGATTGGAATTCTGGGAAAAATTGGGCAGGTGTTATCGGGGGAGCAGCAATTGGAGGACTGGCAGTTGGTTTTGGAATTGCAGCACCTGGGGTCATTGCTTCTGCAACAGGTATTAGCTCGACTGCAGCAAGTGTTCCATTATCTGGTGGAATAATGGGAGCTATGAATGCTTCGTTTACTGCCATGGCAGGAGAAAACGTTGGAGAAATTGCATCAGCTTTTGGTTTGGGTGTAGGTATGGGGGCTTTGTTTGCAACTCCAGGTATAGGAGGTTTGGCATTTTTGGGAAATGTCGGTTATAACACTTCGAATGTAATTGCCGATCCTTCTGTAGAGAATGGAATTGCATTAGCTATGGATTTAATAGATCTTGGGATAACAGCAGCACCTCGTCTTCGAAAAGGTGGAAAATCTCAAAAAGTTAATGAAGAAGCAGCTCCCTCTTGTTCGTCTTTTGCTGCAGGAACTTTAGTTCTGACTTCAGAGGGCGAAAAGGCGATCGAAGATATAGAAGTAGGAGATATGGTATGGGCATATGATGAAGAAACCGGTGAAGAGGCTCTTTATCCCGTCAGCCATTTGTTTACTCGCATTGCCCCAGAATTAGTTTTAATTACTGCAGGAGAGGAAGTTATCGAATCAACCACGGAACATGAGTTTTATGTGGATAATAAGGGCTGGGTTAAAGCTGAAAACTTAAAGGTAGGAGACGAGCTTTTACGAAGCGGTGATAAGACAGCGAGAGTTGCTGCACTTCAGTTAAAAGAAGAAAATTTGCGAGTTTACAACATTGAGATAGATGAGGCACATACTTATTATGTTTCAGAGAGGGAGGTATTAGTTCACAATCCATGTAAGACGAAGCCTGATACGAGGCGGGCTAAGGCTATACGAACTGGTATGGATAGAGAAAATATCGTGACTAGCAAGAGGGAACGAAAACCACCAGAAAGATTTCAGCCAGGTGAAGTAAAACCATTTTATGAAACCATTGTTATAAAAGGCAAGCCCCGTAATGGATTAAACCCAGGAACGTATTATTTGCGAAAACTAGAGATTGCATATACTGGGAGTAGAAAGGGAGATTTTAAATTGGCTAATCAATATTTTTTCGGAAGTGACGATACCCCTCAAGGATTAGTCTGGCATCATTACCATGACTATGACCAAAAAACAGGTATGGGAACGATGTATTTGATGGAAGATAAGATACACACCAGTATGCCTCATTGGGGAGGAGTCAGTCAATGGAGTGAAGCTTATAAGATGAAATATGGCTCATAAATATGGAAAAAGTAACGGAAGTCAAAAGTAAATATGAAAAAAGTATTTGCCGATATAGATTTTTCTGAATTTTGGGATGATAACGAATACGCAAAAGAAGAATATGTGAGCGAGCCACCATCTGAGGAGTTAATTACATCAGTAGAGAAAGAACTTGGCTACAAACTTCCATTATCATATATTGAGTTAATGAAGTTGCACAATGGGGGTGTACCCAAGAACACATGTTTTTCGACGCATGAACAGACATCTAGGACAATGGCTCATGTAAATATTTCTGGGATACTAGGAATTGGACGCGAAAAACCCTATTCTCTTTGTGGAAGTCTAGGAAGTCAATTTATGATTGATGAGTGGGGATATCCAAGCATCGGAGTTTGTATCTGCAATTGTCCTTCGGCTGGACACGACATAATTATGTTGGACTATCGCCAATGTGGTAGGAATGGCGAGCCCAAGGTTGTACATGTAGATCAAGAATGGGATTACAAAATCACTTTTTTAGCTCTGAATTTTGAAGTTTTTATACGTGGCCTTGTCAACAGCTTGGTGGGAAGTAAAAACGAGAAGTAAAAGAGAAAAAAAGCTACTGGCGTGTAAAACGAAGGGGTTGACTAATAGATCGAGAGAAAAAGCCAAAAAGCTCATCAAACTTCTATCCGCTCAATTCACTAAAAAAATTAGTTTATAACAGAGGCGCGATCGGCACAAGGTCTGGGGAAAGTGGGGAAGTGGAGAAGTGAGTTGTTAAGGCTCAAGAAATTTTCACAGCCACGATCGAACAGCAGAAAATAGCAAAATATTCTCCTACCCCACACACCTAACAACCACCCAGCCCTCCCCCCCCCTCACCAAAACCCCCACAACCCCGCAAAAACACCCCTATTAGCCACGAAAAACTAAAAAACGATTACACCGGACAACTCGTCTAACACGCCTTAAAACGGATTCTAGAGCCACCACCCCACTAGAAAACATCCACTCAACACACGCAAAAAGCTTATATCGCCGCTTTTATCGGAACTTCCACCCCTAACACCACAAGCACTAAACCTCATGCCTTTAACGGGATTTTTTGGAGTTGCTCGGAGTCGGTGGCGATCGATACCCACAATCACCCACAGTGGCGCGGTTGAGGGATGCGATCGATGCGCGGTTAATATAACAAACCGTTCGTTATTTCACGAGCGCATTTTTGGTGTAGGGGGGCGATCGCGCTCTATTGCAAAAGACATCGAGGTTAGGGCAAAGTGGGATAGCAGTTATTATCTCACTTTAACTGGCAAGGGAAGTACGGTAAAAATAACTATTGTTCGATATAAAAATTTTAATTAGATGGAGGAGAGTATAACCTCTTATCTTCGGTCAGTACAACTACACACAAAACATTCCCATAGAATTATTACAATGTAAAAAAAACCTCTAGAATGATAACAACTTAATTTGTCACAAATTCGGAGGATTATTTATAATAAAATTGTTTATTTGCTCCCTAACACTAATATTACTATTGTTTATATTGTAATTTATATATGCTATTGTAGCTTCTATTAAAGAAGGACACAATTCAGGATCGTCGATATCTTCTTTAAGTCTAAATTTCTTATTATAAACATACTGCAATTTTCTAACCCAATATTTTTCATCTTCAAGCCAATTATCATTTAATTGTTCACTTTCATTCCTAGGTATATATTTATCTGTATTATATCTATCAATATATTTTTGCATCAGATACTCGTTATAAGGTTCACTTAAGAAATCTCTAACAGTACGGTTGTAACGTCCTTCTAATTCTTTGTTTAAACGAAAATTAAGGCGTAAATAATTAACATGATTATTATGGTTTACACTGTTAAGAATTTTCTTACATATTTTTTCACTATTCTCAGCACCAGGAGCCAGGAACATATTTGGGATGTTCTTTGCCCATTGCACCGAACCCCATTTTTTTATCTCTTGAGACTTAAAACGCTTAGTACTTAACCCACATCCAATAGATAATAAAGCAATATCTTGAAGGGTATGTGTAGTAGTCTCTAAAACATGACTAATTGCAGAAAGAGAAGGATTGTTAGCAGATACACCACCATCAATATGTCCCAATTCCTGTGAATTATTCTCAGAAGCAGAAGTATTGTTATTAGGTATTGGTAATGGATAAGGAGGAAAAAATGTTGGAGCTGATGCGGAACTAACACATATTTTCCAAAGTTCTAGATTACTAAACCATGCAGATGTACCATTTGGATTGCTTGCGAACCAAGTCGTATTTCGACTTAAGACATCATAAGCAGGAATAAATAAAATTGGTTGTTGAATATCGCTGATTCTTCTGTTCGGCCCCAATACATCTTTAAGAACATTAATTAATCCTCTATTATTACGTTCGTGTGGGTACAATGCAAAAGAACTTATCAGTCTATTAAAAAAAAATATCGAGCTACTTATAAATTTATACCAATAAATTTTTCTTCGATCTCTTATATCTTCAAAAAATATATCATTTCCGTTGTTTATATATAAATTGATTATCTCATCCGCGCTTTTTTCAACTGCAATTCCAGCAGCTATAATTGAACCTGTAGAAGTTCCTGCTACCAGATCAAAGTACTCGTGTAACCTGATATTATAGTGATTGTAAAGTAGCTCCTCAACTTCTTGAAGAAATACAGCCGATATAATTCCACGAATACCACCACCGTCTAAACTCAGAATCTTGTACACAAAACAATCCCTTATTTTTGAAAAATAGATTACTTAATACTTTACTATAAATGATTTCTCTAGTATATTAAAATGTCGTTTAAAATCGATTTTTAAGGAACCACAAACATCAAACCCCATACAGCCAGCTACTTTAGATAAATGGTATTAACTACGTAATTGCTCAATCACCGCTGGTAGCGATCGAAAAGGAATAGCGATCGCGAAGTAATGGCGATCGAGAAGTAATGGCGATCGAGAAGTCAGGGCGATCGAGAAGTAATGGCGATCGAGAAGTAATGGCGATCGAGAAGTAATGGCGATCGAGAAGGAATAGCGATCGAGAAGTAATGGCGATCGAGAAGGAATAGCGATCGAGAAGGAATAGCGATCGAGAAGTCAGGGCGATCGAGAAGTAATGGCGATCGCGAAGTAATGGCGATCGCGAAGTAATGGCGATCCCAAAGGGCTCCGCGTAGCGGTGCGGGTTGCCACAAATCCTGTCTATCTGCTTTAATAGCACTATGACATTTAAAAAGCTCCCGATAGAAATTACCGACGGGAGAACTTACACCCCTGGTAAATTGGTTACTGAACCTAGTTGCTGAGCAGCAACAGATAATCGAAAAACAGCAGCAGACAATTGAAAAGCAGCAGCAGACAATTGAAAAGCAACAACAGACAATTGAAAAGCAGCAGCAAACAACCGCCAAGCTAGAAGAAAAAGTCAGTAATCTCGACGAGCAACTCAAAGCAGCTAAGAAATTAAAAGGCAAACCGAAAATTAGACCCAGTACTCTAAACCTTGAGGAAAAAAAGTACATTGAAGGGGAGAAAAGAGCTGGCTTTTCCAAACGCAGCAAAAAGTTAAGCTTTGTTGTCGATGAAGAGCGAATTGTTGAACCAGAGGAAATACCAGAAGGGGTAACGTTTAATGGATATAGAGAATATGACGTACAAGAAATAATTCTTAAACGGCACAATATCAGATTTTTGCGCTTCTGAGTACATCACAACAGAAGGTTTGACAGTAGTTGGCCAATTACCATCCCAATACCAGGGTCATTATGGTCCAACTCTGATGTCATTTATTATCTATCAACATCATCAGTGTCGAGTTCCCCAAAATCTGATTTTAGAACAGTTGAGGGAGTTGGAAGTCGATATTTCGGCAGGTCAAATTAACCGCATTTTGATCGAGAACAAAGAGTCTTTTCACGCCGAACAAACTCAAGTGTTACAGGTAGGCTTAGAAACAGCGATCTATATACATACTGATGATACAGGAGCACGACATCAGGGGCAAAACGGATATTGTACGGTGATTGGCAACGATTTATTTGCTCACTTTAGTAGCACCAAGAGCAAGAGTCGAGAAAACTATCTGCGGATTTTAAGGGGGAATGCCGATGATTTCATCCTTAATGAATATTCCCGCAGTTATCTTGTACTTCAGCCACTGCCACAAACTTATTCCAGGTGTAAATTTCTCGTTGATGTGATCGGGGTGCAGTCAAAAGTAGTTGCGGGGATGGGGCATTGCCCCATCCCCGCCCTCTCTTGCTAACTAAACCGTTTAGTAGCGGAGCAGGGGGCTATGCCTCTGCACTGCTGAGGCATAGCAGCAACTACTTTTGACTGCACCCAAGCGATCTGGACGGTTATTGCCGATCCGCTACGCGTATCCCGCAGGGCGCGAGACGGGCAGGACAAACTGTTTATTAGCTCTTTGTGCTAATAATTAAAAATAATATTTAATTGAAAATTCTCAATTAGAAATTAATAGTTAAACAGTTTGTTGAAACCAAGTTTGATGCCACTGACTATTAAATTCAATTACTTTAAGAATGGCTAAAGCTCTGCTTCCTAATGCTCTCCAACTCATCCCTTTATGTTTCTGACGCTTTCCAATAGTTAAATCTACACCTTTCTCTATTCGACCGCTACCAATCGTTTTTTTTGCTTTTTTACGAAGTTCGTAATTAATAATTGAGCTTTTATGTTTGACAAAATAATTAATAAGTTCATCTAGTTTTGTCTGATTGCGAGTTTCTATTTTATTTCTTAAATAATTTAAAGACTCTTCAATTTTACCTTGCCAAAGATGATAAAATAGGAATTTAGAGTGTTCGATTTTCTCATTTTTGTTACGAGAAATCATCGAAAGAAATTCTCGAACCTTTTTGCAGAGATGATACCAGTCTAAAATAGTAGTTATTCCTGCTGGATTTAAGTTATTTAAACGTTTACGAATAGTAGATGATCCATCGACAATGGCTACAATTGGGACAGGAGCACGGTAATTATTATAATAAACTTTTAATTGAGCTTTAATACTTTTTTCTAGAGGGAATAAGATTTCTCCTCGGTCATTAATCGGACTAATAATATATTCAAATTTCCCTTTCGTGATTTCTAGTATAACTACATCAGTAATAACAGTTTTTCTAACTTTTTTCTTATCTGAAAATAACTTAGGCTTAGGCCAACACTGGGTTTCCTCAACTGCTTTTTTCTGGTGTGGAGTACGTATCTCCTTCTGTTCTCTAACACTAATTCCATCATCAAACAGCAAAACTTCTTCAGCTTTTGGGTTATAAATATCTACATTTGATGCAATTTTAACATCTGAGGTTATTCGGGAATTAATTAGATTAATTTTATCTTCTATTACTGAAGATATTTCTACTGCTTTATTGGTAACAAGTTGACAAGCTTTTTGGTCTGATATAAGTCTTTCTCCCGTTACTCTTTCAACTAAACATTCTATTTCTTCATAGCTGAGTCGATTGCTATAATAGCCTACTAATTCTCTTAAACCTGGACTCAGAAAATCCCTTGTAAATTGACAGGTAAAATCAAAATAATTGAAACTTTTTTTTTAATTAAATACTTTTGTAGTGGGAAGACAAATTCCCCATGTATCGTCTTAATAGTTACTGGATAAGTCCCATTACAGCTTACGTATAATCTCTTTTTTTTTCTAAGGCGGTAAATTCTTTTTGTGAGCTTATCATCAGTCGCTTTGAAATTTCTGGAAGCATTTCTTTCTTGAGCTTTTCCACTTCTCTTTCAATTTCATATATAGTTTTATTCCCTAACTCTAATTCTATTGACTTGAGTTTGGAAATAGTTTTTCCTTGGTCATCTTTTATCTTAATTTCTATTTTAGCCATCTGTTTTATTTAACTTATTTGAATGTAGTTGTTTTCAAGGCTATTATAAATTAACCTATCACGGTTCGATCGCCTTTCTACCGCCTCGATCGCTTTTCTACCGCCTCGATCGCCTTTCTACCGCCTCGATCGCTTTTCTACCGTCTCGATCGCTTTTCTACCGTCTCGATCGCCTTCCTACCGCCACGATCGCCTTCCTACCGCCACGATCACATCAACGAGAAATTTACACCTGGCAAAGGTTTGTTAATAGTTATTTATTGGAAATTCGATGAAAAATTTGGCTCAAACAAAAGCTGGTTGAACGAGAATTTGAAATATTTACAAGAACCCTCGATTCTTACAACTAAGTCTAGTACCACTATCAGTAGTAGTCAAGCAGTTTGGTCTCGTTTTCTATTAGAGTTAGTAATACTACTGTCCCTTTGTATTACTAACTCTAATGCTACTGTCAGTAATACAACTATAAGCTGTACTTTTGATAATACGAGCGATTGAATTTGAGGATATGTTGGTCAAAGTTCTCTTAAAGGAGGTCAGGAAAACTCGAGGGTTATCACAAAATGAACTGGCTCGATTAACTCAAATGTCTCCGCAAAATATTCAAAAAATCGAACAAGGTGAAGCCAAATCCATGACTTTTAAAACTTTAGGTCGTTTTTGCCAAGCTTTAAAATGTCAGCCTGGGGATTTACTTGTTTATATCGAAGATTCCGATTAAAACAATTCTTTCTCTTAAATAGTCATTTTTCTAGACAGAGTACTAGAAGGAAATAAGCATCGTCAGAATCATTTACTTGAACAAGAAAACAAATTGACGGCCAATGAATTAAAGAACAAACTATAATTAAAGCATTAATAATGATAAGCATAACAAACACTGATAATTTAATTTTTTTTAGCTTGAAATTGGTCAGTTATCAACTAGCAAAAAGACAATGTACCCAGACGAGACTAATAATAAAGCTAAACTCTTGGTTGTTCCGAAGGCAGAACCTTTCAGGGGAGAGACAAAAGGGAGAACAGGGATTTTAGAACTAGAATTGGAACTGCAGCAGACAAGAGAAAATCTTCAAATCACTATCGAGGAACTGAATCAGGTCAAGGCCAACTATGACTCCGAGATCGAGGAATTAAAGGGGGAACTAGATAGTCAAACGGCCAAATTAGAAGAGCTGATCGCAGAACATAAACAAAATGAAGAAGCCTTAAGACAGCGAGCCTTTTACGACCCCTTAACCAAACTGCCTAATCGGGATTTATTAATCGAAAGACTCAAGCACTCCATCGAGCGCTCAAATCGCCAAGGGGCACCTTTGTTTGCCTTATTGTTTCTCGATCTCGATGGTTTTAAGGAAATTAACGACAGCATGGGTCATCTGAGCGGAGATCGCTTACTGATCTCCGTATCCGAAAAACTGCTTCATTGTATCCGACCCAGTGATACTGTTTCCCGATTGGGGGGTGATGAGTTTGCTATTTTGCTCGAACAAATTGACAGCGAGCAAAATGCCCTGGCGATTGCTGCTCGCATTCATCGCCAATTGTCTGCCCCTGTAAAAATTGAAGGCAAGCGAGTGTTTACCTCTACCAGCATTGGTATCGCTCTCTATGCTCCTTCCCTGTGCAACTGCGAAAATGTGAGCAAGCTCTTAGAGAATGCGGACATGGCTATGTATCGAGCTAAAGAATTAGGGCCAGGGCAGACTCAAGTCTATACACCAGGTCTGCGCGAGGAAGCTAAGGCCTTAGTGGAAATTAAGACTTCTCTACGAGAGGCACTTGAAAGAGAAGAATTTATCTTGCACTATCAACCGATTATCGACTTGCAAACTGGTCGGCTCAAAGGGGTAGAAGCACTGGTACGTTGGGAGCACCCCGCGCGAGGACTTATAAGTCCAGGAAAGTTTTTGCCCATAGCTCAACGTTCTCATATGCTTGCGACCTTAGAAAGGTGGATTCTCAAGCAAGCCTGTAGTCAGTTTCAACAATGGCTCGAACAAATCAATAGAGATAATCAGCTCACACTGAGTGTGAATATTTCTGCAGAGAATTTGAGCGCCCGTTCTTTTGTTGCTTATGTGGCCAAGATATTAAAACAGACTCGACTAACTCCGGCGCGATTAACCATTGAGCTAACCGAAAGTTCTTTAGTAGAAAATCCCCGATTGACTAGCAGGATTATTGCCTCCTTACAGTCGATGGGTGTGGCCATTGCTTTAGATGATTTTGGTACGGGCTATTCCTCACTTTCCCATCTCTATCGATTTAGTCTCGATAGCATCAAAATCGATCGTTCCTTTATCTCACAAGTGGAAAAAGACCAGCAGTTGTCGAAAATTGTTCGCGGTATCATTTATATGGCTCAGCAGCTCGACCTCAATATTACGGCCGAAGGAATTGAAACTACCGCTCAGCTCAATTTTCTCTCTCCTCTTGGTTGCCAATTTGCTCAAGGATTTCTCTTTGCCAAACCCCTTTCTGTCAGTGAAACTGCGGAGCTAATTTCTCGAGCTCCGGTCTGGAGGACTGCTCAATAAATTGGCCGGTAAATTTTCCCGTTTAATCATCAGTGCTCCTCAAGAGTCAAAATACTTCAAGAGCGACAGATTCTTTCAATCTGGCTGGCAAGATCTTCCAGGTCACAGCGCTCAGCTAAAATAATGCAGATTTTCAGCCATTAGACCGATGAGTGAAAATCGGATTTAATTAATAATTAAATTACCATCTAAACAGGTTATTTAAATTCCCTTTTTAGAGTCAATTAAGTAGTAGCAATGTTAGTGATAACTTCTCAAAAAAAAACATGTGGGTTAAGGGTCAAAGAAATAGGAGCAAAGAGCCAAAAATCCCTTGGTCTTCAAATCGATAAGAAATTCTCTAGTGTCGAAACAAGTGGAAGGATTCTTAGTTGTTACAGCGGTTTTCTGCCAGGGTGGCGATTTAGAGCCAGACACATACTGAGATGCGAACACCTCAGAAACATTCCTGGGGAAAGATTTCCACCCTATAGAGCTCACTCAAGTTTAACTCATCAACTCTGGCTGTGGTATAGATTGAATCAAAGACCAGACAGACTTGAGCTTCTTTTTCGAGGACAATTCGACCTCAGTTTTGAGAAAAGCAAAACTGATGAGGTAGCAAAAGAAATAACAGCACACCTAGCTGATTTACTAACAGAAGGAAAAACACATCCCCAAGAACTTTTTCGACATCTTGACAGCCATCAGTTTTGGCTCTGTGCCATAGAAACAAAATTAAAAACATTAACAAAAGTATGATTCTCCCTGCCCCCTGCAACCTGCTCCTCTGCTTATTAGCAGGATAAATCAAAACTCTTAACCGAACAGTATTGAGTTGTAACTCTAACTCCCAAAGTGCCCCAGCTCTTTTTTATATGGGAATAGCCGCTTTTAGCTTCAGTTTAAGCGCTTTACCCGTCAATCTAATCTTTATTGAGGATAGTTCTGGCTCTCTGCAAACAGCAAAAGAAAAAATTTCTCAAACAACAACTATAGTTCAAGAGAAAGTCAATTGGGGTTGGTTAAGTTTATTTAGTTTATTAGGTTTGCTGTTATTAATCACGGTAGCTGGTTAAATCAGTCATCACTCATCACTTCGGGAATATTAGTTGTTTTCTTGGCTACTTTCTTCTTAACTTGAGCACTAATATTTACTGTTTGATAACTAGGAGTTTGAGCTAATAACCTAGATTCTCGCTCGTCAGCCATTGTTACTATTTCTGAGAGGAGTTTGAAACATTTTTCTCTACTAAGTTTATTAGTAATTTTCTGAACATGAGAATCTGATAAAAGTTTGTGGATAATTCCCTTGACAGAATAACCTTCTCGTAAAGCTTTCCGCGCCATAGCTTTAATTCTTAGCTTGTCAAGAGAATCAGGATAATAAGAAGTTATTTCATGGCGAAAAGATTCGTATTTGTCGAGCTCATTGATTAAGTCTAAGAGCATTGATTTCTTAACCTCACTTTTTAGCGGTTAGTGCCTTAACTACAAACCCCTTATTTACATATCAATAGCTTAATACTTCAAAAGATATCAAAAGCGATCTATCTTCAATCATTTTCGTGATTATTATCACCTTAGAGCGAGTTATTAGTTGATTATACGTATATTTATACTTGGTCAAAATGAGATTAATAATAATTAGTATATTTACTTAAGTGTCTAGGAGAATTAAGTGTGAGCAATATTAGTCATAGTTTTTCTAAGTGGTCGGACATGAAATCAGTAAAAATACAGTTCTACAAAATAAATAAATCAGTAAAAATAAAACTATTAAGCTTATTAAGCTTAGATTTTTTTAAAAATTCAGAATAACTGTAAGAGATGCTCTTACCTGACTTTATTTACTGAGAATAGTTATTTGCTCCTCGGCTTTTCTAATGACCACAAATCTTTTATGTCAAGATGCTATGAAAAGAAAAATATCCCCTCAAACTTCACCGAAAAAGTTTTTCTCCTCCAGTTTAGTTCCCTCTCTACTACTGGCAATTATTCCATCTATTACTGTCCCCGTAGAAGCAGCAGAAAAGCTGATCGTTAATTACGAGGGCGCTTCCATATCTGTTCAACTAGATTCTCTCGAACAGTTGGCTTTTGAGGGCAAGGTAGAACAAGAGAGTCTCAATTTAGTTCTCACCCACATGAAGCCAGCAGAGCAAGCGGAGTTGCGTAAGGCTCTCCAACTCCAAGAAAATATCAATCCCATTCAACTAAATCGCTTCTTGCACACCCCGATCGGGGAAGAAATACTCACCCAACTCGGCAAAGTCATTAATCTTCCAGTGTCGAGCATTAGACTTGGAAAAGAAAACTTATAATTTCCGCGATTCCCGAATTAAAGCGATCTTAGCAATCAATCCCGTTAATGCTAGTCTTTTTGCTCAACAAGGTCTGAGCCAGATTCAAATTCCAGTATTTCTCGTTGCCGGTACTGAAGACCCTGCTACCCCAGCACTAACAGAACAGATCCGCTCCTTTACTTGGCTCATCGGTCAAGATAAGTATTTAACTTTAATCAGCGGGGTTATTTAGCCTAAGCTGCCAGCCAATATATTTTCCAGTACCATTGGCGATCGGACATAGTATTCCCTCTCCTCTGACTAGCAGCGTGCCGAATAGCGGCTCCGGCGAGCCGGATCGACCTCCTATCTTCACCCCTGGTAGGCGATCGCTTACTGCTGCCTCTAGCTTTTGCCACTGGGTGACTGATTTACAGCCGCTCTCTTCTATAAGTCTGTCTTGTTCTTCTAGATTATCTGTGATTACACTAAAGCGCGAGCACAATTTCTCTCTATCACTTATACTCAAGCTTAGCTTATAATTTACTTAAATTAGTTGGTTTATAGCTCCTATAAATTGACAAGAAAATTCCCCTAAAGTTAACCAAAGTTGTTAACTCCAACAGTTGAACGCGGCGCACAACCAACGCCCAAACGCGATCTAAATAATCCTCTTAGACATTTCTGATTATAGTACCTTTTAACGTGAAAATCCGAATTCTTTCTCGATCGTCGCTGCCATATAATAAGAAATGCAACTAACTGCCAGTAATAACTTCAACACTAATGACCGAAACAGGCGGAAAGTATAAACAAGGCAAGCATCCCAACAGCCTCAAAAATCTTGTTCCTGGCGTTAGTGGTTCGGGTCGCAAAACCCAATATGGCTCGAAGAAAAAGAAACGAGGCATATACTTAACCGACGAAAGTTTTGATAATTTAACTGAATTGGCACAAAAATATGGTTGCTCTAGTGTTTCCGATCTGCTCGAAAAATTTAGTCGTGGCATGATTCTAATAGACGCCACCTCAAATCTTATACAATCTGTCGAAGACTGCGAGGGCACCGAAAAATAATACGATCTATTTCTCCAATCCTTAAAACTTTGGTAGTCCCTACAAACTGATTGAGGCGTTACTCAATTAGGCTCTGAGATCTGAGCTCTTCGTTTTCGAGGACAAAAAGAAAGATCTTCTCCAATTACAAGCAGATCTTTGGTTCGGACAAATTAATGAAACTATTAGTTATTTGAACAGGCTGAAACCAATTGGGGGCAGTAATTTTTGTAATGATCTCATCAAACATCAAACAAGAATTATTAATTACCACTATTTGTTCTCCATCTATTGATAGTAGGCAAGTTTTCAAAAGCCGGTTTAGCAAAATAATATCCTTGAAACAAAGTAATTCCCATTTGTTTGAGTGCATTTAACTCTTGGATTGTCTCTACACCTTCAGCAACCACTTCAAGGTCAAGTTGACGACAAATATGGACAATCGCTTGTACTATTGCTTGCTTAACATGATTTCTTTGAACATCTCGAATTAATTGCATATCTATCTTGATGAGATTTGGTTGAAACTCAGCCAGAAGATTGAGTCCCGCGTATCCCGCACCAAAGTCATCAATTGCCGTTTGAAAACCTAGTCGCTGATATTCCTGTAGTATATTTTTTAAATGAACGCGATCGTCAATTTTCTCTCCTTCCGTAACTTCAAAAATAATCTGATTAGTAGAAAAACCCAATCTTTGAGCTGCTAAGAGTGTAGACTGAATACATAATTCCGGTCGATAGACAGCATTCGGTAAAAAATTAATACTCAAATAAGTTTGCAAGTTTAATTGCGCCGCCAATTCTATAGCTTTACGACGACAAAGTTGGTCAAAACGGTAACGATTTTTCTCATTGACCTGTGCCAAAATTTGGTAGGCTGATTCGTTGTTTATCCCACGAACTAATGCTTCATAAGCAAAAATTTGTTGAGTTCCAAGGTTGACTATTGGCTGAAAAGCCATCGTAAAATCAAATTTTAAATCCTGGTTAACACTGCATCCAGCACACATTTTGATTACTCTCCAATACAACTAAATTTTGAGTAGTCCTGACATACTGGTGCAGGTAGGAAAAATTAAGGGAAAGAGAACTTTACTTCTCCTGCGTTGCACTTTACAGCCAATAGTTCTTGATTTTATGATCAAAGAAAAAATCACATAGGTCAAATAAACAAATTTTCTTTATAAATGACCGTGGCAATCTTTTGAGGTTCTTATAGTTGAAGATAGTTTAACAGAGCAAATGATTTTAAAAATGGAATATGACTTATTCAATGCCCGCTCTTAATTTGTCAATTCTCCCGTCTCTTCCTGTCAGCATTACTACAGGAATATCTTTTAATCAGTCTATGAGCTGGGCCAGGGTGTGCAAGAGATGCTGTTCGTTGTAAGGCTTAGAAAGGTAAGCAGATGCACCTAAGTTAGCGGCTAATTTACGATGCTTCTCATTACTGCGAGAGGTGAGCATCACGATCGGCAGATTCTCGAATTCGGATTTAGCTTTTACTTCTTCAAGGGGTGCAATCAAAAACAGTTGCTGGGGCGCTTGCCTCCGCAGTGCGTATCGGTATAGCCCCCTTTTGTAGACTAAACCGTTTAGTTTGTAAGAGGGTGGGGGGTGAGAGAACTGCGTCCTCTCACGCGTATAAGTAGTCGTACAAAATAAATTGGACATTCTTGTTGCGATAGGTTATCGACGTAGCAAGGGTTTTCGGTGATGAAGAATGTCCAATTTATTTTGGACAGGTACTTA
>JASJDA010000129.1 GCA_030065755.1 Prochloraceae cyanobacterium | reverse complement strand
TGAGGGAGTCCTTATTCTTAGAGTTATATCTCTTCGCAATTAAGTTATCGGCAGTGAGGACTCCCTCATTAAAAATAAAGACATCCTTCGGGGAGGGGGAAGAGGATATGTAGCAATCATTTAGGAATTTGGTATAATTTGGTCGATTTTGAGGTTAAACCGAGCAGTTGCTAAAAATGCTAATCGAGAATAGCTTTCTACGAGTGGTAATTGTAAGGATCTTTGGGAGTAGGAATTTTTTTGAGGGATTGAGCTGCAATAACCAATCGCCGTTTGTCATATACAGTTTCGTTATTGTCGCTACTTTCAGTAGGTATAGTTTCAACGATCGTCTCACCTTCAATTTCTAGCCACGTATCTGGTTTATAGTTGTCGCGACTGGTTTCTAGTTTGACGGGTATTCCGACTGGATAAGCATCTACAGCACAACAAGTTATCACAAAACGACTGATTAACAGATAATTATCGGGAAGTTGCGGTAAATGGACGACAAACCCGCTTACTTTTGCTTTTTGACCTTCATAAGCTTCCGGTTCGGGATAAGCGTTAAGGGTGCGTACCCAATCTATGAGCGATCGCTCTTCTGGTCGGATAGAGAGACGAAAACTGTCTGGTTGCGATCGCACTTCTGGTAAAGAGTCCGTAATCCCTCTCTTTAATGCTGTTTGGCTGGTTAATACGCCAGGAGAAACCAAAAAACCGACAATTGCAGTTACTATTAACAATGTACTTGCCCAGCCTTTAGGTAAGACGTTAATATGGCCAATTGAATCTGTTTTTTTTCCTCTCAGTAGTTGTAATGCTCGGATCGAACCCAGAATTAAAAGAATCATACTAGTAACAAAAACTAGCCAAAAATAATTAGGGTGAATTAGTAACTTTAGCTGACCTGTGAGCCAGTATTTCAGCAGTAACGAACCCCAGGCTAAAAGAACAATAACATCTAACCAGAGCGAGGTAAATTGAGATTTTTGATTTTTGATTTTCGAGGGTGAATTCATCAAAGCAAACCTTCCAGATCAGAAGAAATAGCTGTAGCTAAGGCTCAAGATAAATGTTAATTGAGCTACCAAAGTAAATATGTATAAAATCATTCTGGGTCGAAAAATTGACAGCATTAAGCCGACGCTTTTAATGTCGATCGTGGGTCCAAACACTAGAAATGCTAGTAAAGAACCAGTGGTAAAACTAGAAGCAAACGATAGAACAAAAAAAGCATCTACAGTAGAACAAATCGAAACGATCGCTGCTAATAGCATCATGGCAACGATCGAACTGATTGTACTTTGACCGAGACTGAGTACCAATTCGCGGGGGACAAAGGTTTGAATGCTTGCTGCGATCGCGCTTCCTAAAATCAACATTCCTCCCAACTCTCGCAACTCCAACACCACATTATCTATAAACGATTGCAGTTTTTTTGTGGATACTTTAGGAGTATATTTTTTCACTGGTGCGGCTATTTTCGGAAGCGCTTCCTCCATACGCAGGGTTTGTCCTCCCTGACCTATGATAAAAGTACCCGATTGCAACAAAGCTGGGGTTTGCTGTGTTTCCCATTGAGGTCGATCGGTTTCTCTACTGTGAGATTTTAAAATACTAAGACGCTTAGCTAAGAAAGGTTGTAATAAACTTCGAGCATCTTTTTGTACGCTGAAAACACAACCGATAAATGTAGCAATTCCCAGGGAAAATATTAATCTGAGGAAGGGAATTTCTGGCTGATCTCGAAATGCT
This sequence comes from Prochloraceae cyanobacterium, assembly GCA_030065755.1. Lineage (GTDB taxonomy): Bacteria > Cyanobacteriota > Cyanobacteriia > Cyanobacteriales > JASJDA01 > JASJDA01. Next base: position 23,067 of record JASJDA010000129.1, on the reverse strand, counting down.
ACCCAAGTTGACCAGAACACTATAGGATTGATAGTAGGAGCTGCTAAGAGAAAGCTAATCGCTACCGATGTCGGGACCCCCTGCATCAGCAACCTTCTCGCTACTGGTACGTTACCGCACTCGCATACGGGGAACAAAAACCCTACACAACTGCCTATTAAAGCTCCTAGAAATGGATTTTTCGGCAGATTAGCAATTAGCTTGCGTTCGTCGATCGACAATAGCAGCGCACTCGATAGCAATACTCCCAGTAACAAAAAGGGAATTGCTTCTACTAATAGACTTAAAAATAGGGTGAATGCATTGTGTAGTTGATTCATTGCGATCGCCTGTTATGGCTGATTTTTCTGGAAATTTCGACGGCACTAACAGACAGACAATTTTTGATGTAATTAGGTTCCATATTTTCTCTAAATAACTTCACTTAAGCTTGAATTCCTCAAAATCTGTTTGAAAATACATCATATTTCGATCGACGGCTGAAAGTATTTTATTGTTAGCTGCTTGAGAATACAGGCACTCGCAAGTTAACTTAGCTACATCAGCACGGTGAATTGTGCCAGCAACCTTGTAGTTTTCTGTGAGAATGCCATTACCTGTAGCAGGCTCCGACTTTAAACCACCTGGTCGTATTATTGTATAGGTTAGTCCACTTTCTGTGAGGTGTTTTTCTGCTTTTTCTTTTTCTTTAAGTACTTTCCCTAGAGTAGATAATGCTTGCTCGTTAAGTGCAGCAGCACTTTCTGCTGTACCGATCGAAGTAATGAGAATAAATTTTTCCACTTTGGCTTTAACCGCAGCATCAATGAGATTTTTATTACCTATATAGTCTGGTCTTTGCTCTTGTTTGGGTACTCCCCCGATCGTGCTAATAATAGCTAGTGGCGGTTTATCTGCTAGCATTACCTTTTCTACTGATTCGCGATCGAATGCATCAGCTATTACTACTTCAACTCCCATTGCTTCCAATTCTGGCTGAGAAGAGGGAGACCTTAGCATGGCTTTGACTTTCTGGTTGTGTTTTGTCAGGTAATTAGCGATTTCTCTACCAACTCCTCGACTTGCACCTGCTAGGAAAATATAAGATTCTGTTGTCATATCGATTTTGGATTTTGGATAAAAGATTTTGGATGGAAATCAATCAGAGCATATACTCGCGATCGATAATAACTGAATATGTATGATATGGTGCCAACCAGATTCATTTTCAATTTTTTTATTATTAAAAAAAATTCCTCCTTGCTCGAAGGTGATTCAGTAACCACTACTAGTGTTAAATTAATTTAGTTTTTTCAACCTAACTTTCTCTGCACCTTGAATCATCTGTAAAGCAAATTGAGCTGCGGTAAAAGGAGCTGAGTCGTCTATCTCATTTTGGTTTTTCAACTCCTCCTTAATTCTATTGGCTAAATCATTAATGTTAACTACTGTCTGATTCTCATCTTTCCAAGGAATAGGTTGAACTTTCCAATTACTCATTTCTGTTCCATTTTTTGGGTCTCTTAACTCTCGCCATAAATTGCCAGTCTCATCATTATTAAAACCAAAATGCAGTCCCTCTGGCTTGAGAGAGATATCAACTGTACGAATTTCTCCATCAAACAGACAAATTAATACGTCTTCTGAGAGGCGATCGCGACGTAAAATTTTTAATTTCTGATTCTCGACCATTGGTAGATCCCCATTTATGGAAGATTCAGAACCATCTATTTGTAGATCGGGCCAACCTGAAACTACTTCCGATCGCATTAAGAAACCAGTGATTTGCTTTGCTTCACCTATTAAAGGATTATTATTACTATCCTGTTGTACGTCAGAGTCTTGCACTCTACCAATACTAAATGCACCATCCAGCAGAGATTCTACCCAAAACCAATCTAAGCAGAAGAAACGAATTGATTCTGAGGGAAGCATCTGTTCGTCGGGTACTAAATAATTAAAGGGAACATCATATAACAGTCCTAGTTGCTCGAACCAGCTTTTTATATCTTCAGGAAAATCATTATCAGTAGAGTTACTATTGCGATCGGGAAAGAGATGGGGGAAAAGTGCCTGTTGATTATTTTGGGCTAGTTTCTGGGCGTTGTTACGTTTCCAGTTAAAGAGGCTAGTGGCAAATTGTTTATCTTGTAGGGCTAATAGTTGACCAAGTTGCCAAGCTGCTGCGTAGGAGATATCAAATAAACCAGTTTTAGGATTATAAGCAATAAGTTGATCTGCACTGCGAACAGAAAGTTGAGACAGTGCTAAATTGGTTGAATTTTCCCCTGGTATGAGAGGACTATGATACCAAGAAAAGGTTTTGCCACCCTGTCGGAGATAATGGGGTAAGGGAAGATATCCTTTGGTAAGATATTGGTCTGCTTGAGGATTATTTTGTGTAGGCAGTTTTAAGGTATCTTTATCGAGATTTGTAAGCAATCCCATGAAGCTTTCTTCGGGTTCAGTACAAGAAAAGCTCCAACTTTTTAGAACAATTAGACGAATATAATCTTCATCTGTGGCACTTTGATAATTAAATTCACCATTATTGTTATATCGATCTTCTAAGGAAACTAAATAAGCTGTGCTGATGCCCTCTTTTTTGGGAAGCCGATTGCTAATAACTAAGGATAAAGGTTCGCTGTTTTCGTTATCTCCTGTTGTAACTTGACGAACGTGAGCCAAGTATTCCAAATCATGTATTGTGGGCAATATCTCTGACAGCAGCTTTTTGGGTACATCGATAACGGATACTTTATCGTCTTCCTGTTGTCCAGTTTGCAATGTTACACCAGGCCATTTAATAGTACCTGTAGAAGTTTGCTGTAATTTTTTCAGGGTAATGATTTTAGTATTTTCAAATTGAGCTAAAATTGCTTCAATTTGCTCCTCAAGTTCAGCAAATTCGCTCTCAAGTTTTTCTGATTTTCTATTACTTTTATCAACTATAATTGCTTCATCATCTATCAACTCGATCCAGCCAATGCTTCCAGACAAAAGATGCTGCCATAATTGTTCTTTTTGCTCTTGGGTAAGCTCTTTATTTTGAGAATCAGAAAAGGTCGTTTCTAAAATAGTTTCTTTCTGAATAGTTCTTAAGAGTTTTTCTTCTTCATGGATAACAAGGATTGCTAACCAAGGAGCATTTTGGTTTCCCGATTGTGCTAATCTTTCCCAAGGTAAGGTGCTACTTTTCAGGGCAATGTGTGGGAGGAGATGAGAACGATCGCCGAAGCTTCCTGCTGGGGGAAAAACAGCATGAATCTCTTCGGGGTTTAACTCAAAGCGATTTCCTTGAACGACAAAAGTGAGATTAGATGTGAACGTATCATTATTGATATTATCAATTTTGATAGTTTGCTCGAGCTCAATTTTATATTCTCCAGCATCTAAAGGTGTTTGATGATTTTGAATGAATTGGATTTGACCCTTGGCTGTTGTATCGGTAACTTTAACACTCATAATTCAAATTCAAAATATAAAGGACTAAACTATTGCTTCTTCCAGTTGAGGAGCAATTATAAATGCTTGCTCTATTCCTTTGTCTGTTTTAAATTCTTCTAAATCAATATCGGTATCCGATAATCCTAAGCTTTGTAGCAAGCTCTTCCTTGCGTTCTTGACAGCTTCAGAGGTTATACTTTCACCAATATTTCTTTCTCTTGTATCTTCATCTGTTTCTTCACTTTTTGAAAAAGTAGAAAATGACTTCCATTGATAGGCATTATCTACTGATTCTATATCATAAGCTAGATTTTTTCGGGGAATATCTTGAGTTTGCCCGGGGGCTTTCGGCTTGAAGGGCTTGATTTTAGATCCGGATAGTACGTTATTAATAAATCTTGTTTTATTAGGATTTTCAGTACTATTTGATTCTCCCCATAATCCTGTAGGCACATTTTTATAAATTGGAATATATTCAAATTGATTTCTTGTTTCTCCTGTCCCTTTCTTAATTGAAATACTATAATTAGATTCAGTAAATCTGCTACTGTTAATATCCATTGGTGCAATTCCAATTCTCTTATTATCAGAGGTAACTTCGGGGATATTTTTAATAGGAATTACAGAGCTTGTAGTAATAGAAAATTCTTGTGGATTAACAATAAAGATTTCAGATTCACCTTCGCCTATCTTTCGGAGTAGTCCACTCTCAACAGCAATGGTACAAACTTCATTTTGAGCAGGTAAGAAAGATGTCTTAAATTCTGACCACTTAATAGGCTTTGGTTTCTTCTGAGAATGACTGCCGAAGCGAACGGTAAAGGAGACCACCCAAAGATGAATAGAGGCTGTGCCTGAGAATTCTGGCCCCCAAATGTGTAGATCGGCTCCAACCTCTATAGCTATAGTGTTACGTAAACCGAATATATAGAACGTATAAGATGCGCCAAGATTAACGCCAATCCGAGCATCGTAAAAATAGGGCTTCCAAGCTACGATAAAATGGGCGTTAGCAATAAACCACGCTTTGATACTGCCAGACTGCCAAACAGCTTCTAGCCGTCCTCCTGCCATAATTGCTGAGGCGGTGAGAGCAAAATAAAGACTCCCTTTAACACTTAACTCGTTACTAATGCGCCAATTGAGCGCGATCAGATCGACTCTGGGGTAGTGAGCAGGAACTTGGAAACGAGGATGGTAGCCACCAACACTCAGGACAAAGTCTCCTTCAATTATTCCTTTTTTAGAGTCTCCTTTAAACCAACTGTAGAAAGCAAAACCACCACTTAACTGACAGTTGCGATCGAACAGGTAAGAATCGGGCAGGATTTTTCCCTCGACTGTGAGGATACCTTCGGAGGGGACAAAACGAGCTAAGATAGCGAAGCGGACTTGGGCTAAAGGCGGAGGAAGTGTTCTTGGATCTACACCTGGAGGGATGGGTGGGGAAATTAGAGTTGAGATACCGAGCAGTTCTAGAGAAAATCGATCGCCAAAACTAGCAACTATGAGTGCAAAAGAATCAATAATTTTGAAGGAAGTAAATTTGATGCCTACCGCTAATATTACTCGTCCGACTTTGGGAGGAATATAACGCTTTAAATCCTGCTGAATCCTATTTAATCCCAATTCATCTGCTTTTCCTCCATTTAAAGCTATTGTGACCAGAGGAAATAAGGGAATTTCGTCTAGGGTAGGTAAGATTAAATTGCGGTTGTAAGCAAAACCGAGGGCGAGTCCAGTGACGAAGAAGAAGGGGGAACCACCAATGGGTTTGTCAAGAACGCCGTAGATGAAGAGAGAGGGATGGCCTTCTTCAGTTGTGGTGTAAGAACCGATAGCAGATATGCTAAAAGTTGCAGTTTTGACAATAACTTGGCCGGAATATCTATCTTTTCCATTAACTGTAGTTCTCAGAAAACCTCCAGCAATAGAAATATTTCCTTTGCTTTCGTAGGCTATTCCAATCCCCAATAATGTGAATTTTGGCTCAAATTTTTTGACGGGTGAAATAATAGATAGTCCGTCAAGAATTAAGGTTAGTCCGGCTGAAGAGATAGCAGCATCTAATAAAAACCAGATGGCAGAATCTTTATATTGCAAACCTACTCGTTTAAAGTAGACGGGGCCAAAGTTTTTTGCAATTTTAACCCAGATAGCTTGGTCTGAGCTAGAAGGTCTCGTAGGAGGTGTGGTAGGAGAAGATGGTTGCGTATCGGCAGAAACAGGTAAGGTTAAGCTCTTAGTTTTACTGCCAGTTTGGATATTTGCTCCGACATTGAAATCTTTTTGGAGAGCAAGAGTTGTTTCATTATTGCCTGTTGTTGGTATGGGAAGTTGAGTGACGTTTTCGGGAATAAGGCTATTAAAGGTTGCCATTTCTTTATTAGTAAAATCTTTAGAAGCTATGAGAAACTGCAATCCTTGAACGCCAACTGTTTGTTCGGTAGGAAATTCTTGACCAACAAGAGGAAGGTTGGATAGGTTAATTTTATCTCCAATAGTAAATCTAAAGAGAAATTGTCTTTTTGCCTCGTTTTTGGGTTTAAGCCCTATCAATAAGGCAGTACCATAATTAACTGATTTTGCTTGTAAGACAAGAATTGTATTTTTAAGATCGTAAGCTAAAGAAGCAGATTTTAATCCTAAATCCAAATCTTTGGGAATATTAGGAATACTCAATCCCAAACTTGGAAGTAGATCGTCGATCTGTAGATAATTTTGATTTAAAGCTTCCCACAAGCCAGAAACTACTTTCTTGTCTCTATTTATATCTATTTGAGTTGTAAAATATGAATCTCCAATTGATAAGCCACCTCTTAAATAATAATTTTTTTGATTGTCAAAATTTTGAATATAAACCTGAAGATCTGATTCTAGATTGCCGCCTAAGATAGGTAGAGCGAAAGAAATATCTGAATTTCCATAAAGGCGATAATCATAACCTCGATCCTTTTGAATTAAATTTACTCCAAAATTACTAAAACTAATATCAATTAGTTCGTTGGGAACTTCTACTTCCCCGTTAGAAATTCCTTCAATAAGTTTGTTTAAACTAACTTCTCCTTCATAATTACCATTAATCAGTAATTGATTCCCCGAAGAATCTGACGTAATTTCTAAATCGAATTCACCCTCAAAGATATTTGGGAAAAATTCTAAGCTTGCTTCAAATGTGTAAAAAGTTATTTTAGAAGTTGAAAAAGGATTTAATATGCTGTAGCGTAGCACTAAATCCTTTATGTTTAAATCTCCTATTTGCCAAGGGTTAGCAGTGCCAATGCTAACACTCATGCTGATAACTTTAACTTTTGGTAAACGTACAAAAAGGGAAAGGGTTAACCCTTTTAAACCAATAGAGCTAAAAACATCCTCCAAAACATCTGGAATTCCTTGTGTGAAATCTTCTCCACCAATTAAATTGATGATATTTTCAGGGGTAACTGCCCCTTCTTTAGGTTCAATGGCAAAACCTAAATTGGGCGAGTCGCGTAATATTGGTGTTTTAAACTCAAAATCAGGAAGTCCGTCACTGGTTAAGGTAACGATAAAATAAAACCAAATAAACTGGTTATTGGTAATATCTCTGCCTATTACTAAATTAATTCTAGGGTTAGTTAAAGAAAAATTAGGAATGCCAACTACTCTTTTGTCTATTCTCCCAATTAAATTTAGATCTGGGAGTATGATATTTGGATCGATTAAAGTACGGGTAGGATCTATCGTTCCTGAAAAAACAATCTCATCGTCAGGATTTTGTTCTGGTAAAAAATTTCTTAATATCCCTAGAGATGCTCTTAATTGTAAATACCCAGTGAAATTTAATCCCTGCTGCAGAATTAGCTCGTGACCTTTCCAAGTATAGTTATGCTCTTTTCTCGTAGTTAATAAAAAGTGCGAGTCAATTAAAGTAAGTTCCTCTGAAAATTCATCAAAAGGATAACCTGATAAGAAAGTAAAACTATCGGAAAACTTCCAGTTTTTATTGAGAGTAACTGAAATCAATAAATCGACAACATTATTTTCATTGATACTAAATTCGATTTCTACTATATCTATATCTTGGAGATTTAGAAAAGAAGACTTCCCGACAAAACTTAGCTTTTGACCTTGAGGTGTTGGAATATTTTGAGTCCTTATCGTTAAAAGAAGAGCTGGATCTATTTTTAAATAGGATTTAATTGTAGAATCGAATCCTTCAGTGGGAGTAAGTTGTACCTTTTTTAGAATTGCCTCTGAAATAGCAACTTCACCTTTTTGTTCGACTTGTTTGAGAAATTCTTCTCGTAAAGCTTCTAAACTCATAATTTTACCTAAACGTCAATAATTATAGCGAGGTGATCGCTTGTTCTGCGAATATGACCGTAATTTTGTGGTTGATGAAACTGTATTAAGTTTGGATCTGGATTAGCTGGATTAGCTGGATTAGCCGGTCGGAGTAATCCAGCCTGCGGGACAGGATTAATTAACATGTGTGGAAATTGATAGCCTTGTCCAAAAAGGTATGGAGAACCAACTACTGGATTAATAATGGTCGTATTATGTGTTTGTGGCGGATTTATTTGCCTTCCATATTGAGTAAATATGTTGTCAATAGAAGCAGCAAAAGTAATCTGCTGAAAATTTTGTCCAGCCTTACTACCCATATAGCCAAAACTAGGATAGTTACCTCCAGGAGATAACTGTGCTTGTTGAGTTCCTGTCTCAGTATGTGGAGATAAACCTTGAGGATCGGATTGCATATAAGGAGTTGCTCCTTGAGGGTCTCCCAGGTTATTGGGTGCAGATAGCAAGTGTGTCATACAATAAGGTTGTCGAGCTACATCAATATTCTGATTATCGTCTCTTGGATCTAAGTGCATTCTGTATCCGTTATTTAAGAGATAGTTGTAGGTATTGAAGCGTGTAAAAGAATCGACATTAAAATCTCCCGCAATCACCGAGACTTGCCTTGGAACAACCTTTCTAATTTCTTGAACTTGAGCAAGATTCTCAACTGCTTTTTTCGCAGTCTTTGGAGAAGTATGGACAGAAAAAAGCTTAATGTTTCTTTGTGTATTAGGTTCATAAAATGTTGTTAAAAAGGGAGCACGATTTAGTGGAGGAGTGTCCGCAATATTTCCCTCTCTTCCAGTAGGAAAAAAAATTTCTATAAAATTTTTCTGTCTATCCCTTCGGCGCGAAAAGTATTGGAATTGACCTGCTAGTTGATTTTGTCGAATTCCTCTGTTAGCCACAGGTAGTGCATTGTTATTAGCTACGGGAGTGTTTGGAAGAGTATTCCAAGGTTGATCGTAAGCAACCCGACGTGCACCGGCGGTATTGCTGGGAACTGCCCTATTTATAGGATTATTGCCACCAAAATTATCAGTCCACCAATATGGCCCCGTAAACTGAAGATGAGCACTATCAAAATAAACAGCAACTCCTTCTCTGAAGCGACCGTCACCTAAAGTCAGTGGAGGTACTAGACACCAGTCATCATTATTAGTCCAATTTTTCACGTGATTGAGCAATTGAAGTGCTCCTTGAGTTCCTGCGCCCCCAGATAACAATGTGCCATCTAACCTATAAGGAATCGCTGCACCTGATTGTACTTCAACGATCGAGATAATATGAGGTAGGTGAGTGGTTAAGACTTGGCGTATATAGTCTAATTTGCTCGGATCATGCAACTTATTTACAGAAAATTGTTGAATATTCCAATATAGGATTCTAGTCATAGTCTAAGTTATTATTTTTTATTGCAATTTTCCTTATGTAGTCTCGATCTTCGAGTTTGATATTTAGTGCTTATTACTTCCGAAAATTGTTAACAGAATTAATGGCGGAATAGGGGCGATCGCTTTTCAATTTTCATGACTCATTATCTCTTTAGATGGGGAAGAGAATTGGGGTAGAATAGGGTGCGATCGCTTTTTAATTTTCATCATTCATTACCGCTTAGATGGGGAAGAGAATTGGGGGTAGAATAGAGTGCGATCGCTTTGCCTGACTTCTGCACGAACTCTAATAATGATATCTGCAAGCCAGAATTCTAATCTTGTCATCTAGAACTTGGTAAACTAGGCGATGTTCTTTGCCAATCCTTCTAGACCAACAACCGGATAAATCATGCTTTAATTTTTCCGGTTTGCCAATTCCTTGAAAGGGAGTGCGTTGAACTTCTTGAATTAGTTTAATAATTTTTAATGCTTGTTTGCGATCATTTTTAACCCACCAAGCCAAATCGTCAAAAGCAGCCGGGTCAAATTCCAAGTTTTTCACAGACTTCCTCTAATCCCATCCCACCTTGACGATTTTTGGCTTCTAAAAGACGGTGCTTCATCGTGGGACTTCTCAATAAATAAGCAGTTTCTCTTTCAGATTCAATGTCATGCCATAAATCAATAGGAACAATAACAGCAACGGTTTGCCCTTTTTCGTCCGATACATACTGAATATTTGTTTGGTTCATCTGTATATCAGCACCTTTATTGGGTTTTTTAGCAAGGATCTTAAGACTATCATAGCGCGATCGCCTTTAGGTACGGTCATAGTTTTTTACCTCTCGAATTAGGGTTGGGATAGAAGGCGATCGCCTTTCAATTTTCATAACTCATTTACTTAAATTAAATTCTCACCGTTGAGCCTGAAAAATCTGTTCAGCAGTCAAATTTAGTTCGGGGAAAGTTGATGATTTATTAATTAGCTCTTTTTGCTTAAACTGTTGTACTTGATACTCTCCATCCACAAGCTGATAAATGGAGAGAGTTGGTTGTTTTGGCTGCCCAATAAAATGGACTCCTCCTATTCCTAAATAATCGACAATCCAATATTCACGAATACCCATCTCCTCGTAATCAATTAGCTTGTATCCATAATCATCACAACCGTTGGTGCTGACAAATTCAATAACTAAAGGAATTGATTCTCCATGAATGAGGGTTGATTTCTTTTCCCAAAATGGCTCAGATGCGAGATGTCGGCGATCGATAAGTAATAAGTCTGGATTATAGCCAGTTTCTTTATCTTTTAGTTTGACTAATGCTTTAGGCGGAATACGATAGGGCAAATTCATCTTCTTTCCGGGGTGGAGACCCCCGTCTCAGACGGGAGAGGAAACGCAGCCTCCTAGTAATTATGTTTTTCAGTACTGATAAGAATATCCATCTTTGCGATGAACCAGGGTGCAGTACTTATAATTGATCCCCTGTCCCTATAATTGTAAATTTCATGCTTCAGCTCTAAACGTTATGCCAGAGAAACTAACTCTGACATAATCATGCTGGGCGAATGGGTTCTTAACATTTCCATCTGAATCTATCGTGATTGAGATCAAGTGCGGCCAATTATCTGGTCGTGGTCGTGTGCTTGGCTCAATGTTGTAATAATCCTGATTTAAGTACCAATGAAGCTCATTTGTTCTGTATCCCTCTGGAAGCCTAAAAATAAGCGTTGTTTGAGGACTTGTATTAGACGGACGGTCCCTAAAAGCTCTTCCTTTCAAGTGCACTATACCCATACTATCCTTAAAATACGCTACGGTGGCTTCATGATTCTTCCAACCGTTTTCAAGCTTGGCTAGTCGCCATTTTTCTTGCTCTAATGTTGTTGTTCCTTCAACTACTTCTAGTTTGCCTGCGATCGTTGTATCTCCCTTTACCTTTAACTGATTAGAATCTGGATTACTCGTGCCGATGCCGACCTTGCCATTAGTGATAAATAGATTACCTGCGATCGTTGTATCTCCCTTTACCTTTAACTTATTAGAACCTGGATTACTCGTGCCGATGCCGACCTTGCCATCAACCCAAAGATTGGGTGTGCCGATCAGATGAAAACTTTGATCGTCAGTAAATCTCGCCCAGACTTTATTACTTTGCTCTGGTTCTCTAATTTCTAAATTATGGCCATTTCGAGCAATTTCCCAACTATCTGATAAGGTTCGAAATACATCGGAGCGAACTATGCCATCTACCCTCAAACCATCAAACCCATTAGAAGATTTCACATGAAGCTTGGCTTGAGGTTCGTCCGTGCCAATTCCGATACAACCAACTTTAACATTTTTAAAAGTTTTCTCCCGATATACTAAAGGACCTTTATGAATGGGAACAGTAATATATCCATCCCAGTATCCTGGAATATTTTCATAATGAACATAAAGATTGGCATAGCCAGAAAGAAGTTGAGTTTTAAGATTAGAGATCGAGAATCTGAGAATCTCGGTGCGAGCTTGTAGTTGCAATCCCTGTTTACAAATAAAACTCCAACGGGGGGTTATTCCTTGTTCTTCTATACCACCAAAAATCCAATTTTCTTGACCTCGCACAATATCTATTTGAATGTCATCTGCATTTTTTTTGTCAACCAAAGCCCAGTTTTTAGAATCATTATCCTCTGTTGTTGTAACATCAAAGGAAATCGAAAACTTGGCAGCGCGGTCTAAAAAACCAGCTGCGTCAAGTCCTTTAAACTCTAACCTACCTTCGGGATTGAGTTCAGACTTAATTACCCGAAAATTATCAGAACTTTGTATTATCTGCAAAATAATACCTCTGATCCGCTCTAGCTCTTGCGGCGTCGGCTCTACTGGATAGAGGAGACTCTTCAGCTGGGTCAAAATTGCGTTTAAATCTTCTTCGATGATAACTCCTAAATTACTTAGTAATATTGTAAAAATAATCCTTTTATCGTTATCGTTAAATGTTAACTCCCTTAAGCTTGCCTGAAACTGTGCGAAAGAAGCCTCCGTATCCTGTAAGTTTCGTAACCCTTCAAAAAAAGTTCTGCGGGCTGTTGATATGTTTGGGTCTTGTATTATTGTGTCTATCTCAGTTCTGAAATTAGGTACTTTTTCTTCTAGAAATTTAAGAAGATTGCCCTGCCATCTCGTCGTGCTATCTATCGTTTTTATTTCAGGAGTTTCTAAAATTCTTAATTGAGAATTTTGATTGGGTAAACTTTGAATCGTTAGAGTTAACTCATTTTCGCTACCATCATTAAGAATTGTATTAGAACCCAAAAATCCTACATATAGAGGAATTTGCTTTTTACCGCGCTGATTAACAATGTTGAGATATTGTAAGCGATTGCCACTAATTACTTCGTTAGAACCCTCATACTGAAGATTATTATATTTAATTTCTACCCGCGTTCCCCGCGATCCTCCTTCAGGTGCAGCTCCAATATTTTTGAGTGTTAAAGTAATCCTTTTACCACTTTCAATTGTTCTTGGCTGAGAACTGATTATATAAAATGTATTATTTTTGTACTGCTGCTGCCACCCTTGGTCTGCTTCTTCGAGAGTAATGTTCGTATCTCCGTTTGGATTTAGCAGCAAAGTTCCAGGGCGGAATGAGATAGAAAAATGGTAATTTTCTATATTTTCAATTGTCTGCAACTCTGTAAACTCTATATTTCTGCCAGAAGTATTAATAATCTCGATCCGTAGGGATTGTCTCAACGCACCATCGTCAATACTGAGTATATTTTGTCCGTCTTCATCTAGCAAAAAAATCTCAAAAATATCGGGACTGACAGCAGTTAAAGTTCTACTATTATCATTTGCATTTGTCATTTTAGACTCCTTTAATTGCAACTAAATTAATGAATCGATATCGATAACAAAGTTATTTTTCAACCATTATTTCAGATTCATTTAGTTTTTGATTAAATTCTTGTTCTCGCATTTTCTTGGCTTGTACTTGGGCTTGAGCCTGAGCTTGAATTTTATTAATTAATTCGGCTCATCGCATTTGGCTATGCCAAATTAAGTCTAAAAGTGGAAAGACAACAAACTCCTTAAACGAAAATTATCAAAGTTTCTAAAACCAAATCCTTTCCGCTTTATCAGTTTTAATTTGTTATTAATACCTTCAACAGCTCCCTGAGTAGTTCGATTTTTAAAATAAGGAATTATTTCAGCAAACCATCTAATTATAGTCCCACAACTATCAGGAAAATAGGTCGCAGCTTTTTTCAACCAATGAGTCAATTTTAATAAAGATACAACCTCAGATTTATTGGAATTGAAAATACTTCTTAGTTTTTCTTTTAGTCCATCTTGAGTTCTTTTCTCTAAAATATCTATTGGTTTTCTTGTTTCTAAATCTACTAAAACTGCACAATAATTTTTGTGTCCTTTTACCCAAGCAATCTCATCTATCCCTAACTTCTTTAATCCGATGGGTTTGTCTAGTTTTAAATCTGAAAATTGCTCTTTTAATATAGTTTCTACTTCCCTCTCACTTAGACCATTTCTTTCAGCAACATTCTTGATGTCACTTTCAACAACTTCAGTAATAATTTTTTGTGCTAATCTTTTAGTATAAGTCCTGGTTTTTTCTATAAAATCAAATTCTTCACTAAAAGGTTTTTTGCATCGATCGCACTTTAGTTGTCTTCGATTGACTCTTAAAAATACATCCTGTTCTGCATGAGGTAAATCTCTCACTAAATATTCATGATTTTGATGTAATCGCTCGCTCTTTTTTCCACAACGCGGACAAGCACTTTTTTTATCAATTTTTTCTAAAGTAAGTACTAATCCAAACCCATCAATAAACTGATAATCTTTAACTTTTACTTCAGGCAACTTGATGATTTGATTAAATATATTAAGCTCAGCAAAAGATGACATCTGAATTAATAAGCAAATAAAATATTATTTTTATATCCTTGAGAATACAAAAAAAAGTCCTATAAATCAAGCATTGAAAGACTTTCGAGCATTTTTTGTGGTTTTAAGCTGATGCGCATTTCAATTGGGATTTTTGAAGCTGAGAAGCCTTGCAGCAAGGGGGTCGGGCCCAAATAAATGGGCGTCAGCTTCTCTATCTGGCGATCGCCGCGCTCGAATCAATAGTAGTTGCGGGAATGTCTCCGCCGTGCGTATCGACATTCCACCCCCACCATACTAACTAAACGGTTTAGTTAGTATGGTGGGGAGAGAGAACTGCGTCCTCTCTCCAGCTTCTTTTTTTATTTTGTCCGACTACTTATCTGGCGAGCGCTAGTTTTTAAGCATAACTAAATCGGATGAGCCGAAAAACCCAATCTATCCAGGCTCGCCTCAGACGACAATATATTCATGAGGAAGTTTGGCGGCTGCGGTCTCAAGGCTTGTCAGGACAAGCCATCGCTCAGAAACTCGGAGTTTCTAAAACGACCGTGTTTAATTATTTGCGAGCGCCTAATTTTCGCGAACGTCGTCAACGTAGCGATAGCGGTCAAAGTCTTCTTAACCCTTATCAAGATTATATCCTGAATCGCTGGAATAGTGGCTACCATAACACCCAAGGTTTATATGAGGAAATTCAACAAAGGGGCTATACTGGCAGTTATGGCACGGTCGCTCGTTACACTCGATATTTGAAGAGGTTCTCAAGTGTCAAAACAGAAAAACGTTTCAGAAAAGATAAGTCTGACCAACGCCGTCCTGGATGCCAACGCCCTCTTACGCCTAGTCGCGCAACAGCTAAGATTTTACGACGACCAGAATCGCAAAAGCCAGAAGATAAAGAATTAATCGCTCGGCACAATAGCGGACATCCCGATCTAGAGGTGGCAATCTCCCTAGCTCAACAATTTGCCGCTATTGTGCGTCAACGCCTACCCGAACAGTTAAATGACTGGTTAGACAAAGCCAAAACTAGCTCTGTTGCTCTGCTGCAAAGTTTTGCTACTGGTTTAGAATTTGACGCGTGATGCTGTTAAGGCAGGAGTAACACAATAGACGAGTAACTGTCCGGTTGAAGGACAGATTAACCGTCTCAAAATGCTGAAGCGTCAAATGTTTGGACGAGCGGGACTCGATTTATTAGCGAGACGATTTATACTATCATTGTAAAATAACATCAAATTATTAACCCACTTTCCCCACGTCTTGTTGTAATATATCTTATAGTATGCGCCAAACTATTTTGGCGCAAGCCATTGGAAAAGAAATCGGTTCGATCGCGATCGCCAGCGCGTCTTCGGCATCGCCCAATAGCTCCCTTTGGGTAATCTTTGTATATTACATTTTGAATTACAAAAGGGGGATTAACGTCTTTTAAAACTAAACCGTTTAGTAGCGCAGAGGGGGGCTATACCGATGCCCTTGGGTATCGGTATAGCCGGAATAGATTTAGTTTTAATTGCAGACATCGGTCGAAACAGTCGGTATCACCAAAAGCTGACAAGAACCCATAAAGTGTCCGAAATGGTCATTTTATGGTTAAAGTCACACAGTCCCCTGCCCCCCCGATAACTTTTCAAACGTTTTGATTATTTATGACTGATTTAGAAACGCTATAGACAAGTGGCGTAGGGTAGCAATGCCCAATAGTGATTTTGGGAAGCCCCGACCAAGCTAAATGCGCAGGTCGGGGAGGATGTCACTTCGTCTTAATAACTGCGAGACATCCGCGTAACGATTCTAGAAGACCACCGTTCACGGTGAAGTTGTTTGGAGGAGATGATTTTCGCTGTGTCAACATCGCTTGCGCCACTAGTGAAAAATCGTCACTATAATTTCCTCTGAGTTTTTCGAATAGATTCTTTGCATTATTGAAGGTTTCTTCGGATGGTGCCGTCAAATAGCAAAATGTAGAGGTATCAGCACTAGCCCAGAGAATAGACTTGTCTTCTGAATGTTGGCCCACTGGCAAAGCCTTGATAGTGACGTCCTTGTAGTCTTGCTGGACAAACTTAGCAACACGAGAAGCGTATCCCGCCAAATAAGATTTAATGTTGTGTTGTGCGTCACATGTCACAAGTTCGACGGTCTTCAGACTCTGATTCTGCTTTTTCCAAGCTTTAATTATCACACCGAATTCGCTATCATACATCTCGCAAAACTTATTAGCATTGCCGTGCCCCCATACTGTGAGTGTCGCGTCTTTACTCTTCAAGGGTTGAATTCCTTCCTTTGTTTGAGGCAAGTTGGCCAGTGCCATTGATTGTTCCCCGCATATTTCGGCTAAAGCTTGTGCTCTAGCTTGATGTTCTTTTCCCCAAAGAATCATAACAGTTCTCCTATTTTAATTGTATTAATGAGCAGTTGTAGTGGCTTTGGAGTTTGGACAAAATTTGACTTTCTGTCTTCAGTTTCTACACTCTTAAGACGATTCCAGAGAGCCAATTCTGAATTTTTCGAGTTAGAGGCTGTTTTTTCCCAACTTTTTGCCGCCCCCTATGCTTTAGTCACATCTTTCTTAAACTCGATATTTTCGCCCTTGAGATACTATGGTCACAAGTGTAGAGCAGTAATGAACAACGGTATCACAATGCCCTCGAAGCTGAAGCGTTACTGATTGCCACTGCCTGTGCTGAAAAAAATCTTTTACTGCCAGTTCTTTAGAAGTTTCGCATTGACAAAATTGATAAAATGTGTATTGAAGGCGATCGTTAATTCTTACCGCTTTATTTGCTTGGTTTCGTAGAATAATTTAAGGAGTAATTGGGAGAAAAGAGCCATAAGAGTTAGAACGAAGCCATCTACTGCTAAATGTGACCTGAATATCTATACAGGATTTTTAATTGCTGAACCCAAATATGGTGGATGTAACCCTGCATTTCTCACAAAAAAGCGATCGCCAGCTATGAAAGCCTTACAGCATCTCAAATTGAACAGCTGAGCGACTTTAAAAACGAGTACACAAGTTAACCTCTGCCACAAACTAAACCGTTTAGTAGAAATAGGGGGGGGTGGCTATAGGGATGCGCTTGGGTGTCGGCATCGCCCCCTCTTGGTCGACTAAACCGTTTAGTTAGTAGCAAAGAAAGACAAATCTTATCTTAAGATCTTTAATATTTAAAAGTTTTTTTTATTACTTAAAAGACCAAAAATAGCGAAAATTTAAAGGCTCGATCGCGTTTCCTATTTACAACTAAAAAATTCCTAGTCCAGTCTCGATCGCGCACGTTCTAGAATTAAACATTTAAGCCGCTACCTGTTGTCTGTATCCATTCCAAAATTCAGACCACCAATCATTAGCTCTAATAATTCTTAAAGCCAACATAGGATTGATAGTATCAGGATGCCAAGTTGCCCCCGCTATTTTTAATCGTTTTTGAGGAATATATTTATGGGCACTTTCAATTTCCCCCGAGGCTATGGGTAGTCCTAAACTCTGAAATCTACGATAATAGACACAGTCTTGAAATCGAATTAAATAGTTAACTAAATTTTCTACTTCTTGAGCTCCTGTGCCTTTGTAATGCGCGGAAACTTTTGATAATTTTGCGAACTTTGCCAGCCTCAATTAAAGTAACAGTACAATACAAAATGGAATCGAAATGTTTTTTTGTCAGTTGCATGGCTTCGATTCCTTTATAAATATTTTGTTTGAGATGAGGGCGATCTAAGATAAATTGAAGTCCAGAAAAAGCGTTCTCAAGTGCTTCTTTAAGACCAATACCTCCATCAGCAGTAGAAAAAACTATTATTTTTATAGAGAAAGCCCTTTTACGATAACCTATCTGCTTCGTTTATAACTTAACTACTATAGAAGGGCTTTCTCTATAAAAATAAAAAGAGCTCCGTAGGCAAAAATTTGCGATTTTTCAAACAAACCTTGGTCGTAGGCAGCACCGATAAGTTGTTGTATAATTTCAGGATATTTACCCATTTTAGCTACAAATGTTCGCTGCTTTTTCTGCGCAACTGGACGTGCGAAAGCTACCCTGGTTTCTTTCCAATCAATTTTTCTTGAAGACTGCTTGGTGCGTCCTTACTCGGAGGTTCCCTCCGAGCGGGCGCTCCGCTTTTTAATTTTACGAATCTTGGTTAATCCAGTTTTATCTCCTGAAATTTTTAGCCCAGTTCTGAGATGACAACCATCTAATTCTAATAAAAGTCTTCCCGTCTTTTTCGTCGGATTAATATTGCCTTCTGCCTTAGATTTTTCTAATCTTTGTTCTACAAAAAGTTCTGATAATCGAGCAACTTTTTTGACTTCTCTTCCTACTTTACTTACCTCAATCTTAAAACCATAATGTTCTTGAAAACGTAAACTAGCTTGGCCAAAAGATTCTTCGGCTCCGAAGTCAGCCAAAGCTTTTGTTAAAGCTATCGAATGCTTTCCATGAGTAAGGCCTAAGAATTCAGTAACAGGACGCATTCCTTTTTTTAATTGTTTATTCCAAAGATATGGAGATTTTATTTCTAATTCACCAAAAATCGTTGTATATTTAATTTTAGGAGTGCGCTGTATTTTCATTCCCTGGTTTTTTAGCTTGAGTTGTTACTTGAATAGTTAACATTGTCAACAACATTGACATCACTCTCAAGCCAATAGCACGTAATAATGATAATAAGTCTGTGTCAATTTCAAAGATTTTGTCCTTCAGATGTTCTTCTCTTTTAACGATCGCTTCAAAGATAATTTGACTAACTTTTTCGCTCGCTACGGTATATTTTTGATTCATGGCAATGTCATTAATTAACGTCTTTTAATACATTGCCTTTTTTTTGACTTTTAGTGCTCGCCCCTAAACATAATACACGGGGAGAGGACGCAGTTCTCTCCCCCCCCTCTCTTACGAACTAAACGGTTTAGTCTGCGAGAGGGGGGCGTTTGCGGATACGCAAGCGCATCCGCAAACGCCCCAGCAACTGTTTTTGATTGCACCCTCAAGACAATCAATCACCAATTGCCAACGCCTATCCATAGTTAGAGCTTCTATAGCTTCTGCATCCGAAGCTTTGGTGTAAGCTTGTAGGATAATTGTTAAGGCCAACTGTGCTGGCGGCACAGGGGGATGTCCTTTAGTCGCATCCGCATACATCGAAGCTAGTTCTTCTTGAAAAGCTTCGTTAAACAATAAATGGCGGGTTTCTCGCAAGAACACAAAGAGTTTGGCTCTTTTAATGCGTTTAATGATTTTCTCTTCAGTCTCAGACAAATCAATGGGCGGGTTCCAGGTCAAGGGGCGCATCGGGGCTATGATTTTCACTCCTGGGAAACGTCTGAACTAGTTTATCCTATCTCGCTCGCAGCAAAATAATCTTCGTTCTCCCCTTGGCCCTAAATTCGCGAACGACAATCGCGAACTAAGACTTTTATTTTTAGTCATCTCCAACGGCTTCAACAGTACATCAGTCCTGCTTTTCGATTACTGAATCGGTGTTCTAGATAGCTAGAGTCTAATAGAGGATTAGCTATCAGATCGGCAAATCTAATCAGCCCTCCTTCAAAATAGTCGTGGTCTACACAGAAGTAATAATTAGTGAGCTCAGTGTCAGTGTATGCGTTTGAAGTTCCCCCATGAGCTTTTAAATAGCTATCAAAAAAATTTACTTGTGGGAAATTTTGGCTAGAAATAAAGAGCATATGCTCGAGAAAGTGGGCTAGACCAAGATGGGCTTTGGGATTAGATGTGTTCCCTACTTTGACCGCAATAGCCGCCCCAGACTTGTTGTACCTTGGGTGGGAAATAAGCATCACATCGAGTCCATTTTCTAAGGTAATTACTTCGTAGTGGGGGTTGGGCGTCGAGGTCTTGTGACTATTGCTTGCATCGACAGCTTTTAGGTTCATGATTAACTACTGCTATTTAAATATTGTCATAAATACATCTCTCGGGGGACAAAATTACCCTCTTCTCAATACATAAGTACTAAAATACAAGTAAAAAAGAGGGGTTACAATAATTTTATTTTTATTAGGGAAGTCCTCATCAGCAGTTAAGTTATAAACGATCGTACTCCAATGAGTTCATTTTTATGAAAGTACCCTTCACAGTAGTCAAGTTATAAACGGAGTAATAAAGTTATCGTAAAAGGGTACTTTCATAAAAATAACTACATCTCTCGTAATAAAGTTATCGTAAAAGGACTTCCCTAATAAAAATAAAGACATCTCTCGGGTAATTTTGTCCAAGACTGTCCCTATTGCAGATTTTTTTGTAGCCTCTCTTCCCTCTGACTTTTCACGGGATCTTTTCGTCATCGCTCTTGAGTGTGGGGAGTGTGGGGAGTGTGGGGAGTGTGGGTAGTTAATTGAGTAACCAATCTTCTGGATGGGTAATCATTTTCACTAATCCACTCAGGATTTGATTATAAGTGCCATAAAGTTCTCTTCCATCTTCTACAGATAAATATTGGCATTTGACCGCAAATTTCAACCAAACTTGCACTTCGGCAGCTTCGGCTTCGCAATCACTTAATTTAGCTACAAATGCTGCTTTATATCTACGTTTTCTCCATGCTTATGCCATATTGGCACATACGGAACGAGAAGAGCGACGAATTTGGTCAGTTAAAGAATATCGTTCTTCCACTGGAAAACCTTTCGACAAGTTAAAAATTTTCATTGCTGTATCAAATGCTTTTTGATAAATTATTAAGTCCTCGTGAGTTCTAAAATACTTTTTCTCTTTTTCGACCATTTCATTTAAATTTCGCTCAGCTCCCTGCTGTCTCTATCTTCCCACACCCCCCACACCCCCCACACTCCCCACACTCAAAAACGATGACGAAAAGATCTCGTGAAAAGTGAGCTCTTCCCTAAACTAATATTCTACTGCGCGGTTCAAACCGTATTTTTCAGCTAGTCTCAGAGCACAAAGGTATTCTTCTCTAGTAATTGAGCGATCTAGGGGCGGATATACCTCAGCACGATAGCAGGGATAATACTGCGCCATCAAGTTGAGGTAGGTGGAAGGGGAAATTTCTTGGGCGAGGAAAGCAAGCACCGAGTCCGTACCTGCCAAGTTTTCTGGCAGGATGAGATGGCGTACCAGCAGACCTCTTTGAGCGATGCCATTTTCATCCAATACTAGATCTCCCACTTGTCGATGCATTTCCTTGACGGCCCGTCGGTTAACTTGAACGTAGTTAGGCACCTTAGAATACTTAAGAGCCAGCTCCGAGTTACCATACTTCATATCGGGCATATAAATGTCGATGATTCCGTCTAATAGGGCTAAGGCTTCGGGACTATCGTAGCCGCCTGTATTATAAACTAAAGGCAAGCGTAGCCCCCCCTCTGCCGCTTCTCTTACCGCAGCTATAATCTGTGGCACTACGTGAGAGGGAGAAACCAAGTTAATGTTGTGACAGCCCTTTGACTGTAAAGAGAGCATCATCTGGGCTATCTCGGAAGCAGATACTGCAGTACCCATGCCCTTATGGCTGATCGACCAATTTTGGCAGTAGACGCAGCGTAGGTTGCACCAACTGAAAAATATCGTTCCCGAACCGTTCCATCCCCTTAGTGGCTTCTCCTCGCCGTGGTGGGGACCAAAACTATGTACTATGGCGCTCGAGCCAGTTCGACAGACTGCTCCCTTAGTGGTTTGACGACGGTTGACATAACAATAGCGAGCGCACAGATCGCAGTTTTCTAAATGTTGCTCAGCTAGTTTTTCTCTTTTAGCTAACTCGCCAGACTTAAATAAGGTAAGGTAGGCTGGTATATAAGTGCGTGGGGAGCTTCGGCGTGGAAGCAGCATTTTTCATAACCAGGACGCTATTCCTAGTAACTCCTTACCATAAGAATAACAAAAACTAACCACATTTTTCCCTCTCGACAGATTACTCTTGTAGTTGGGTGGGGAATTCCCCGAGCTGACGAAACAGGCAATAACTGAGAAGGCGTGCCGCATTGCTGCTACCTTCAGGAGCGCAGAAGGGTTAAGTTCCAGAGTGCGATCGCGAAACAATTCGTGGAGACGTTGAAAAAATGGCGGGATACGGTACCAAAGGAATTTCTCTTTACTGTTAAAGCCAGCCGCTACATCACTCACCGCAAAAAACTCAAAGACTCGAGGGCAACCTTGTCAAAATTGCTGGAGAGAGTTGGAGTCAAAGAAGAAAAATTAGCTGTGATTCTCTTTCAATTACCGCCCCGTTGGTCGGTTAATGAGGAACGACTGAAGGATTTTGTTGCCGTTCTGCCCAAAGATTATCGCTATGCTTTCGAGTGGGAGCGATCGCAGTTGGTTTAACCAGAGAGTTGACGAAATTTTAACTGCCGAGGAAATGGCTTTTTGTCTCTATGAAATAGGTGGTCAACTTTCCCCGCAAAGAATAACTGCTAATTTCTCAGGGAAAAGAAATTTATTGCTATTTTAACAATGATGAATGGGGCTATGCTCCCCAAGATGCCCTCAAATTACAAAGGATAATCGAAGGGAATTCCTAATACTAAATGGAATATTCCTCGTATTCTGGTTCGAGCAGCGAAGGTTCGATCGAGAAGATAGAAAGGCGATCGCGCCCCCCTGCGGATCTGCTATTCGGATCGTCTTCAATCTCCCTCGGAGTTACGAAACAGGAGTATTATGGTATTTGTAGTTATCGATCGAGATTAATCAGCCAAGACGCAACGAGGCTGGTATTTTTTTACATCGAGCGCATTCTGATTCGGATAAGAGCAGCGACGAGTGCAGTTATTCAACTAAACCGAGTAGTTTAATACGATCGAGTACGCGCCGAATAGCGGATCGTGAGCGAGATCGCGCTGTTGTGTTTCATGTACGATCGCTCCCGCAGGAAAATCCCACAGAGTGTCGAACCCCCATAAGTCAGAGTAGGAGGGCACGCAGGTCGAGCACCTTCCGAAGTTAGCTGGATAACTTTTTTTTATTACTTAAAACTCGAAGAGCCATAAATGTTATTATGGAATTGAGCTCGTTGTTAATCTACCTTCGCCATAGAATAAGTGGTTA